>CAIRHD010000128.1 GCA_903878265.1 uncultured Bacteroidales bacterium | reverse complement strand
TAAAACCAGCTTAGATGTATAAAAATATTATAATGATGTCGTACTTACTAAAATATTTTATATATTTACAGCGTATTTGAAAAGCTGATTTTCTGCTTTCGCGATACCAAACCTCCAAACCAATCATTAAACCCAAGTGCTTATGAAAAAAATTACACTTTTTATGGCGCTGATACTTTGCTCATGGCAATTGGTATTAGCCCAGAAGACCATCACCGGGACGGTTACGGATGCCAAGGACGGCTCAACACTGCCTGGAGTTAGTATAGTGGTAAAAGGCACCACTGTTGGAACTTTATCTGATGTTACCGGAAAATATTCGGTTAAAGTATCAGATAATCAGGTTCTTCAATTCTCTTTTGTTGGCTTCAACATGCAGGAAGTTGCTGTTGGAAGCCAGTCTGTGATTAATATTGTTTTGGTACAGGCTGCTGAGCTTCTCGATGAAGTTATTGTGGTTGGGTATGGTACTTCTAAAAAGAAAGACCTTACCGGCGCAATTGCATCGGTCAACAGCAAACAACTAAATTTGGGCGGTACTGTAACCAATGCGGCGCAAGCACTGCAAGGCAAAACTGCAGGTGTTGTGGTTACTCAAAGTTCAAGCGCACCTGGTCAAGGCGCAACGGTTAGGATCCGTGGACTTAATTCCATCAGTAGTTCCAACGAGCCTCTTTATGTTGTAGATGGTTTTCCAACAACAAGCGGTTCCGATATCAACCCGAACGACATTGAATCCATGCAAATCCTGAAGGATGCTTCCGCTTCGGCCATTTATGGTGCCCGTGGTGCAAATGGGGTTATCCTTATCACCACCAAACGCGGAAAACAAGGCGACAGCCATATTTCCTTCACGGGAACTACTACCATGCAAACTATTAAAAGTCCGTTTAATATGCTGAACGGAAAAGATTATATGACGCTGGCAAACAATCTATACCGTGAAATTGACGGGCAACAGGATCAGGAATATGGGGTGTATAGCCAAACACAAATGTTGTCGGATGTTAATACGGATTGGATTGCCGAAACCACAAGGACCGGCAAAATTCAGGACTATTACCTTCAATTTTCGGGCGGAAACGATAAGACCAGGATGTTGGGAAGTGTTGGTTATTTTAACCAGGACGGAACATTAAAGAATACCAGTTATACCCGCATCTCGGCCCGTATCAATGTTGATCAGAAAATCAACGATTATGTTAAAGCCGGTGTTACCATGTTTGGCCAAAGAGGCAATTCGAATTATCAGATTTATGATGGCAATATTCTTCAATCAAATGTTCTTTTGGGTATTTTATCTTACGACCCAACTGTTAGGCCTTTTAATGAAGATGGAACATTCGGGCGTCCTCCAGGAGGGAAAGGCGATAACCCACTGGCAAATTTGGTGTCCCGCACAAACGACCAGATAAGTGATAAATACAACGGCAATTTTTATCTCGAAATTGAGCCAATAAAAGGTCTTACCGCCAGGTTTAATGGTGGTGCCGAAATCAGGAATGGCTTTACCGGCACCTACATGCCTAAGTCAACTTATCAAGGTGGAATCGATAACGGAGTTGCAAGTACTGCCGATAACAAATCGACCCGCCAGCTTTTTGATGCTGTGGCAACGTATGCCAAAGTTCTTCAGGAAGTTCATTCATTCAGTATCATGGGAGGTCTTGCTTATGAGAAAACTATTGCATCGAGCAATTATATTGGGGTAAAAGGATTTTCGACCGATGCATATTTGTATAATAACATTGGAGCAGCCTCCACACTTACCGACCGCAGATCTGCCAAATCAGAGGTTATGCTCAGATCCTATTTTGGCAGGTTAAATTATTCATATAACGACAAGTATCTGGCTACTTTTACTATTCGTTCTGATGAATCATCGAGGTTTGGAGCCAAAAATCAGCAAGGGTTCTTCCCTTCAGGTTCATTGGCATGGCGTATGGATCGGGAAAATTTCATTAAAAACCTGAACGTTTTTTCAAACCTTAAATGGAGGGCTGGTTATGGTGTTCTTGGCAACGACCAAGTTGGTAACTATGCTTCATTAGCGCTTGTTTCGACTACACATTTAACTTACGATGGTTCCACCAATACCGGCGGAACCCACTTAAACCAGTCAACACCCGAAAACCCACTGCTAGGCTGGGAATCCACATCGCAATTTAACACAGGTTTCGATATGGGATTTTTCAATTCGCGCTTGCTGGCAACCGTAGATCTGTATTACAAAAAAACCACTGATTTGTTGCTTTCAAAATCATTGCCACTTTACTCCGGTTTTACATCAGGGATAAGCAATGTGGGCGATATGGAAAACAAAGGATTCGAAATCGAACTTACCTCAAGGAACTTTATCCAGGTATTCAAATGGGATACCAAGTTGAGCTTATCGATGAACAAAAACAAGATTCTGAGCCTGCCAGATAGGAAGGACATTTATCTCGGTACTTCAAAGCCAATGGGCAATGTATCTGAAGAATCATTTGCCGTTATCCGCGAAGGCGAACCTCTTGGATCGCTGTTTGGATATGAATACTTGGGTGTTTTGCAAGCTGGTGAAACGTATGACCCACAACCCACCTCTAAGCCAGGCGATCCAAAATTTGCTGATATTTCAGGTCCGGCAGGCATTCCCGATGGTAAAATCACATCTGCTGACCGCACCATCATTGGTAGGGGTTATCCAAAAGCTGTTGTTGGCCTAACCAATACTTTCTCATTTAAAAATTTCGATCTAACAAGTTTCTGGTATGCATCCTTAGGTCAGGATATGTTGAACATGAACCGCATGAACCTGGAGTGGAACCGCACCGAAGAAGCACTCAGTCGCTGGACTACCTCCAATACCGGTACAGATATTCCGCGCAATGGGTTCTACTACTCAAAATATGGCGGTTACACCAACTCACACTTCATCGAAAAAGCTTCATTTTTACGCATGAAAACCCTTACTTTTGGTTATACCTTGCCTTCAAAATGTAAATATATGCAATCGCTTAGGGTTTACTTCATGGCTGAAAACCTGATTGTTATAACAAAATATTCCGGTTGGGACCCAGAAGTTGATACCAAGGCTTATGAAACGGGTGGCGTTGGTACAACAGCAAATGCAGGTGCTGGCCTCGATTTCAATTCCTATCCGAGCATGAAATCCTTTACATTTGGATTGAACCTCAATTTCTAAGCAAGCAACTAATTGTTAATTTTAAAAAACAAAAACATGAGATTTATATCATTAATCATAGTTATGGCCTTAGCAGTTGGGTGTGCAAAATTAGAACCCCAATTGTATAGCGACCTTACAACAGCAAATGCATATTCCACCGAAAGCGACATCAATGCAGCACTTACGGGTATTTATGCCGATGTTGCCCCTTTTGCCGGCGATGGCTGGATGTACTACAATGGTTATCTGGTGATGACCACTGATTATACCACCGACATGGGATTTTCGACCGCTGCTGGCGACCCAACCAAGCACAGCAATTTTACTTATGATGCCAACAGCCGCTATATCAGGTACAACTGGCAATATATGTACGAGGTAATCAGCAATGCCAACATGTTGCTTTCGAAAATTGATGCGGTTTCAATGGATGAAACCAAGAAATCCCAAATCATTGCACAGGCCCGTTTTCTAAGGGCATTGGCTTACCGCGACCTTACAGATGCCTGGGGACCGGTTCCTTTGATCACAAGCGTTATTGCCCCAGCCGAAACAAAAGACATGATTCTTTCACCGGTTACCGAAGTTGAAAAGGTGATTATCGAAGACTTGAAATACGGAATGGCCAATCTACCCGAAACCTGGAGCGTTGCCGACGGTTTGTCGAGAGCCAGCAAAGGAGCTGCAACTGCTTTATTAGGACAGGTTTACATGAGGTCGCACGATTATGCCAACGCAAAAATCTATATTGATATGGTTTTGGCTCAACGGTCGGCAGGTGTTTATCAGCTAAATGCAGATTTTAAAAATGTATGGTCCGAAAGCAATAAATTTGATAAAGGAATGATATTCTGCATTTTGCATGAACCTGGCTTTAATGGCGGGGAAATTGCAAACCACTTTGGCCCAAGCGATAGCAAAGAAGTACCTGACAGATGGCAATACTATGCTGTCTCGCTAGAGTTTTGGAGAAAATATAGCGACCAAGATCCAAGAAAGCAATTCTTCTACTACGATTATGAGAGCCAAAGTGTTGAAGGCAGGATTTATGAATTGCCCGATCCTGGCCAGACAGTTCCTTCCGCTCCTGATAATCTGTTGCTTAGGAATGTTTCGACCAAGAAATATTCGTACGAAATGGCTTCAAACTCCTATTATGATGGCCGCACAATCCCAGTGTTACGTTTAGAGGACATTATTTTATGCAAGGCCGAAATCGAGAATGAACTTTCAGGCCCATCCGCGGCTCTACCTTTCTTAAATGAGATCCGTGCCCGTGCAGGAGCTCCTGTTTATGGCGACGCTGGTTTCCCGGTTCCTGCCTCTAAAGAAGCTATGGCACAAAAAATCCTCGATGAGCGCGGATTTGAATTGGTATTCGAATACAAACGCCGTCCCGATTTGATCCGTTTTGGCAAATACGAAAGCACATGCAACGATTACCTGGTTTCACGTGGATTGGCTGCATCGGTTAAGCCTTCCATGAAATTGTTCCCTTATCCTTTGGTTGATGCCCTACAGAATACGTTTATGGCTGCCGAAAACTCAAACAGGTTGCCATAAAACATTTCTGAGAATCTTATCCGAAATTCAAACAAACTAATTTTGTTTTATCAGTACTGCCGGTAGAAATTGTATTTTTACCGGCAGTTTTTCAATGCTTAAATACCTCTATCGTTTAATCTTTTTTGAATAATTACATCCATGACAAAAAAAACGACCCTGCTTTGGATAACCGGAATTTCCTTATGCATTATTCTATTGGGATTCGGTTTTTACAGTTACTATGCACATTCCATCACCATCAAAAGCATAGAACTGCTGTCGCCGAACAATTACGCCTTTCAGGAGGACATTGTTATTGTGCTTGATAAAAAAGCCCCGGTTGAGATAAAATTCTGGAAAGAAGGTTCGCCCGAAAAGTTCCGCAGCGCTTCAAATACCAATGGATTGAAACATACATTCCATCTTTTACTGCTCGAAACCAGTACAACTTATAAGTATCAGGTTATAATTAAAAGATTGGTAAATGTATCCTCAAAAGTCCTGTCGTTCCAAACACGCAAACAATCGTCATGGCTGGAGCATAACTGGGTAAGCAGCGAACGCCCGCATGATGAAACATCGCTAGCCGAAGGCCACATAATGTTGTGCAATGCTCGTTTGCCAGGTTATATTGCCATGGTTGATGGAAAAGGAGCAATAAGATGGTATTGGCAGGTTGACGATATTGGGGTTCGCGCCGCCACGTTTACGCCCAAAGGCACAATTCTGGCTATGTTGAGGCCGCCCATGAAGGACGTTATCGATGATACCCCAAAGGAACAAGCTGAAATACTTCGCGACATCGAAAAACCAATCCGTAGGGGCGAAATGGGTTTTGCTGGCGGAACCGGTATTGCCGAGATTGATGCCACCGGCAAAATGCTCTGGCGCCTTGATATGGATAAAGCAGCCGGAGGGAAATACAAAATTATCCACCACGATGTGCGAATGGATAAAAACGGGCATATAGTTACTTTGATAAGAAACACAAAAATTGTTGATATGAAGCCGTATGGTGGTTCAGGAATGGATACTTTGGGCGGCGACGGCATATTGGTTATGGATACAAGCGGTAAAGAACTCTGGACATGGTCGGTATGGGATGTGTGGGATATCGCCAAAGATCCTTTTATCAAACGATTTGCTTACGACAGGTTTCACGTTAATTCCCTCAATTTCGATACGGATGGCAATTACCTCGTTTCGGTTGCCATCGAAGATCAGATATGGAAAGTGAATGCCAAAACCGGAAAAATAATGTGGAAACTTGGTAAGGAAGGCAATTTCAAAATGGACACAACCAGCTATTTCTCGTTTCAACATTCGGTAAATATAAATTCTGATGGCGACCTTATGGTATTCGACAACTCGCTGTGGAACAAGGTTTCAGGCGCAGTTTCGTTTCGCTTGGATACGGTAAATATGACTGCCAAAACCATCATAAAGGCTACTTTGCCACCAGCTAAATACACATCAAGGATGGGAAGTGCTTATCTGCTACCCAATGGCAACCTTTTGCAAACCAGTTCAAAAACCGGGACTGTAATGGTAACCGACATAAAAGGCATGATTTTATGGGAACTTGATTCTTATTTTGTCCCTTACCGGGCTGAGTATGTTCCTGCTTCATTTTGGAACAATTATTTTGTCAGGGAATAGCAAACTGTATAGGCAGCTCTTGTTGAAGACTACATTTAAAACTTTCATTTTTAGTGCAAAACGCCCAAACCACTTCCTTAAGATACCTGTTTTTTACCTTCCTCAAAATAGGGGCAAGCTCCTGGGGTGGGTTTATGGCCTTAATTTCGGTTATACAAAAACAAATTGTTGATAAGGATAAAATACTTGGAAATGAAATCCTGTTGGAAGGCATTTCGCTGGCTTCGGTATTGCCGGGGCCAATGGCTTTTAATGTTGTAACTTTTGTAGGCTACAAGCTTAAAGGGATTCGTGGGGCATTGGTTAGCATGGCTGGAATAGTATTACCTTCGTTTTTGTTGATGTTGGCATTGTCGTTTTTATATATGAAATATGGTAATATCCCTTCGTTTACTCGTTTTTTTGCCGGGGTTTTGCCAGCAGTGGCGGCTATAATCATCAGCGTTGCATTTGCATTGGCAAAAAAAAACATAACGGATATGCCTCAAATTTTAATCGCTGTGACTTCTGCAATTGTTATTGCCCTTTCAAAAGCCTACATATCAACATTAACAATAATGTTTCTAAGTGGATTAATTGGTTACCTGATTTATCATAAAAAATTAATTGCGGAATTTAGCTTTGACAGTGTACACAAAAGCAATATCAGAAACCCTAAGATTGGTTTTTTGATTCCACTAATAATGACAACTTGTGTTTTAATTGTCATTATGCTACCAGTTTTATTGCCTTCCGGATTAGCAGATTTGGCTATCCTTCACCGGAAGATTTTGCTTTCCTTTTCAAGCATGAGCCTCAGCCTTTTTGGCGGCGGATACGTTATAATTCCGGCCATGCAGCAAATAATTGTAGATTCGTTGAAATGGCTGACTGCCAAAGAATTTACCGATGCAATTGCCATGGGACAGATTACGCCGGGACCTATTTTCATTAGTGCCACGTTCATAGGTTTTAAGCTTGCCGGTTTTTGGGGTGCTTTAAATGCAACAGTCGCAATATTCCTACCGCCAGGATTGGTAATGATAACTTGTTCCCATTTTTTCGATAGAATCAGGAATTCTGTAGCGATTACTGCAATATTTACAGGTTTGAGGCCCGCCATTATTGGCATGATTGCTGCGGCTGCTTATAATATCATGGACGGAAATGGTTTTTCGATACAATCGGGATTGCTGTTTTGCATATTCTTACTGCTGGCAATCAGGCATAAAATAGAACCGGTGTTTCTGATTCCTGGTGCCGGAATAATTGGACTACTCATTTTTTAACACAGAGAACTATGCACTTTACACCAGTTCAAATGATTGGGACCCAGCGTTCAGGTTCAAATCTACTCCGGCTGATGTTAAACCAGCTCGATGGGGTTTCTGCTCCACATCCACCTCATATCCTCGAAAGGTTTTCCCCTTTGCTTCCAGCATATAACGACCTTACCAATCCCGATAATTTTTCACGTTTGGTTGCCGATGTTTGTAAACTTATTGAGTTTAATCCAGTTCCCTGGATAGGCGTAAACCTTCAAACTTCCGTTATTGTTGCCCGCTGCCGGCAGCCTTTACTTACCGAAGTGTTCCGTGTAATTTACGAAATGAGGGCTGAAAGCGAAAATGCTCGGATTTGGATTTGCAAAAGTCTTGCAAATGTAAAATTTGCCGATCAGCTTGAAGATAATGCTGTTAATCCGCTGTATATCCATCTGTTCCGCGATGGTAGAGACGTTGCCTTATCGTTTAAAAAAGCAATTGTCGGCGAAAAACACATTTATCATATTGCCCAACAATGGAAGGACGAGCAGGAAGCTTCGCTTCGGTTGGCCGATAAAATTGGCAACAGCCGCATGTTAAAAGTACGGTATGAGGATTTGATAGCAAACCCGGCGAAAGAGTTGAAGAAAATCTGCCGCTTTATTGGTGCAGACTACAATCCTGTTGCCTTGGATTATTACCATTCCGAAGAGTCACATAAAACGGCGCATTCGGGTGTGATGTGGGAAAATGTTGAAAAACCTGTTATCTCAAACAATTATAATAAGTACAAAAAGGAACTTTCCTCCATGGATATCCTTTTGTTTGAGCAGGTTGCAGGCGAAACACTCGAAACAATGGGATATTCGCTCACCTTCCCTAAAAATGGCCATCATGTGTTCTCTTACGAGGAAATTAAGTCATATTCCGAATTAAACATGAAACTAAAGTTGGAAGCCCGATTGCTATCTAAGCCCGAAGATCTGGAGAAAAGAAAAAATCTGGAACTGCATCTTCAAAACATTGAAGCTCTGATAAAAACTGGTAAATAGTTGTGTTCTTTGGCTTTCAGAATACTTGCCAATCTTGGAATGGCCGGTGTTCATCTTTGTTTCAACGTTCGCACCACAAGTGAGTAAAAGAAAATTTATATTTGCCAGCAATTCAATCTGATAATTAAAACCGTTCAAAGCAAAAGCCAATGAAATTCCAGAGCATACTACTATTTTTGTTTTTGTCCTTCAACGCCTTTTCGCAAAAGTCTTCGCAATACGATTATATACCACTTACCACTGCCAAGGAATACCGGAAAGCCGAACCACAGGTTATTTTAGCCGCCGATTATGTGTATTCGTCGCCTATCGACAAGGATAACCTGAACAGGGGCGAAGCCACCAAGTTTGTGATGAAATGGATGGGTGGCACATCCGACTACTCTTTTGCGCCCGACAAAACCGTTTCGAAAATTACCAATGGCAACAACGAATTGTACAGCTTATATTTTGTTTGCCTCGCAAAATACGCCCTCGAAAAAGGAAAAGGCACCGACCGTGAAGAATTAAAGTTGAATGCTTACATTTTGTTGGCCACATATTGCGAAAACCCTGTTAACAAATGTGTTATAAAAGGTGAAATCAAGAAACTGATCGAAGCTAAAAATCAGAATTCGATAAAACAATACATAGAATCTAAACAAAAGTAAGGGTTTGATAGGCCGGCACTTCCACTAACCAAAAAATTCGAAAAAATGGATTAATTTGAGGCCACAACCAAAAACCGCTACAAAGTTGAAAAGCCGCATAAATATAAAATGCTGAGTACAATGTGGACTTTGGTTCACTTGCGGTTGGAATTGCGTTTAATTGTATCTTTGATAGATTGAACACAACTGCGGGTTACAAATGTTATGGTGGGAGCGTACTTGAAAGCCAAAATGTATTGTTAATCTGAAATAACGAATTTTCCTTTTCCAACCAATTTGTCTTCGGAAATTATCAGGTACTTATACATTCCTGCTGTCAGGCCGTTTTTTTCAATGATATTCAAATGCGATGACCCCACTTCAAGTTTTCTGATTATCCTGCCATTCATATCCATAATTACAATACTGCCGTTTTTAATATTAATATCTGGACTAATGCTCAATTGTGCCTGTTGCGAAAACGGGTTTGGGAAAAGCTGCACATCGTTGCTTGGTAGTAGCTCGCCTATGCCCACATTGCTTGTTGCCGTGGCAAGCCAAATGGTGGCGTTTATCATCAGTTTTTCGTGGTTGCCGCCTGCATCGGCAATCCAACCATCGTATAAATTGTCGCCCGTGTCGCCGGTGCCATCATCGCAAGGGGAACTGTCGCCGATAGCCGCCACCTTTCCTGCGCCAAATCGGGAATGGGCTACCATAACATTGGTGCTGCCGGTGGCCGACGAACCAGTTTTATACACAATGCCTGTTACGCTCGCGTTTGCGGTATGATTCAGTGTCATGGTGGTGCCGTTGCTCCACATAACCTCTGTAACATTTCCCATGGGGCCGTGCAGCAACGAATCTAACGGAAGATTGGCCACGTTGCTGGTAGTTTGCGAAATATTGGCCAGGTCGAAGGCTATTCCAAACGGATTTACCATCACGGAATTATTGGTCATCAAATCGTTCCATATTTCGGGCGAATCAATGCCATCGTTGTTCCTATCGCTGATGGTGTGGTCCGATACCATAAACAGCCCGCCGCCATTTTGCACAAAGTGAAGGATAGCCGTTTTTTCGGTGGAGGTGAAAATAATATTCGGTTCGCAAACAATAAACACTTTGTAATGCGACAAATCCTGCGCGTTCGACGAATTGTTATACGTAATTGCGCCGTTATAGGGCAAGGTTTCAACCACATACCCCTTTTTTGCCAGATCGATGCCCCAGGCCGAGATGCCACCTTTCCAAAAACCCTCCGCCGTAGAGGCCGAAACGCCGCTTTGCGCTGGTGTGGGAAAATGCTGTGGGTTGCTTTCGCTACCCTGGCCTACCACGGCAGGGCCATTGCCGAACCCCAGGTTATGGAGGTCGGCATCAATAACCCAGTCGGCATTGCCTGCGGTTTCGGCTTTGGTGGCATCAAATAGTATGCGGGTCTGCGCGTTACAAACGGCAAAACTCAGCAGGGCAAATGCAATAGAAAGTACTGTTTTTGTGTTCATCAAGGGTAAATCCTTTTAAAATGGATGTGGGGTGCAAAAGTAGGGATTAAAATGGTTAAAGTTACCAGGTTTTAACTGCTTGTTTGGCATCCGTTTACATATCACATTCAAAATTTTATACCTGCATAATAATTTTGAAAATTCTATCGGATTTCAGAATCAAATACCTGAAAATATACTATATTGCATCGTTTTTTATGCTGATGGTTTTATGATAACAATCGGGCAAAATATCACCTTCGAGTACTCAAGGTGCCAAGCCAAATTCCCTGGCAGCATTAAAAAAATGAATTTCCATATTCCTTGCTTTCAATACCATTGTTGTCCATTTTCCTATCAAAACAATATCCATCACTCTTTAAGAATCGCTTTATGAAAAGACTCTTAACACTTATCTGCATCCTCGCAATCAGTGCCGGTTTGTATGCCCAGGTACCCCAGGCTATCCGATACCAGGGGCTGGCACTGGATGCCGGAAACAATATGCTGGCCAACCGTCAGTTAGGGATTAGGTTGATGATTTACCGGGGTAGTCCTTGGGGGCTTCTGGAATTTGTTGAAAACCACTCCGTAACAACCGATGCCGCCGGCCACTATACACTACAAATCGGGAAAGGATCACCCTGGCTAAATCAATTATCGGATATTAGCTGGGGCGATTACAATTATTATTTCAGGGTTGACATTGATCCTAATGGCGGCTACAATTACAACCTGGTTGGTGTGAGCCAGTTTTTGTCGGTGCCTTTTGCCCTTTGTGCTGCCAATGGGGTAGATACGGCGCAAAACCCTGGCGAAATGCTATACCACGACAGCACAGGATGGAATGTTATACCGGCAGGTTCCAACGGACAGGTATTGGTTTACAACACTGGGATACCCGCCTGGGGAGGGGCGCAATTGCCACAGGTCAATTCACTGAGCAATCCTATTCTGGGTGCATGTGGTATTTCTTTTTTTACCGATAAGCCTTTGGATGGCGGTTCACCTATTACTGCCCGTGGAGTTTGCTGGTCAACCACTCCGAATCCCACCATAGCCAACGATACCGCTTGTTTTTCTGAAAATGCCGCTGGCGTATTGTATGCGCACATTTCTACTCTTGTACCCGGTACGCATTATTATTTCAAGCCATTTGCTACCAATAGTACAGGAACTGGATATGGAGCGGAAACTGATTATGCACTACCCGACGGGGTAATTGGCTTAACATCGGCAGTTACAGAAATTGGATCAAATTTTGCAACTTCTACAGTAACCATTATAGATAATGGTGGCGATGCCCCTTATGAATGTGGACTATGTTACGATACGGTTCCCATGCCCACTTTGGCAAATTTTTCAGACCATTTTCCAGGTATTTCTCAGGCTTCCTGCGCAATAACAATAGGTGAATTGAGCAGTGGTACTTTGTATTATGTAAGACCATACGCAAAAAATTGCTCAGGCACCTCTTATGGCAGCGAATTCACAGTTACCACTTCATTTTTTATATGTGGCATTTCATCGATTTATAAGGAACATAAAACTTCTGGAATGGTTTCCCCAGTTGATAAAAATGTATTTTATGGAACTGTAACCAACATCCCTGGCGTACCCGATAAGTGCTGGATTACAAGCAACCTGGGTGCTGATCATGTGGCTTCATCAGTTGATGATGCTACCGAGGCCTCAGCAGGATGGTACTGGCAGTTTGGCCAAAAGCAGGGCTATAAACATGATGGAATAACCCTCACCCAAGCAACCTCATGGATGGACTATATAGGCGATCCTATAAACTGGCAGCCTGCCAACGACCCATGCACCTTAGAGCTTGGTAGTGGTTGGCGCTTGCCAACCAAAATCGAATGGCAAAATGTAGATGAAAGCGGAAACTGGACAAACTGGAGCGGGCCTTGGAACTCTGGCCTTAAACTACATGCTGCAGGCAGACTGTCCGGCTCCTTTAATATCTTGCTATTCGACCGTGGCTTCTCCGGAAACTACTGGAGCAGTGAGTCAAACGGTTCTATCATGGGTTGGTATATCGAGTTCAGTGGCATCATCAGTTTATTGACCGTTAATTTCAAGACGAACGGTTTTACTGCCCGCTGTATCAGGGATTGACAACTTGATTTATTTGATTCATCTGAATTATACCCATCTGAAACACAATTCTTTTTTGTAACAACTTCAGCACTTATAACAAATAATCTTTATGAAAAAACTCCTTACGTTTATCAGCATCCTCGCTATCAGCACCAGGTTGTTTGCCCAGGCACCCCAGGCCCTCAATTATCAGGGTCTGGCACTGGATGCAGCAAGCAATGTTCTGAACAACCATCACGTAAATATCCGGCTTTCCATCCTTTCGGGCAGCATGGCGGGTACAGTTGTTTATTCCGAAACGCATAACAGATACACGGACGCTTACGGCCTTTTTACACTACAAATTGGCAAGGGAACGGCGGTTAGCGGTAATTTCACCATCATCAATTGGGGAGCATCAACCTATTACCTGAAAGTTGAAATTGACCCCGATGGTGGCAGCAATTACACCGTTACCGGAATCAACCAGTTTGTTTCGGTGCCTTATGCGCTTTATGCCGCCAATGGCGTTTCCACAGGCGTTAACCCCGGCGATATGTTTTATTGGAACGGCACCAAATGGATGAATGTTCCTGCAGCCACTTCCAATGGTCAGGTCCTGGTTTTCAGCAACGGTGTTCCTACTTGGGGAGCTACCCAGCTTCCGCAGGTGAATGCCCTGTATAATCCTGTGGTTACACCTTGCAATGTTTCATTTTATTCCGACAATCCCAGGGATGGAGGGGTGCCACTTACCGCCAGCGGAGTATGCTGGGGAACCACTGCCCATCCTACTGTTGCGAGTGATACAGTGTGGTTCACTGGTAACGGAACAGGGCAATTGCTTGCCCATATTACAGGCGTTTTAACCGAAACCCATTACTATTTCAGACCCTTTGCAACAAATAGTGCCGGTACATCTTATGGAATGGAAACGGAAGCAACAACGCCAAGTGGTTTGGTAAACATCACATCAACCCTTGTTAGTTCGGGTGCAAATTCAGTAACTGCCAATGTAAATATCCTTGATTTCGGCGGCGAACCGCTTTACGAAAGTGGCCTTTGTTACAGTACAAGCCCGCTGCCCACAACCGTAAATTCGGTGTTGCCATATTTGGGTGCTCCACCTGCAACTTATACTTTGACTATAGGGAGTATAAACTACGCGACTTTGTATTATGTAAGGCCGTATGCAAAAAACTGTTTAGGCACCCAATATGGAACCGGCTTTTCGTTCACAACCTCAAATTTTGTTTGCGGCACTTCAACCTTAACTATTAATCATAAAACTATTGGCATGGTTGCCCCTGTTGATAAAACAGTAGTATATGGAACTGTAAACAATATTCCGGGCGAAATCTCAAAATGCTGGATTACCAGCAACCTGGGAGCCGACCATCAGGCTACCTCGCAAGATGATGCCACAGAAGCGTCTGCTGGTTGGTACTGGCAGTATAACCAAATGCAAGGTTACAAGCATGATGGGGTAACGCGCACACCCAATAGTATTTGGAATAACCAGTTAGTGGTTAGCGGGGTAACCGTTGACCCTTGTGCCCTTGAATTGGGGAATGGATGGCGCCTGCCAACAGGAACTGAATGGACGAATGTGGATGCCGTCGGGAACTGGATTGATTGGAACGGACCATGGTATTCAGGTTTACTCCTGCATTGTGCAGGGTTTCTCAACAACGGCGATGGTTCACTGCTTAACCGCGGAAGTAAAGGAAACTACCGGAGCACAAGTCAATCTGGAAATAACAGTACAAACCTGTATTTTAGCAGCGATGCCAGCACTGTGACGACATCTGGTAATAGTTTCGGATATTCAGTTCGTTGTATCAAAAACTAGTTAAATTATCTGGTCATGAAAAAAAATTTAAGCATTTTAATAATTTTATTGTTGTGCATAACGCTTCATGCCCAGCAGATTCGCCCGGATGTAGTGAATACCGTGGGTGGTTCAGCCCAATACAGCGGGGGTTACTTTGCCTGGTCGGTGGGTGAGCCCGTGATAGGAAGCGTGAACGGCCTGGGCGGAAGTACACTCAACATCAATCAGGGCTTTCTGCAAACCTTGCCCGGACTTGCCAAACAGCTATTTCTAACGCTCTATTTGGAAGGGCTGTGGAATGGCTCAGGGCTGAACAAAGCCCAAAACGAATCCGGCGATAATTTTCCCGGCGATGTGGCCGATAAAGTACAGCTTGAATTGCATAATGCGGCAAATTATTCACAAATCGCCTACAGTTCGGGCAATGTTGATCTTTCAACATCAGGTGTTGTAACCCTTTTCGTTCCCTCAACCTATACCGGGTCCTATTATCTGACGGTTAAACACCGCAACTCGGTTCAAACCACTTCAGCCAGTGTTGTGAACTTTTCCGGTTTGAATATCAATTATGATTTTACCAGCATTGCCGCCAAAGCTTTTGGCAACAATATGAAGGCAATTGATGGGATTTTTGTTATTTTTGGAGGCGATGTGAACCAGGATGGCGTAGTTGACGCGTTGGATATGATACCTGTGGATAATCAGGCAGCTAATTTCGGTACGGGCTATATACCGGAAGACATCAATGGCGACGGAAGTATTGATACATTGGATATGAATATGCTCAATAACAACGCAGCGGCATTTATCGGTGCGGTTTTGCCTTATTAAATGTCAATCTCCCGGTAGTTAAGCTTGTCGAAACTACCGAGGATTGGGCAGTGTCAACCATTGGATTCCTTTCTTATGCAATGTGAAATCATGATGAAGTCACCTTCCGTCCGCACTCATCTTATTTTCTAATGAGTGAAGTACGAATCCTCATTATTTTCCGCTTAACCTTGCGTCCACTCAGAGAAGTCTTTTTTGCCACAAAGGCTCTAATCCTCTAAGTTTCAATATGTTTATAGTATTAATTAACAATGCTTTGTGAATCTTTGGGTCATTGTGGCTTAGTGGCTTTTCTTCATTTTGTGTTCTTCGGAAGGAACTCAACCTCTGTGGGATATGTCTGATGTTCCAAAAGTATATTTCAAATCAAATGCACTAACCCTTACCTAAAATAAAAGTCGCTTGTAAATAAAAGATTTACAAGCGGCTTAAAAACATTTGGCGGAGTCTTTTGCTATGTAATAAATTTGTTTACCTTTACGATTACAAATATTTACACTTATGAAAAAAATCGAATCAGAGTTTATTTACCACATTTTTCCTTTTGCAGAAAACGCCTTTTGGGGAACGCAGCAAGCGTTTGGCTAACAGCAGCAAACGGAGAAGCATCGAAAATTATTGGTAGCAATGTAATGGTAATAGTTTTTTAAGAGCATTGTCGATGAGATACCCGTCAATCTGAAATCATCGAACTACACTAACTATACCCATAAAACCAATTCAAGCAGAAAAGGTTACTTCACAGACTAACACGCGATTAAAAACCGCATATTATGAATAAAAATACCGAAAACAAATCATCAGCCGAAACCCTTCGCCAAAAGGCCGAAGATTTGCTGAAAAAGAAATCAGAAGCCAAAATACTGGAGCTTATTGAGGAACTGGCTTTTCAAAACGAAGAGAAGGCAAAGCGGGCCGAAGAACTGGTAATTGCCAACAAAGAGCTGGCTTTTCAAAACGAAGAGAAGGCAAAGCGGGCCGAAGAACTAATCATTGCCAACAAAGAACTGGCTTTTCAAAACGAAGAGAAGGCAAAGCGAGCCGAAGAACTGGTAATTGCCAACAAAGAGCTGGCCTTCCAAAACGAAGAGAAGGCAAAGCGGGCCGAAGAACTTATCATTGCAAATGCCCATGCCCTAAAACTCACTCACGAGCTTGAAGTACACCAGATAGAACTGAAGATGCAGAATGAGGAGCTACTGGCAGCAAGATCAGAGGCAGTGGCTTCAGCCAAAAAACATCTCGAATTATACGACTTGGCGCCATCCGGCTATTTTACCCTTTCCAGGAAAGGAGAAATCATCGGATTAAACCTCACCGGGGCAATGATGCTGGGCAAAGAACGCTTGTACTTGCAAAATGCAAAGTTTGATTTTTTTGTTTCCGCCGATACCATACACGACTATATTCTTTTTCTGGAAAAAGCCTTTAGTACCAAAACGAAGGAATCCTGCGAAATAACCCTGACCACTTCAAGTAATAAGAGCTTGTATGTCCATCTCTCGGGCATCGTAGCCAAAAATGGGACGCAGTGCATGGTAACCGCTGTTGATATTACCGAACGCAGGCATGTGGAAAAAAAGTTAGAGGACATCATCGATAGAAATCCGATGTCGATACAAATCCTCAATATTGAGGGCTACACTATTAAAACAAATTCAGCTCACTTGAATCTTTTTGGCGCTGTCGTGCCCCAGGGATATTCATTATTTCAAGATCCTCAACTTGTACAGCAAGGATTTGGAACATATTTCGATCGCATTATAAACGGTGAAGTTGTTTCCTTTCCTGATTCGTATTTCAATGCCCGTGATGTTGATCCATCCTTTCCGGATATTCCGATTACTATTAAAGCGCTCGGATTCCCATTAACTGACAGCAATGGAATAACGGAGGAAATTGTTTTGATGCAAGAAAATATTACGGAGCGAAAGCATGCCCAGCAAAAACTACAAGCCTCTGAAGAGCGTTACCGTTCTATTTTTCAGGGAAGCCCACTTGGAATATTGATTGCAGATGCGGAAACAAAGAAGATTACCTATGCCAATTCGGCTCAATGCCATGCGTTCGGCTTTACAGAGGAACAATTCAAAACGATGAGCATTGCCGACATTCATCCACTGGAAACTTTCGGGCATACCCTTGCTGAGTTTGAAAGTATGCTGAACGGGGAAAAAGCTCTTGCCGAAAATATTCAATGCCTAAAAAGGAATGGCGAAATTTTTTATTCTGATATCAGCGGAGCGCTTATCTTATTAAACGGAAAGTCCCAATTACTAGGTTTTTTCAAGGATATCAGCGAACGCAGACAGGCAGAAAAAGCGCTGAAGGCAAGCGAGGAAAAATATCGTAATGATTTGATATTTCTGCAATCAATTTTAGAAAGCCCAATTGCTATTGTGATATTTTCAATTGATAAAAATTATTGTTATACAAATTTTTCATTGTCTCACAAAGAAACAATGAAAAAGATTTGGGGTGTTGATATCCAGCCTGGAATGAACATGGTTGATCTGATTTCCAACCTTGAAGACCGGGAAAAGGCGAAGAACAATTTTGATCGGGCTTATAAAGGGGATTCATTTATTTTAGAAGAGGAATATGGGGAGAAAGAACTTGCCAGAAATTATTACGATAATTATTATAGTCCGGTCAAAGATGCCGAAGGGAAAATTGTTGGTGTATCTGTTTTTGTTCTTGATGTGTCACAACGCAGGCAAGCCGAACTGAGAATTATTGAACTGAATACAAACCTCGAAAAAACTGTTAATAATAGGACTGCACAGTTTAAAGAAGCATTGAACAGGTTGGAAAAAATTGCCGACCGGGTTCCGGGTGTTGTGTACCAATTCCAAATGAAGCCCGATGGAACCGTCTGTTTCCCTTTTGCCAGTAAAGGCATCCGCGACATTTTCCGTGTAAGCCCTGAAGAAGCAGCCCATGACGCTTCAATTATATTTACAAGGATTCACCCCGCCGATTCCGATGGCGTGCTTGCCTCCATCCAGGCATCGGCAAAAGACAACACACTATGGAAGCACGAATATCGGGTTAAATTCGATGATGGTACGGTACGTTGGCTATCGGGTAACGCCCAGCCACAAGCCGAAGCTGATGGCACAATACTTTGGCATGGTTATATTTCGGATATTACCGAACGCAAGCAGGCTGAGGACAATCTGAAAGAAAGCACAGAGAGGCATCGCGGGTTAAGCGAAGCGGCATTTGATTCGATCTTCTTCTCTGAGAAAGGCATTTGTATCGAGCAAAACCAAATGGCTGAAAAAATATTCGGTTATACCAACCAAGAGGCAATTGGAAGGTATGGCACAGATTGGATTGTAGAGGCCGACAGAAAAATGGTAATGGACAATATGCTCGCAGGCCTTGAAGAACCTTACGAAGTAACGGCCATAAGAAAAAACGGAACAACGTTCCCTTGTATGTTAAGTGGTAGGATGATGCATTATAAAGGAAGAACTGTGCGCGTTACTTCTTTGAGCGACATCACTCAACGTAAACAAGCGGAAGTAGCCCTCATTAAAGCAAAAACCGAAGCCGAAAAAGCTAACCTTGCCAAGAGTGAATTTCTTTCGCGTATGAGCCACGAGTTGCGCACACCCATGAATTCGATACTTGGGTTTGCACAATTAATGGAAATGGGTGGTGAACTAAGCCCGAAACATAACAAAAGCGTAAACCATATCCTGAACAACGGCAGGCATCTGCTCAACCTTATCAACGAGGTTTTAGATATTTCGGGCATAGAAGCGGGCCGGGTTCCGCTTACGTTTGTTCCGGTGCAACTTAGCAGAATTATTGGGGAAGCAATAGACACTGTTCATCCATCGGCACGGGCAATGAATGTAAAACTTGAATTCGTAAATATGGATCCGGCCCGGCTTTTTGTCAAAGCCGATCCACACCGCTTACAGCAAGTGTTGCTTAATTTAATCAACAATGCCATAAAATACAACCGTGAAGGAGGTTCGGTGATTATCAAAACCGAATTACAGCAGGCAATCGCCCCGGCAATGTCATTTGTGAGAATATCGGTCAGCGATACAGGGCCAGGAATCAATCCAGAATATTTCGAAAAACTCTTTATGCCGTTCGAACGGATCGGAGCCGAGAAAACCAGAATCGAAGGGACGGGCCTCGGGCTAATGATAGTTAAAAAACTGATTGTCGCCATGGGCGGAAGTGTTGGGGTTGATAGCGTGCAGGGGGTTGGAAGTACTTTCTGGTTTGAATTGCCGCACAGCGAAGATCAGCAAACCGAGGCTTGGCAAACCGAACACAAATCAGTGCCGCTCGCAATGGTAACCGAAAAAACCGGAACCATCCTATACATCGAGGACAATGCATCCAACACCGAACTGGTGGAGCAAATCCTCCTCTATCACCGGTCGGCCATTCGTTTTTTGAATACTGCTAAAGGGGCGCAGACTGTTCCACTGGCCATCGAATACGCCCCGGATTTAATTCTTCTTGATCTTGATTTGCCGGATGTGCAGGGTTTCGAAGTGATAAAAGTATTGAACGCTGACGAAAAAACCAGGGAAATCCCGGTTGTGGTCATCAGTGCTGATGCAATGCCCCACCAGATCGAAAAACTGATGCAGGCAGGATCCAAAGATTATTTAACCAAACCACTCGACATCAGGGCTTTTCTACAGGTAGTTGATACGTGGGTGAAGAAATAATTTCACCGATGGCGCTCACGTAAAGCGTGTCAGTATAATTTTTCTCCTTTTTTGCATACCCTATTTCCTTATGTGCGGGTGAAAGCCCCTCGTTTGCGCTCATCTCATTTTCAGATAAGTGCGGGTACAAACCTCTTCAATAACCAATCATAATATGTTTATTGATTGGGTTATTCCCGCTAAAGCCCTGGTACATCAAAAAACCAAACCTGCTTAGCACCACCACTATTCACTGTTCACTCTTCACTCTTCACTACCCCACCCACACAGCCAGTGCCGGATGGCTCCGTTTGCGTTTTCCTGTTAAGAACAATTATAAATTACATCAATTTGTCGTTATGAGCATTTCTGTAAGTACCTTTGATGTACTTTTCAAAACATGATTTGCAACGCTCTATGATTATCCACTTGTAACCATTTGTACATGTTTGTTGTCGGATAATTTTTAATTTGGTCGCATGAACCTAAAATATATTATTACACAGACATACAGATACATAAGAATTGCCCCAGTTACAACTAATACCGAAATAAACACAACTGGTTAGGTTTACACAGCCGTTATGTGGCATTATAAGACCAAATTCCAGACTTCTATGACTTCTTCTGAAAATCCACAATTAATAAACTAAAACATATATCATGAGAGCGTTTTTAACGGTATTGACAGTTTTTTTCATAATTCTAAATTCTTGCAAGAATTCATCAAAAAGTGACAATTCTAAAACTTCCGACAAGACAGATACAATTGGATATTTTGAAGCAAGAGACCTTCATGGATTAGCCAATTTTATAATAGACAAATCAAGTTATGAAGAAACTTTCAGAACGTTAAACAAGGAAAATAAAGAAGATAAGCGGTATGACAATTCTTCACCTTTTAATATTACTGAAACCATCTACGATACAACAGAGAACTTTTTGAACAAAGACATCCTAGAACGAAGAATATTTGGCTGCCCAAATTTAAAAGCAATTAAAGTTTCAACATATTTCATTGGTGATATTGAGATATCCAATTTAAAATTAACATTTTATCAAGACACATTAATAAGAGTTGATTGCGCGCAGAACGACGAAATTGAAGAAGGATTTATTGCCAAATATGGTAATGGCAAATCTGTAGACAATTCACTTTGGCGGACACCGAGCGGTGAGACTAATGAAAGACCAAATGATGATCTAATTGGCAAATCGCAACTTTTAAAGATTGATGAAACAAAAACTTGGGAGAATAAAAATGTAATTGCAAAATCTTCTATTTATTGTGTTTACAAGTACGACGGCGATAAATACTTGGGTGCTGACAATTCAACTTCCATTCGTGATTTTACAATAGTTTCGAAACACGAAGAAAGAAATATTGAAATGAATCGCTGTGATAGTCTTGCACAAGAATATAAACTTATACTCATTGAATCTAAAAAACGAAAAGATTTTGAAAAATTATAGAATTTGACAAATAACGCCACATAATCGAGTAGACGGCCCCGCCAGCAAATACTGACGGGGTGCGCCTCTCACACCACTGTACGTACGGTTCTCGTATACAGCGGTTCATTAAGATGTGGGGCAATTTTCTCGTAATAAGTAAGCATGGCTTCATAGCCTCTC
>CAIRHD010000127.1 GCA_903878265.1 uncultured Bacteroidales bacterium | reverse complement strand
CAATAAAGCCAATTCCTTTTTCAGTGTGCTTAACGAGGCAGGTTTCATTGGGCAGGTTTCATTTTTTTTATCGGTACAAGCAATTCTTCCAACCCATTGAGTTTTATTTCGTGCATAGTGCGCAGCAGCATCCCGAGTTTGCCATCGGGGAAACCCTTGCGGTTAAACCATTCGAGGTACGAAACCGGTAGGTTGCACAGCACAGTGCCTTTGTATTTGCCAAAGGGCATTTGCATATTTACCAATTGAATCAGCAATTGTGAATCGGGCTGCATGCTTAATTATTTAGTGAAAGTATAAAGATAAAGTTGTTTCCATTTGTAGCTGATAATCAATTTCTACATGGAAATATTCGAAATCGTGCCATTCTGAATTCTTATTCTGATTTGTGTTTACGATAAATGGGCTTTGTCTTTGGTCACGTTTTCTGAATTCCTCAATTACCAATGCCAGTTTTATAAGCTCGGGCCGCGTTCCGAAAACAAGTAGTGTTTTATTCATGTACGGGTTTAAAATGGAAAGGTATTATGGTTATAAATAGATGGTTATTAATGATATAATCTATCTTCTTGTCCGAAGTGCCCGCCATTTTACATTTTTCACCTTCAATTTCTGTTTAAAATCATATCCTCCAACAACTCATTTTGTGCCGGCCACGAAAAATTTTCCTTTACAAAATCATACCCTTTTTGACCGATGTTGGCTGCCATTTCTCCGTTTTTCAATAATTCGATAATCGCAGTAGAGTACTCGGCTTGGGTGTTGGCTTCAACAATGGAAACATTATTTGCTGCTTTTATTGCATTGTTACTAGCTTGGCTTACAATACATGGTACTTTCATGGCCATTGCTTGAATGATTTTGTTTTGAAGGCCAATGCTGATCTGCATGGGTGCAAGCATTATCTTTGAAATGGCAATCGAATCGCTGATGTGCCCAAAGTGTTCTATTACATCAATGTTGTTGGATTGAAGCATTTTGATTGATTTTGGTGCACCAACCCCCGCAATGAGCAATTTGATTTCGGGCAATATTTTTACAACAAGGGGCATTATTTCGTTTGCCAAAAACTGTACTGCGGCAATATTTGGTGGATAGCCCATATTTCCCATAAACAGGATATCGTAAATTTTCTTTTCGTTTCGGGGATAAAACGACTCAAAATCAACGCCATTGGGAATAATTTTGATTTCGTTCGACTTTGAGCTTTTTATAGAATCCCTATCCTGTGAGGAAATGATGCAGAACTTGTCAACAAACCCAAATACTTGGTTTTCATACGCATAAAGCCTGTTTTTTTCGTACTTAAAGAGCAATTTTTTAAACAAATTCCTTTCGGTATTTTGCCGTTTTTCCATGCCAATACCGAAAGCATCCATGAAGTCCAGCGATTTTTGGATACCAATTACATTTTTGATGTATTCGGTGGTACGGATTAAATGGCAATGGATTGCATCTGGATTTAATTGTGAAATGGATTTTTCGATTTTTATCCTGATTTTGCCATTATAAAAATAGGCAACTTGCAAAGGGATTCCATTAAAAATGCTTAATGCCAATGGGATAATCCGTTTGTAAAATGGTAATACAAAAACCTGGATTGATTTGCAAAATGGCGAAACCCCTTCAAACTGCTCCTTGCTCATTGGTTTGCCATCAATTGCAATCAGGTGGATTTGGTTGTTTACCGATAGGTCTTTAAGCTGGAAAAATACCCTTAGTTTATCGCCTTTCTCTAAAGGAAATGGGAAACGGGACGTTATAAAAACGATTTTAGCCACGTTGAATCCCCTTATCCTTGAGGATGTAGTTTGTAATCTGATCCGAAAAAGTTACAATTCCATTTTGGTTCAGATGCACCCCATCTAAAAAATCATTTTCTGTATGAGAAAGCGTTATCATTCTGATATTATGCGATTTGGAAATTTTTTCGATTTCGATATTAAACAAAGCTATCCTTTCGTTCATGACAATCGAATATGGATAGATGATTCCTTTATGAAATTCGGGAATGGCAATAAGCAGCACATTTTCGTTCACAGTAAGTAACCTTGTTTTGAGTATTACCTGATTAAGTGAAATAGTAAAATCTTCAATTCCAGTATTTTCTTTAATATCATTGGTGCCTATCAATATAGTTGAAATACTTGCTTTATGCTCTTTCAGCGAAAAAAATGACTTGTCGATATGCCGGGCTAAATCTATTGCTTTTAACCCACTTGCTGAATGGTTTATCACATTCCATTGTTTTGCAAGGTGAATGCCCAAATTATGGCCAACCAATTCGGGATAACCTAAATACGTCCGTGCCCCAATTGTAATGCTGTCGCCAAATGCCAAATACGTTTCCCAATTCATGTTTTGAAATACTATCAATTTAGTTGATGCAAATATAGGCTACTTTTCTCAACCCATCCAAAAACCAACAATTTTTTAGGGTTGTCGGAGTGGATCCAAACTTTGTATTTTTGTAGCAGATTGGATAATGATGTGGATAGCCGGGACTTGCTATGTCTCATTATGTTGAAGGCATCTTTTCCAGTTTAGAAACTAAACATAAAAAACATGCAAACAATACGTTACATCGCCTTTTTGGTATTTTCCCTTGTCATTTCAACTGCTGTAGTTGCCAAAAACAAACCGCTTAAAATCACTGAAAACGGCAATTCGGCTTATGTGATTGTGGTTTCCGAAAACGCCTCCGCAATTGAGCTGGAAGCGGCTCAACTTTTGCGAAGCTACGTAACCCGGATTTCGGGATGCAAGCTTGCAGTGGTCAACGATAAGGCAAGGCCGGTGAAAACTGAAATTTCGGTTGGATTTACCAACAGGCTTGATCCCAAAACCAATACCCGGCTTAAAGTGCTTGCGCCTGATGGATTCCAGATTTTTACCGATGGGAAAAAGTTGTTTGTTGTTGGTGGTTCCCACAAAGGGGTTTATTACGGAGTTGTCTATCTGCTTGAAAAACAATTGGGTTGCCAGATGTATGCTCCTTATGTGGAGTATGTACCTGAAAACAAAAGCATTGCTTTCCCACAACTGAATTATGCTGAAGAACCGGCAAATATACTCAGGATTGTACATGGCAAATTCAACGAAAATAAGAGTTACAAAGAGTGGATGAGGCTCGACAATATCAACGAAGTGTTTGCCGATGGATATTATGTGCATACCTTCAACAGGTTGGTTCCTTGGGAAACCTATTTCGGGCCTCACCCTGAATATTATGCTTATATGAACGGGAAACGCATTATTGACCAGTTGTGCATGACAAACCCGGATGTGCTGAAATTGGTGATTGATAAACTTAGCGTTGAAATGGCCAAACAACCCGATAAAAACATTTGGTCGGTGAGCCAGAACGATAACTTTTCCTATTGCCAATGCGAAAAATGCAAGGCAATTAACGAAGTGGAAGGTGCACCATCAGGGGCTTTGATTCGGTTTGTGAACCAGGTTGCCGCCCATTTCCCCAACAAAACCATTTCGACACTTGCTTACCAGTTTTCGAGGTCGGCACCAAAAATAACCAAACCCGCAACAAATGTGCAGATCATGCTTTGCACTATTGAACTGAACCGCAGCAAAAGCATTGAAAGCGATGCCGGCAGCCAATCGTTTGTTAAGGACATCGCCGACTGGGCTAAACTCACAAACAACATTTACCTCTGGGATTATACCGTTGATTTTGCAAACAGCGTAACGCCTTTCCCCAATTTGCACGTTCTGCAACCTAACATCCAATTCCTCACCCGCAACGGTGCTTACCAGCATTTCCAGCAAACAAATACCATGAAAGGCAACGAAATGGCTGAACTTAAAGCGTATTTATTGGCGCGGTTGCTTTGGAACCCGGATGTAGATATAGATTCTGTGAAGTCGGTTTTCCTGAAAGGGTATTACGCCGAAGCCGCACCTTTTATGAAGCTATATATTGATAAGCTCGAATCGGAACTTATTAAATCGAGCGAATGGCTGGATATTTATGGTTCGCCGGTGCATCACGAAAAATCGTTTTTATCGGCTGATAATATGGCTTTTTATAACCAACTTTTCGATAAGGCCGAAGTTGCTGTTAAGCATAAGCCTGAATTGCTGCAACGTGTTAAAATCAGCAGGTTGCCAATCGAATTTGCTGCTATGGAAATCGGGAAAAACGATATGTTCGGGCCGCGTGGCTGGTACACCGAAAAAAATGGCAAATTCGTACTGAAACCCGAAATGAAAGCACTTTTAGAGGATTTTTATGCCACAGCCAACCGTAATAGTGTAAAGTACATGAACGAATCGGCACTGACGGTGGAGAGTTATTACCAGGCCACCTTGCGTTTTATTGATGTTCAGGTTGACGACAACCTTGCTTTCCGCAAAAAAACCAGTGCCGCGCCTTTGCCAAACCCCAAATATAGCAACGGGAATCTGGAAGTGATTACCAATGGGGTGCAGGGTGCCGACAGTTACAAAGTACATTGGTTAGGTTGGGAAGGAACGGATTTTGAGCTTACGCTCGATTTTGGGAAAAACCTCAACTTCCACAGCGTGGGCATCGGCTCGCTTTGGGATCCTAAAAGCTGGATATTGCACCCTACTAGGGTTACTTGCATGGTTTCGGCTGATGGCATTACCTGGGATCCTGCCGGAACAAGCGAAATTAAAGGCTTGCAGCAAAAAGAGGAAATTACAAGGAATTATGTGTTTACAGGAGATTATGCAAACAAGCGGTATGTCCGTTTTTATATTAGTGGCACCAAAAAACTTCCATCGTGGCACCCGTCGGCAGGTGGTTTGTCGTGGGTATTTGTGGATGAGATAGTTGTGAAATAGTTTTTTTGAAATGGGATTAAAAATCCTGTCCTCGGTGCGGTGGGGTTCAAAGTCCCGCAAAGCTTGAATATCCCGACCAGTGTTGTATCCAAACAATCAATACTTTTTCTTCTGGAAACCATATTTGCGCAGTGCACTGATGTAGGTATGGGGAGAGACAATATGTTTTGCATGGCTGGCGATGTGTTTTGCATCGTCGGCGATGTGTTTTACATGGCAGGATTCAAATACTAACCAAAGGTATATAAAGGGCCTGCTTTAGCAACCAACTCTTGCAATTAATTGTATGCATAAAAAAAGCTGGACCTAGCAAATATTCTTGTCGGGTCCAGCGTGTTACGGATTAAGGAATGGCCAATGGCTTAGAGCGTGCCTCGTCTTGCCTGTTCCCTTTCGATGCTTTCGAACAGGGCTTTGAAGTTGCCTTTGCCAAAGGATTTGGCGCCTTTGCGTTGTATGATTTCGAAAAATACAGTCGGGCGGTCTTCAACTGGTTTGGTGAACAACTGCAGGAGGTAGCCTTCGTCGTCGCGGTCAATCAACACACCAAGGTTTTGCAGCACTTTTAAATCCTCTTCAATAAGGCCAACACGTTCGGTTACGGTTTCGTAATAGGTTTCGGGCACGGTGAGGAATTCAACGCCCCTTTTGCGCAATTCGCCAACCGTAAACATAATATTATCGGTTGCCATGGCTACATGCTGCACGCCCGAACCTTTATAGTAATCAACGTATTCCTCAATCTGCGATTTCTTTTTGCCTTTGGCGGGTTCGTTTATCGGGAACTTTATATACCCGTTATTGTTGGACATTACCTTGCTCATTAAAGCCGTGTATTCGGTTGAGATGTCGGTGTCGTCGAAGGAAATCAGTTGTTTGAAACCCATTACATTGGCATAAAACTCTGTCCAGATGTTCATTTGGCCCCAATCCACATTGCCAACCATGTGATCCACATATTTCAGGCCTACATCGGTTGGCTGATATTCGGGTTCCCATTTTACATATCCCGGAAGGAAAACCCCTTTGTAATTTTTGCGCTCGACAAAAATATGCACCGTTTCGCCGTAAATATGTATGCCCGACAACACCACTTCGCCGTTGGCATCGGATTGTACGGTAGGTTGCAGATAGGGTTTTGCGCCGCGGCTGGTGGTTTCCTCGAAGGCTTTACGGGAATCGTCCACCCATAAGGCTACTACCTTTACGCCATCGCCATGCTGTTTAACATGCTCGCCAATTTCGGAATCGGGCACAAGCGCGGTGGTTAAAATAAACCGTATTTTACCTTGTTGCAACACATACGAAGTACGGTCAGTAAGCCCTGTTTCCAATCCGGCATAGGCCAGTGGCTGGAACCCAAATGCGGTTTGGTAATAATGTGCGGCTTGCTTGGCATTTCCTACATAAAATTCAACATAATCGGTGCCATTGAGAGGCAAGAAGTCGGGGTTGCTAGTGTTCATTTTTGTTATGGTTTGGTTGTAGTTTGTTATGTTACTATTTGAAATGAATTAATCAGAATGTTGTTAGCAGTATCTATTGAGTGCCTTAAATTGTGAGTGCCTAAAATGCCTAAAGTTACTATCTGTTTTTAATTGCTTTATTAACCAAGCACTAAGGTTGAGTCCACTCCGAAAAGTCTTTTTTCGCCACTGAGGCACAAATCCAGTAAGTTTTACTGAGTTTAAAGTTCTGATTAACAATACTCTGTGGCCCTCTGTGTTCTCTGTGCTGCTTCGGCAGGCTCAGCACACCGCTTCGTGGTTTTCTTCTTTTTAGGGTTATCGGAGCGGACTCAAGGTTCAAATTGTTAATTAGAATTGAAGATTAATGTAAGTGACATTATCCTGAATTTAAAGGATTAAAGGGGTTAGTAGCATTAACTTTAGGCATTTTAGGCATTTTAGGCAATCTAGGCACTTTAAGTATTCCCAAAACAATAAAACTTCAGTAGGGTGAATAGTCACAGTCAACTTACTCAACCCAGGATTTGTAATATCCTTTTTCTTCTATTTCGAAAGCCTGCCGGGTAAGCTTTAATGGTTTAAAAGTATCCACCATTACAGCCAATTCACGGGTTTCGGTAAGCCCAATGCTTTTTTCGACTGCTCCCGGATGCGGACCGTGAACGAGCCCTATGGGGTGCAGGGTAATTTGTCCGCGATCGACATGCTTGCGGCTCATAAATTCGCCATCTACATAATACAGCACTTCGTCGGCATCCACATTGCTGTGGTTGTATGGTGCGGGTATGGCATCGGGATGGTAATCGTAAAGCCTGGGCACAAAAGCACACATCACGAAATTATGGGCTTCAACAGTTTGGTGCACAGGTGGCGGCTGGTGTACCCTGCCTGTTATAGGTTCAAAATCGTGGATGGAAAACGACCAAGGATAATGGCAACCATCCCAACCAACCACATCGAATGGATGTGCTGCAAAATGATAGGGGAAAATCGTATCACTTTTCTTGATCAAAACTTTGAAATCGCCTTTTTCGTCGTGGGTAATTAAGTTTTGAGGGATTTTTATATCACGTTCACAAAGTGGTGAATTTTCGAGCAATTGTCCGTGGTTGTTCACATAGCGCTTTGGAAAGCGGAAAGGTGTAAAGGATTCGACAATAAACAAACGGTTGTTTTCGGATTCGAACTCCAATTGGTAGGTAACCCCACGCGGAATAACAACATGGTCGCCATAACCGAAGGGGATTTCGCCATACATGGTGAGCAACTTACCTTTGCCTTCGTGGATAAATATCAGCTCATCGGCGGATGAATTGCGGTAAAAATAATCCTTCATGGATTGCTTCGGAGCCGCCAACGAAATATACACATCGTTGTTTACCAAAACCTGAACACGGCTTTGGAGGTAATCGTCAGCTGGTGCAACCGAAAAGCCCTGAAAGCTACGGTTTTGCGTATTGTTAACCAGGGTAATTTCCGGTGCAACGGAATAAGCTTCGTCAATGGCACTCACCAGGGTAGGTGGATAAACGTGGTAAGTTATTGAATAGGTGTCCGAAAACCCTTCGGTGCTAACAAGTTGCTCCGAGTACAGGCCACCATCGGGTTTATGGAATTGCGTATGGCGTTTGTGCGGGATTTCCCCAAGGGTGGTATAATATGGCATAATTAGCTGAATTGATGCGTTGAAATACTTTGTGAGATTTTATCCAAAAGTAATAAAACGGTTTAGATTAGTGTTTGTTTGGGGAAAATAATTATTGGTGGGGGGATGTATTTTCTGGAAACCATGATGTATAGATGCGATTTTTTTATCATTATCCTACTCATTCTTCAATGCTGCTTATTGATTTTGTGGGTTGTAAAGCGACAAATTTAATGTGTTTTATGAGTTGTTTTTGTCCACTGTTTAAAAGTGGAATGTTATGGACGCTAACGAAAAATTGCAGATGCATCGCTTTTCCAATGGAATTTCAATGCACATATTTGCAATTACTTACAATAATTCGTTACTTGAACAAAATTTGAACAAATTCTCACTATAATAAATCAATAACGCTTTACAATATATTAGTTAGTTTTACATTTCTTAATTCTTTATATAGTTGTTTAATATGCTCAATATCATTTGCAAGGTCTAAATGCAATTCAGTATTATCAACTGTATCTATCTGACTTTGTAATTTAGAATAGGCTGTATCAATAATTTTTATATCATTAAACGTTAATTCTTCGCCATGCTTTTTTGCATAATTAGTCACCTCTTTAAATAGAAGCAAAAGTCTACTAATATTTGTTTGATTTTGATATTCAATATAAAAAGCGGACAAAACTTTACGAAACCCGATTGTATCATTATCGTGTTTCCAACCAGTTTTCACTTTATCTAATTTTTTATCTAACGATAAAAAATAAGAATAATCTTCTCTACTGTTAGTTAATGTAGGGTTAAAATAGTCATAAATTAAATTTGCTAAATGCTCAGTTTCATTTTCCAATGAATCAGAAAATACTAAAAGATATCTTGATTTTGAGATTTGAATAAGATTTTTTACTTGCTCCTCCAGTACTGAAAAATCCTTAATTGAACTATGATTATTATGGAATATTTTTAGCTCTAAAATTATTTCAAGAAATGGTATAAATTCTTGCAAATCAAAAAAATGTTGTAGTGCGATGTTGTAAAAAGTAATTGTTTTATCGTTGGACAGTGAAAATAGATTGTGATTCTGATGTGCTAAAACTAATGCTGTATGAGCAATTACATATTTCGTTGGATGGTCATCTTTACTATATATTTTACTAAATTCATATTCTTTAATAAAGTCGTTTAATTCTGTTTCTAATTCTTTGACGCAATCTTTATTACTATTTAGAGTGCTAATTTGTTTTTCAATTTCATCAATTTCCTTTGCAAGAACATTTTTTTCATCACTTTCTTGCTTATACAGTGATTTCAGATTGTAGTCATCCTTAATCTTCTCATTGTATTCTACAACTATTTCATTATATTTCTTAATTTTTGAGTTTAATAACTCAGACAATCTACTTATTTTTGGGTCAGTTATTATGAAATAATACCTTTCAACATAGTTTTGTAAAAATTGGATATAATAAAATTTATTTTTGACAAGGTATTTCTTTGCTAATTGAATATAATTGTTACCGATAATTTCATCTTGCTTATTTTTTTGCACCAAATATGGAAGATAATGAAAATAGAAGAATCCTTTGTCTTCATCTTTTAAGGAATCTATATCGCTTTTAACTTTTTCCAAAATTGAAAGTATTTCATTTTCATTTTGTTTGCGATTAAGTTGTAATAAAGAAACATTTGCTAAATTAATATGAGTGATTTCAGATTTATCAAGATAATCAGAAAAATTTGTTAAAAGAGAATTGCTTATCATTAGGCAATCACTGTATAATAAAGATTTATCTTTGAATTCACCATTATAGCAAATGATTCGTAAAGACTTTAAAAATTCAGTTAAAATGAAATTAGGAATATGTAATTGCCTATTTAATAATTTATTGATCAGTTCATAACCTTTTGCAGGTGGAATTGCAGTATTTGTAATTACACCCAGATATATTAAACTATTATCAAAGTGAAAATAATTCAATTTGTCTTTTGAGTATTCAATTATTTGTTTTATATTATTTTCAATATTGAAAGAAATTGTTAAACCAAGTCTTGTCTCAAACCAACTTTCCCAGAATAGTGAATCTACAATGCCATACCAATCTTCCAATATTTTAAATTGTTGTATAATAGGTGAAAAATTCTTAATATTAAATTCCGTGAACGAATCTGAGATTGTTTGAAAATCAAATTTCAAATCAAGCTTTTTCAAATATTTAATAATTAAATCAAGTTTTATTTTATAGAGATTGTAATATGAATATTTTTTAAAATTCAAACTTTTACGTTTGAGTTCGTCAAGTTTATTTTTGTATTTTCTTAGGATTTCAAGTAATGTTTGAAAATCATTTTCATTAAAAGTACCTTTGATGACAATTTTTTTCTTATCACTTGAAAAATATGAATTATTATGAATAATTACGAGAGAGAATAAAAAAAGATATTCTAAATCGTCAATATCATTTAAACCAAAGTTAGTTAAATTTAAAACAGGTATTTCTTGGATATGTTTATCTTTTAAAAATGGTACAAGAATTACTGTTTCATTTTCAATTTTATACATTAAGTCAATGGAAGGATATTTATTGAAATTCAAATCCCTAACTCCTGTGTAATATAAAAACCTTTGATTTAGTTCATCGTACTTGTATGCGAATTTATCAAAATCTTTATTATAAGCATGCGAAAATCTGTATTTAGAAATATTTTCATAAATCGCGTACATATCATCAATACTTGTGTGAATATAATTTACTCTATTAACAATATTAGAAAATAACTGATAAAGTGTTTTATATGGCTTGAATTCTAATTCTTGAAAGTTAATACTAAAATCAAATATTTTCAATTTTAATTCATTGAAATTATCGATCTTGGTATAGCTGCTTGCAATACTTTCAAATTCGGTCCAAATATTTTCTGCTAATGTATTACAATACATTAGCAAAGCAGCATTTTTGTCTGATTCGTATGGAATATCACAAAGTTTATTCGCAATAAATAGTCTAAATTTAAATTTGTTATTTTTATCAAGATAATTGAATAATCTTGTTAGGATTTTCTTATTAAGACTGCTGTCTAACGGATAGAAAAATATAAAAAACTTGACTACTTCAATAAATTCCTCATCAGAAATAATAATCAGGTTCTCTTTATTAAAGTTTTCCAAATTAGCAAAAATATACTCAATTATCCAATCTGGCTTCTCGTAGGTAAAACATTTTTTTTCACATTCAAAACTAATTGAATTAACTACGCCATTTAAATTTTCGGTAATATTTCTTTCAAGTTTATCAGCAGATTCTTTTAGTTTAATAAAATTATCATTAATCAATTCAAAGTACATCTCCTTTTTACTTACTTTTGGATTCTCTTTTATCAGAAAGAATTTAATTGCCAATGAATATTCTAATGGTTTGTTAAAAAAATACTTTGTTAAAAAAGTAATCAGTAATAATTGTTTTTTTATACTATCCAATTTTGTCCATTCAACTGGTTGATTTAAAAATTTTGAAATGATAATTTTCGTTTTTTTATTTTGAATAAGTGTTTCTGAGATACTACTTTTATAAATGTTATGAGTATTAAGATTATCTGTAACTAAAAATTCATTGTAACTATTGTCTATATTTTTATATAATAATTCAATTTCAAATTCAGTAAGATTTAAAGATAAGTGTTTATAAATGAGTTCAAAGAATTTCTTGTTTCCAAATTGTTTGGCTTTTTCTATAATTACGCCTTCATCAATGTTTTTAAATTCTTTAAAAAACACTCTAAATTTTCCTCGATTAAATTCTCGATTCAGTACATCGTTTTCATTTGTTTGCAAATCGTATTTATCGTTAACGTAAACAACTTTAATATTATCACATTTTTGTATTAAATTTAAGATTAATAGGGCAATTGAATTTTCTTTATCATCATCTAATTCCCAGTTTATATAATATAAGGCTAATAGATATGTCTGTTTTGGCTTAAACCATTTTTGTGCTAAATCCGTGAAATCTTTGTAACTTTTATTATTTGATTTTTTGAATTTTTCAAATTTTCGAAAATAATAATTCGGGTCTTTTTCAAATTGATTAATTTTATCAAAAAATGGAATAGTCTCTATTTTGTCTGTAAAAATGAGAGAAAACAAAATTGCTATAAGTAATACAAAAATAATTATTTGTATAAAAATTACTGAAAAATTAAAATTAAAATATTTAACTAAAAATTCAAAACCCTCTTGAGTAGTATCTAACACACTTATTCCAACAGCTAATAAAACAATAAAAATAGAAATCCGATACTTCATTCTATGAACTTTTTTCTGAAATGGTGTAAAGTTAATTTTATCAAGAGTCTTTGAAATTTCATTACATAATTTTAAAAATGGAAATTTCTCATCAAAATCATTTGATAAAGAATTATATGTTATAACAGAATATAATTCTGGTTCAGTAATAAAACTTTCAACATTTTCTATCCGAACACTTTCGTTCGATATGAAACTAACTACTCGTTTATCCGATAAATCTATTTTTTCATTTGTATCCATATGTATATATATTGTTTGTAAGTTTTTTGCTTAAAACCAATTATCGGTTTCAGCCATTGTAGCAGTTATTCCTATCATTTTCATCCTGTAAATAAAAAAAAAGAAATTACAGCCATCAATTCGCTTTCTTTTCCTTATCCTTTAGGAAAACACCCATCAAACCCGGAGTGATTACACAATTCACTATTTACCAATAACCACTAACTAACTACCTCCTCCACCTTCTTCCCCTTTCTCCAGCCCCCAATTTCCCTTGCATTGTTATATTCGGTACAAAAATCAGGTTGGCTGCTTTGGAAGGTTAGCATCAGTTTATCCAATTGGTCGTTGAGCAATACATCACAATCGTGGTAAAGCATTTCCATTTCTTCGTTTATGCTTTTATCCCCTTTTATGCTGCTGCGTGGGGCCGAAAGCAAAGCGTTGTAAGTAGCGGCAGCGGCGTTTAACAAAACCACCTGGTTGGCAGGCATATTAAATGCGATAAGGTTATCCAAAATAGGTTCGGCAGCTTTGCCAATGCTTAGGCAACGGTTGTAAATCTCTATTTCGTTGCCAATCCTGAGACTGCTTTTGCTATAATTGAATTTTTCTTTCAGCCCTTCATCATTCTGCACACTGGCATAAGCACCACCAGCACCGCAAATAATTATGGCCGCATTGCGCATAGCCAAGCCTGCTTGTTCTTTCTCCTTGCTCAGGCTTTTTGAGCCATTTAGGCTAATGATCTTATCGTCTATTTTTTTCGATAAGTCGTCTAATTTATCGGCGGTTGTGGCAAAAGGCACAAAGCTTTCCCAAACTTGTTTCCGTGCTGTCAATACCGTGTTCACGTTACGGTACATTTTCAGTTTTCTTACTAATACATCTTTCATGGTTAAGGATTTTTGAAGATTAATAATGGGTTAAAGGCTTGCAGTAAATGAGTTAGAATTAAAACAGTGTAAATGTACAGGATATTATAATAACTTAAAACACTTTTGCTTTTTTATTTTGCTTTTTTATCAACTTTTTTTCAACACTATATTTTTTAACCCATCTATTGGTAAAGAAAGGATTTAACGTTGAATAATTCAGTGAGTGCTACGCCGAGCCTGCCGAAGTGCCTGCTGAATAGTCTTCCGTATTCGGCTTCGGCCTGAGCCTGATGAAATGCTTACCGAACAGAACCGCAAAGTTTAACGCAAAATCGAGAAAAGGTGTATGCCAATTAAATAAGCTTTGCGCTTCTTTGCGTCATCTTTACGCCTTTTTCGGTTAAAAAATACTTGAATCATGATTTGAAAAATGGCAAACGGCATTTGAAAAATGGCAAATGGCATTTGAAAAATGCTAAACGGCATTTGAAATATGCTAAACGGCATTTGAAATATGGCAAACGGCATTTGAAATATGGCAAACGACATTTGAAAAATGCTAAACGGCATTTGAAATATGGCAAACAGCATTTGAAATATGGCAAACGGCATTTGAAAAATGGCAAACGGCATTTGAAATATGGCAAT
>CAIRHD010000126.1 GCA_903878265.1 uncultured Bacteroidales bacterium | reverse complement strand
CTCCGCAAGACTAAAATGTGGTTGCAAAACAAAGGTTTGTAAAGAAGGTGGCAGCAGTGCGAAAATGGAAAGAAGAATTAAACTACACAAACAAATGCGCACTTAACAACTTGAGGCTGTAAAGATATTAAAAGTATTTTAATGGATTTACAACCTACAACTTGAAAACATAAAATATTAATAATTGTTTAATATGGACTCAATAATTCTGGGTTCAAATGTTCGGGGAGTCAATGCCGCGCGTTCAAGGTTCAATTGCTTCGAGTTCAAGGGTTCAATTGCTTCGCGTTCAATGTTCAACTGCTTCGCGTTCAAGGTTCAACTGCTTCGCGTTCAAGGGTTCAATTGCTTCGCGTTCAAGGGTTCAATTGCTTTCAAGTTTAAAGGTTGAAATGTTAAATTGTATATTGAATGCCATATTAACTCTCATCCTTCAATTGTGGCTTCTAATTCTGTTAGTGAAAATTTAAACTTTTGCGAAATTTCCTGTTCGTTTACTACCGGGGTTGCCGCTTGTAATTTGGAAATTATTGATTTGATTATTTCGTGGATACGTGGAGTACTTGCATTCAAATTTAGCAGTTCTGTAAGCAACTCTTTCAGATAATCGGTTTTCCTTGCCTTATATTGTTGAACCATTACTTCATCATGAATTTCGTCATGCAATAGTATCATGTTATCGAGCTGACTGATCTGACTTGCCAGATTCGATATTTTGTTATTATAGTTTTTCATGCGTTATTATTTGTTTTTTACGGGTCGCATGGAATACGCCAGATTGGTTATAATATCATCTTCGGTTAGTGATTTGTTCCAATCATGGCTATTTCATGGCTCATGTCTATTTTTATAAACCCTTTGTTCATTTGTATGCCGTGCTTGTTTGGTTTAGTTTTCAGAAACTGATGCAACCAATACAAATAGTCGGCTTGGTAAAATCTGTAGTTCCTATGACCCTCCGGATAAACTTTTACAATGTATGCATCCACATTATAAATGGTTTTCGAAAAAGGATACATAAAAAAGTTTAATTCGGTTTTATGCTTTTCCACTACTTTGAAGTCGATAAACGAAATAAAGTCAATATCATTTGGTTTAAATGCTTTTGTGACAAAACTGCCATTTATCCACTGTTAATAGTTATTTGTAATCAAGCTGTTTAATTGAGTAACGTATTCGATATAGTTGGTAAAAATTCGCTTACGATGCTCTTTATTTCTCATTTCGTCAACAAAACAGGTTTCGAATAAAAGCAAGTTTGTACTTACAATATCAAATGGAATTAAACTCCCCATTTTGTCAAACTCAATCATTATCTGTATTTTTATGTTATGCAATAAGTTGAACTCTGCAAACAGAATTAATTCAAATAATTACTTCCATTTTACAAATCGCTTTTGGTTTTCGGCCCACCAGCCATACTTTGCTTCTTTAGCCAATTTATCAACATCAGCTTGGGTAGCTTGTGATTTGGAAGTTGCTTCTTTATAGCATAGGTAGTCTATAAAACGCTGAAGACCATCTGTATTTACATAAGAAGGAAGCCTGATTATTATTTCGTTTTTTGTTCTTTCGATGTACATTTTCTTAAGGTATTTTGCTTCCTAAGCTTTGTGCAATCTGTTTTTTTGCCCGATAAATCGGTAAACGGAAATGGGATCAGTAGTATATCGCCCTTTTCCATCAGTTTTTTTCTTTTAAATCCTCAACCGTATAAATATCTTCTTCCTGTGATAAAAAGGCAAAAGCTTTGGAATCGCCGATTAGTTTTTCAATCCCTCGCCGTAATATCTGTTCATCGTATTTTTTGAGTATATAGTCGGCAAAATCAGAAACTTCCTTCACTTTATCAGGAGGCAGTTTTGATAATGTAGTTAATGTTCTGTTTATTAATGTTTTTCCTGCCATTTCTATAGTATTGCTGCAAAGATATGGTTTTGTAAGCGAATGGCTTAAGATATCAACTTAAAAACATTTCGGGAGAGGTAAATGCAAGGCTGCGTGTAAAGCGTAATTTATTTTTCATGGTATTTGGTTTTAATTTGTATAACGAGGTTTGGTTATTTGTTATGGTGGGTTATTAGCTATGGTTGGCGAAATGGTAATTAAAACAAGTCGGAATGGGTACCGGTACGGGTGAGCCAGATTTCATTTTCGTCATGGTAATTTTGCCAAAGAATGATCCAGTCGCTTTTGATGTGAGCTTCCCAGTAACCCGAATAATTCCCTGATAATTTATGTGGCTTGTATTCGGCAGAGAGTTCTCCAAGTGTTTCAAGTGCAATAATTGCTTTTTTCAAATACTCCATAACAAACCCTCTTTTCTGAAGTAATTTAACATCTTTGTTAAACCGATTGGTATATACCAGTTTAAACATCAGATCCCTAATTTATTAAAGAGTTCATTCGAGTCTTTTACCCTTGTCCCCTTTCGTTGATGCACATCTTCCATTGCCTCGCGTGTTTCGTAATTGGGCAAAGGTTCTTCAAAAAGCTGTACTTCTATATTCATCTTTTTTAAGAGTAGGGTCAGCAAATCTTCCTCTTCCTTCGATTTTGGCTTTATTACCAGTGTTGTCATTGTTTTTGATTATTGATAGGCTTTTTAAAGGCATTTCTAAATGATTTCCACAAAGATAGGAATTTGAATGGTATTTGCTTATGGTATCAATTTAAAAACATTTTGGGAGCAGTTAATAGGAGGTTGCGTGTAAAGAGTAATTTGTTTTTCATGGTTTTTGTTTGTTATTGTGGTTTGATTTTTTCTGGTTTGGAGATGGTTCAAGGTTCAATTGCTTCGCGTTCAAGAGCCGGGCACTGAGCCTGTCGAAGTGCAATGCTTGCGTTCATACTTCTACAGGTTCTGTATCTGTGATGCGGATTCAAGTTTCAAAGTTAGTAGGTTACTTTATTTTTATCCAGCTAACTCAAAGCCATTACGTACCCTTACGATTTTTTGCTTCATAGTAACATTAGATACTGTTTCTTGTTTGTGTTCGGTGCGAGGAAAATCTTTTTCGGCAAATTCCAGGCTGAAAACATCAGGTAGGTTTTCAGCAATATCAGGATTGTCAATTAAATGATTGATGAAATCCATTGTCAATCCTATATTTCTTTCAACCGTTTCTTTATTTGTCATGATTTATTTCCTTTCATTTTTTTAATGTACCGTTCCTTATACCATTCCCACCTGTCTTTCAAATCCTGTTCGGCATATTTTGATGCACTTTTTAAATTATCAATTACAATTTCATTCTTCTCTTTATCTCCATTAGGCTTTAATATATCCCTGTGAAAAAAGCCATGAGCGCAATCATATCTTACAATCGGTGTCCAGTTATCTTCGATCAACGTTTCATACTGATAAACAACTTCAATTAATTCTCCTTTTTCAATTTTCAACCGGATCCTTAACCTTTCGTGTCCGAATTTATCCAGTATTGTTTCGAATTCTATTTTTTTCACTTTACTTCACCAGGGTTAAGAAAAGGATTAAAGGCGAGATTTAGCAAGTGATAGAGCTGTCATGGCAAGGCTGAGCGTAAGGTGTAATTTATTTTTCACGGCATTTGGTTTTTGTTGTTATCGGAGTTTTAGGCAAACAATTTATAGTGAAGCAGATTGGCAGCTTAGTACATTTTTGTTACGTAAACCAAGCCTTTTAGAAGAGGTATCGTGCAGTTGGCAAAAAGGCTTCGTGTAATCGGGCAAAAGGCTTCGTGTAAATGGGCAAAAGGCTTCGTGTAGTTTATCAAAAGGCTTCGTGTAGTTTGTGTTGGCCAAAAAGATGCGCACCCTAAAGGTAAAAGATGCGCATCCTGAAGGGTTTTTACTTAGCTTACCTTGGTAAACTCAACGGAATTAATTACAGTGGTAAATTCCTTGCCTGGCCTGAAACGTACCGATACTTTTTTGATCTGGTTCTTGCTCAACGTGGGTGCATCCACAGCGCCTTCGCTGTTTACCGCGAGGCTAAACGAGCCAAAATCGCCAAGCCTTACAATTTTGCCATCGGCAAGGGCTTGTGGCACTACTTCAAGGAAGGCTTCGATAACCGCCATGGTATCGGCGGCGCTTACCGTGCTAATGGCCGAAATTTGTTTCGCCAACTGCCTTGTGGTCATATCGCCACTGCTTACTACCTGTGCATAGAACTTAGCAGGTTCGGCTTGCTGCGATGGGTTTTTCTTGGGAACGGGTTTGTAGTTTACTGACATTTTGTTAATGTGTTAATGGGTTAATGTGATAATGGGTTGAGGGGTTGAGAGGTTGAGAGGTTGAGAGGTTGAGAGGTTGAATTAAAGGTTTCAAACAGGGTTGTGGGTTTTAATTCTCAATCCTTTGGTTGTAAGAACAGAAAAGTTGCCTTTCATTTTTTCAAAATATGTTTCAATTGTTTCTGTTGCCAACGGTATCCTTTCTTTCCGGGGCATATCGGTTAGGCGTATAAGCAGTATTCCGCAATGTTCATGTTTTAAGCGGTATGTCAATTCGCCAAAGTCTTTATCTTCCGTTACGAGCAAGCATTGTTTATCCCGTGCAAGTTGTAAAACTTCTGTATCCTTAATCCCAGCGAAGTCTTCCAATATTGAAACAACAACAATTCCTTTTTGTCTCAAATTGTTGATAATCACAAAATCAACACTTTCGTCGGCCATCAGGGTCATATCACGAAGCTTTGGAAAATATTGTTTCGTGTTTTATCGAATCTGCTGCAAATAGAAGGCAAGCAGCTATATGATCACTCGATAAATTGGGATATGCTTCCAATAAATCATCAATAGTATCGCCGGCGGCTAATTTTTCCAATATCAAATCCACAGGAATACGTGTATCAACTATTACTGGTTTGCCAAATAATATGTCAGGATTTGATGCAATGTATTGTGTCCAGTCAACCATATCTTTTTTCAATATTACAGAGAAACTTGGTAATGTGTTAATGCGGTAATGTGTTAATGCGTCATTTGTGCTAATATGTGCCATTGTGCCTATTTTAGGTCAAGGTTCCTACTTCCACTGGTGCAATGCCCGTACATCGGTAGGATCAGCAACCTTGCCTCGCAATCAAGGTTTGAGCGTTATTTGCAGGTTAAGTAATTTTATTGTAAATTGTGAGCTGCCGTTAAACAATTCCACAAATTTGCCATTCACATTTTCAAAGCCTGTAACCTCGCCATCTAATGGGTCAACTATCCAATATTCTTTTACCCCATACTTTTCGTAAACTCTTTTTTTTATTTTAGTGTCGTGATAACCACTTGTAACAGAAAGTATTTCAATAACAAGGTCGGGGGCACCGTGTATGCCATTTTCTTCGATAATGTTTGCACGCTCTTTTGAAACAAAAAGGATATCGGGTTCAAAAACGTTTTCATCATCAAAAAACACATCAACCGGAGCGTAAAGGGCTTCGCCTGATTTGTGTTCCTGAACAAAAGAATAGAGTTGTAAAAAAATAAGTGCCGAAACTTTCTGATGTTTATAAGAAGGTGCAGGTGTCATAATCAATTCTCCCATTATTAGTTGACAAAATTCCCCCTCTTCAAGGAGATTGAAATCTGAAACATGTTTTTTGAGGGTTGCTATATGCATATAAATAACTTGTTGGATGCCCAAAGATACTAATTTCTATTTTCTTTAGCTCTATTTTCCTTTGTTCAATGCAATCAGGCGGCAGTTTTAAAGTTGATGATCTCAAATTCAACCCCTTTTTCTACTGTTTTAGATGCTTTTTCGAGCAGACGGGTTGTTGTTTCTTCGGTGAGATAAAAATCGCCACAATTCTGACAAACCATGGCTGGTACATTTTTGAACACTATGATTACACCTTCGCGTTCGAGCGAAAAAGTAACAAAACCTTGCTCAGTTTTACCGTTTCTGCAAATTACACAGTCCATATCATTTATTTTTTTCTTGTAACAAAATCATTCTCCCAAATTTCAAGCGAAGCTTCATAAGCGGTAATAATTATTATTTCGTTTTCACTCTGATTTTCAGTGCAAACTACATGCAAGCTCCTGTTATAGCAAACTGCAAACAAAAGTTTGCTTGGTAGTGGTTTATCTTCGGGGTGTTCTTTTACAAGTACACCATTTAACAAAACCAATTTTATATCATCAACCGATATTCTTCTCTGAAACATTTGCTGTACCGCATGGTTCGAAAATATTATTTTTGTGTCTGCCATTTCAGGTATTATGTTTCAATTACTTCAAAGGTAAAACTAAAAAGATAAAAAAGATACCGTGTAAACGGGCAAAAGATACCTTGTAGTTTTGCGCTTGCTTAGATGGTCTTTGTAAAGTCAATGGCAGCAATGGTTTTGGCGAATTCCTTGCCAGCCCTAAACTTAACGCTTACTTTGTTGATTGCGGCACTGGTCAAGGCTGAGGCATCGGCGGCCCCGGTACTGCTGGCGGCGAGGCTAAACGAGCCAAAATCGCCAAGCCTTACAATTTTGCCATCGGCCAGGGCTTGCGGCACTACTTCCAGAAAGGCTTCGATAACCGCCATGGTATCGGCGGCGCTTACCGTGCTAATGGCTGAAATTTGTTTTGCCAACTGCCTTGTGGTCATATCGCCCGAGCTTACTACCTGTGCATAGAACTTAGCAGGTTCGGTTTGCTGCGATGGGTTTTTCTTGGGTACGGGTTTGTAGTTTACTGACATGGGGTTGAGGGGTTGAGATGGTTGATGGGTTGAGGTGGTTGATGGGTTGAGGTGGTCAGATTTGCATGGTATCGGGATCGAAGGAAAAATGTTAAAATGTTAGCTTCTCAAATGTTTGGTTGTTTCCGGGGGCGTTTGAAGCAGTAGCAGTAAATATTTCAACTAAATAAGCTGTAAAGGTTTGTCCTCCAACTTAATAATAATCTGTATTTCAGCTTTAAGCGCTTTGAGAATTTTTAGGATTATGGCTATGGTTGCGCTGTTGGTATGATTTTCTATTTTAGAAATTTGTGCTTTGTTTACGCCAACTATTTTCCCCAATTCTTCTTGTGTCAAGTTTCTTTGTTTTCGTGTGGTTTTTATCATCCGGCCCAAAATATCCATCCTCAGTTCATTTTCATATTCGTCCCTTTCGAGTGTACCGAGTTTCCCAATGTACTTATCTTCCATTTCAGTCAATGTATATTGCTTCATTGTTTGTATCAATTTGCTATTTGGTTTTTTCTTCAAAATATTTGATCCTGATTCGCTCGGCCCGTTCAATTTCGCTATTAGGCGTCTTTTGGGGTTTTTTGATAAATCCGTTTGCCGCCAACACTAAGGTTTGTTTATTGTCGGTTTTATCCCAAAATGCCAGTATCCGTATTTGTATCCCAAGGTAGAGTGTCCTAAATTCCCAAATTTCACCGCTTAGTTTTTTAGACAGCTCAGGATCTTTTGTGTGTTCGGCAAGTCTTATGTTGTAAAACACTTTCTTTTGTGTTTTGCGGTCCAAGGATTGTATAAAAGCATCTGCTTCTTCCAAAAATATGGCATTGTAATATTGCATTCCGATGCTTTTACAAAAGTAACAAAATAATGTTTCTAAGTATTAAAACGATGTAAGTAAAGTTAAGGGTAAGCTTTTCAAAATTGTGGTAACGTGCTAATGCGGTAATGTGCTAAAGCGGTAATGAATCTTGTTATGTTCGATTGTGCCTATTGTGGTTTATTTGTTTATGTGGTAATTAATCCTAATGTGTTCTATTGTGCCTATTGTGGTAAATTAGCTAACGAATGCGGTAATGTGTTAATGAGCTAATGTGTGCTATTGTGCCTATTGTGGTTAATTTGTTTACGTGGTAATTAATCCTAATGTGTTCTATTGTGCCTATTGTGGTAAATTTGTTTATGCGGTAATTAATCCTAATGTGTTCTATTGTGCCTATTGTGGTTAATTTGTTTAAGAGAATTATTAGGTTATTAAAGTGGGCAGAGCAAAGGGTAGATTCATATAGAACTTGCAAGTGGTTTTGGGTGGGGATACTGTGCCCGAGCCAGCATCTGCCAACTACAGGTATTTTTTCTGATTATGGCATAGTAACCGTATTCAAATTAATATCTGTATAAAACCTGGTTCCTTCAAAAAAGTCGAGACCAAGCAGTCCGTTGTAATCCGAAAAAATTCCATGTGCCAGAAAGTTGTAAACCTGAATTTGAAACTTGTTTTTTGTTTGTCCAAGCGAATAAAAGCAGCCAACCTCAAACACTTCGGTTTCAATTATCCCTTTTGCTGTTTCAATTTGCACTGTGCCAATATTGTCTTTTAAATCGTAACCCAATAAATATAAAGCGTTACTGTCAATAGTAGTATGAGTGGCACCTGTGTCTAAAACCATTTTTAATTCATATTTGTGGTCAATTTCAATGCTTACTATTATCAGCCCGCTCTCGGGTTCGCGTTTGAAAGGGAATACTATTATCCAATGCGGTTAAATATGCCGGTGATTTTTCGGGTTGGGTTGAACGTTCCAGTAAAAATTAAAGTAATTTTATCAAAAGCCGCTGTTTTTTCCCTGCCAATATAGCAAACTTCTTTCTTGTCCTTACTATGGAATAATGGAATGCCTGCTGTAACATCGAGGTTGCTGTCGTCCATTACCGGATTGCCAAGCAAAACCCACTCATCGGGATAGAGTTTTTTGATGTCGTTGATATTGAGTTTTTGTCCCATTGTTTTGATACTTATTGCTAAACAAATTTACGTTATTTTTTAATCCAAGGCTTGTTTTTTTATAGGATTTGTTATTTTGATGTGGGGTTATAGGTGGTTTAATTGTTTAATGGTTAAAGGTTCAATTGCTTCGCGTTCAAGGTTCATTTGCTTCGCGTTCAAGGTTCAATTGCTTCGTGTTCAAGGTTCAACTGCTTCGCGTTCAAGGTTCAATTGCTTCGCGTTCAAGGTTCAATGCTTCGCGTTCAATTGCTACGAGTTTAAGAGTTCAATTTGTCCAATATGCCTATGTGGTTAAATGTTCAAACTGCGAGAGACTCAGTATCCAAGCTGTGTTTTCAAGCTTGAGTCCACTCTTAAAAACCCAAAATGAAGAAACGTCACTAAAGCGGTTTGTTGAGTCTGCCAATGCAACACGATAATACAAAGCATAACCATGTATTGTTAATAAGTATAACAAACTTTGTGAACTTAGCAATGCGATTTAATGCAATGCGCTTAGCTTGCCGAAGCGAACTTCTATTAATACACTCAATTATGAGAAAACATAGAGGCCTAGGCCTTTGTGGAAAAAGGCTTAAACGATTCAGAGCAGAAAATTTTGCCGTATGGTACTATCATTTCACAAAAAATTACTATACTTTTGCATCAAAAAACAAATTGCTCATATTTGATTTAACAACACACGCCATTCAGAAATAGAAAATAAATCGCCAACCTAAAATGGTAGTAAAGCTAACCTTGTACATGCATAAACCTCTAAATTTAGCATGGCATGAATAACTTAATTTCGGTTTCATTTGCACCTCTAAATCCTTTAAAAACCTTATAATCCCATCCGGCTTGAAAAAAAAATTGCAGCCTTACCATAGCCAAATCTTAATAAATCCATAAAATATGGTATTTATGGCATTATAAACAATCTAACAATCCGAAATCCACCATAAATCCATAATATTTATGGCTTTCATTTATACTCAAACCAACAAAAATCGACCATAAAAAACATTTTGTGGAGCACAAACTAAACCAGCAAGAGCAATAGTCTGTAGTTAGTGTTCAATAATTGTCAATCAAAGCTTCGATCGAAAAAGGTATTCAGGTATTTTGAGTCTCTCTTTTTTAGGGCCAGAAATAAGGATAAGTATTGCATAAATACTATTGCACAACGGGTAATATTTTGTTGCCGTTATGACAAGCTTAAAATAAATTGAAAATATTTTATTCAATAAAGAACACTTTTGCAATATTTGTGTTACATTTGCAACCTTGCATTTTTTCCATAGTCGTAACAGCAATACAATATATAGTATGAAAAAGAATTACAACGTCCTCAAAGCCTTATTGATTTTTGTGTTGTTCATTAGCTTAAGCCTTGCAGGGTCGGCACAAACCCCTCCTCCGCCTCCTCCAAATACTGGCCACGGCCAAGGAGGCAATCAAGCTCCTTCCGATGGTGGTGCGCCGATAGGTGATGGTATGTTTATACTTATAGGCTTGGCTGGTTTATATGCAGGTAAAAAAGTGTATGATTACAAGAAAGCAGTTCCTGCCGAATAAGCGATTATTTAGTTTGGCTCATTTCGTTAACAATTTATCATAACCTTAAAACTCATAGCCAATGAGTTTAGAAGGCAATAAATAGAAGAAATTTTAGAAGTCCTACCTGATGACGGTGGGACTTTTTGTTTTTATAATCAGAAGCAATTTCAGCTGAGCCATTTGGGATTTGGTATCATTCTTTGAAACATTTTACAATTTGTTGACTTCCAAAGATTATTATACATACTTTTATCTGAAAATTTTGCAGCTCATTTTATTCGTATGAAAACTCCCCAATTAACTATCAAAGACATTGCCAGAAGCCTTAATGTTTCTATTTCTACTGTGTCGCGCGCATTAAAAGATCATCCCGATATAAGCCAGGACACTAAAGATATGGTGCGTAACTATGCCGAGAAATTCAACTACCGGCCTAACGTACTTGCACTTAGCTTACGTCGGCAGCGGAGTTATTCCATTGGGCTGATTATTCCAGCAATTGTGCATCATTTTTTCTCCTCGGTAATCAGCGGTATCGAGGAACTTGCCCATAAGGAAGGCTATAACCTTATTATTTGCCAGTCGAACGAAAACCAGTACCGCGAAATGATAAACCTGCAAACGCTGATCGACCACCGTGTGGATGGCATTTTGGTTTCGTTGAGCAAAACAACCCAATCGTACGAACATTTCAGCGATGCACTCAACAGTGGGTTGCCTATGGTTTTTTTCGATAGGGTTTGCGAACAATTAGATGCTGACAAAGTAATCACCGATGATTTTGAAGGTGGCTTTATTGCCACCGAATACCTGATAAACAAAGGCTGTAAAAACATTATCCACTTGGCTGCGCCCCAAAACTTGCTGATTGGCCGCGACAGGCGCAACGGTTATTGTGAAGCTTTGCGAAGATCTGGGATAGAAGTGCGCGAAGATAAAATCCTTAAATGCGATACCCGCGAAGAGGTGCAGACATTGAAGCAGCACATCCTTAATTTAGCCCCTGATTTGGATGGTATTTTTGCCGTGAACGACAGTACCGCCATTGCCGCCATACAGGTGTTGCAACAAAATGGGTTCAGGATTCCCGAAGATATTTCGGTTGTTGGGTTTGGCGATGGGCCGAATGCTTCGATTATTAACCCGGAGCTTACCACCATTGTACAAAAAGGCTACGAAATGGGTCGCGAAAGCGTGAAGCTACTGCTGCAAAGGCTTAACAACCCTGCCGCCGATATTAATTTCCAAACAAAAGTATTTAAACCGGTGCTGAAAATACGCGAATCAGCATGATAGGGTCTGACTATAATGTCAAGTTATATTTTAATTTACGATGTACGAGTTACGATTGACAAATTACTGGCTGAAAACAAATCGTAAATCGCAACTCATAATTCGTACATTTTTTGATAATCCAACATTAAAATCAAACTCTGATTAAGTCTTATTTCGGAACACTCCAGAATATGCTTTGCTATCGAATATTTTTTATCACAAAGTGAAGGCAGCCGTATCAATTTACCGTTTCACCGAAACAATCTTTCGGGTAATAACCTGGTTGCCAAGTTGGACTTTCACAATAAAAGTGCCCGAAACAGGTGGTTGCCAAGTAAGCTGGATCTGATTTTCGACTTTGCCATTATATAGCTTTTCGACAAGCGAACCATTAGTATTGTATATCTCAACAACACAATGTGAAATACCCGGGCTAGAAATTTCAATGGAACAAAGGTCGCTCACCGGGTTTGGCGATATGGTAACAATGGCGTTGTCGGCTGGGTTGTTGTCGATTTTATAAGGGAAAGGCAGTTTTTTGTTGCTATAAATGCGGTATTCACCGGCTTTGAGGATGAGGCTCACATCAATACTGGTAACATCGAGCGAATCACCGGTAAACAATTCATACCACTTTCCGGTGTTATAAAACCCAGGGGTAATTGTGCCTTCTTTTACATCGAAATTCCCTACAACCACCATGGAACTTGTGGCGGTATGCAGGCGTATCCGTTTCAGAACACCTGTAAGGATAAAATCGAAATCGGAAGTCTCGAATATGGGATCTCCGGTATGCAACCTTATTAAGGACCTAACAACATCATAAAGTTTTTGCCTGTTTGCGTTTTTCATGTAATCCCAGCGGGGAGGTTTTGCATCGAGGCGGCTGGTGGATGTGCCCGAAGGATAATTGATGGAATAATCGTAGCCGCGTTCGCCAAATTGCCAAAGCATTTTTGGCCCTGGCAGGGTGTAGAAGAAAGTAGCGGCAAGTGCAGCCCTTTTTAGTGCTGTTACCGTATCTTTTATGGTATAGGTTCCGTAGGCATTGCCATAAGCGATACATTTATACATCTGCCTTTCTTCGTCGTGGCTTTCCATATAAGTTACAAGGTTAGGCTTGCTCCATCCACGCGAAGTGTATGCGCCCCACGAAAGGTCGTTTTCGGTTGTGTATCCCATTGCCGACTGGTTATAGCTGTTGTTCATATTGCCCCAAAGCAACATGCCTTTGCTGGCAAGTTCTTTTTCCTCGCTGTTATCGGCAAGATGTTCCAAAATAAGGTAGGCATTGGAATTTACACTTTTCATGATGTTGTAATACCCTGTAAGGATATCAATGCGGGTTTGGTCGTAATTGCCCCAGGCACCGGTATTTCCAAGCGTGTTTTTTTGTGTAAAGCCTTTCGAGAGGTCGAAGCGGTAACCATCGAACCGGAATTCCTCAAGCCAGTAGCGGAGTATACGGTTTATGTATGTTTTGGTATCAGCCGATTCGTGGTTCATATCGCTGCCCACATTAAAATCGTGTTTTGCAATGGGGTTATAGAATGGGCTTTCGGCAGAAGGCTGGTTGTTGGTTTTATCCCAATATAACATCACATAAGGCGAAGTGCCGAAAGCATGGTTCAACACCATATCGCCAATAACGGCAATGCCCATTTGATGGCATTTGTCAACTAGGGCTTTCAGTTTGTTGGCCGGGCCGTAAAACTTATCCACTGCAAAATAATAATTTGGGTTGTATCCCCAACTGAGGTTTCCTTCAAATTCGCTAGGAGGCATAAGTTCAATAGCATTTACGCCAAGTTTTTTAAGGTATCCGATGGTGTCGATAACGGATTGGAAGGTCTGGGCGCTGGCAAAATCACGCACCAATAATTCGTACACCACCAAATCGGTAACTTTTGGGGCTGCAAAAGTACCCGATGTCCAGGTGTATGTAGGCTGGTTGGTTTGCAGCACGGTAGCAACGCCCTGTGTTTTGCCCGATGGATACGCCAACATTCCAGGATAAGTAGCTGATGTAATATATGAATCGTTCCATGGGTCGCTTACTTTGTTGGCATACGGATCGCCAATGCGGATATTGTTATCGACCAGATACTGATAAATATACTCTTTGCCCGGCGTAAGCCCATCAACCTGCAACCAATAGCGTTTGCCATCGGGGGTGCGTTTCATGTAGCAGATATCATCAGGAAGCCAGTTGTTGAAATCGGCAATCACAAAGGCAAATTCCTTTAAAGGTGCATACAACGAAAGCAACACCGAACTTCCGCTCAGGTAGTTGATTCCATCTTTCATGCCGGCAGGGATATCGGCTACCGTAATCGCTGGGCGGACGTAGAAGTAAAACGAATCGGCAACAGCAGCGGTTGCGGTTTTAGCAATAGCTTTTACCAAGTGGCGGCCATACGCATTTGCAACAATATCGTAGCTTATCAGTACGCCTGTTGTACTTGTTTTCCGTTGCCCGTCAACAAACAAAATAGTAGAGTCGGCTTGCAAGGACGACACTCCCACATGCAATGTTGCATTGAGATTTACAAACATGAAATTATCGGCAGGGTCTGTTATTTTAACGCTCAATGACGAAGGGAACACATCGTAAAAAATATCGCCGCCTTCGGCTGTTTTGCCTTCGAGCCAAGCACCGCCAACCTGCACGCCGCTACGGAATACGAAAGCCATTTTCTGGATTTCTTCGGCAGCCGGTATGCCGTAATAGGCGCGTATGGAAGGGCCGATTGTTAGTTTCCATTTGTTGCCGCCCAAGGATGTAAGTTTGCACGCAGGAATGTTTACGCCCCAGCCCGATTTAACGTATTTCCAGTCGGAATTGCCAGTGCTGAGGTTGGTAATTACCCCCGTGTGCGCATACACATCGCCGGTATATCCAAGTAATCCGCCACTGCTGAGTGTGGCATCAAAAATTACTTCTACGCTGTTTTGGTCGTTGGGCAAAGGAGGCGTTACCGTGATTACCTGGCCAAAACCGCTGTGGGCCAACACAAAAAGGATAAATAGCAGGAAGGAAATCTTTTTCATACAAATAAGGGTTTTAACTTGGCAAAGTTACGATATTTTGCTTTATATGCTAAAAATACATAGTTGGGCCAAATGTATGCAGTATGCAATGGGCAAACAAAACCCGATAGGTGTTGCCAGCTATCGGGTTATAATTACGGATTCATGCTGCGCCAAAATTTACTAAGACTAAGCTTTTCGAGGCTATGAGATGGAACCAATTGGAACTTATAACCAAACCTGTAGCCCTTTTTAATATGCAAGGTGGGAAATGGATCAAGGAGTTGAGGGAGAATAAATTTTGAACAAGCTGTTGGATTGGTTAGACGAATTATACATAAAACTTAAAAGAATGACAATAATGCTTACGGAAACCTTTTTGCATCATTCCGGGATTTTACATTACAATCAGTTTTTGCTGAACAGTTTTTTCAGGCGTTGCTATTTTAACTATATAAACCCCTGATTTAAGATCCGTTGTTTCGAAACGGGAATTGTTGGGTGCTAATTGACTCATAACTATCTGGCCCTGAAGATTTAATATGCGGATGCTCAATAACCGGTTTGTAATTCCTTTGCAATCAATCATAAAATAACCGTTTGCAGGATTTGGATATATATTTAGACCATCGTTCTTCTCAAACTTTGATATTGGCAGATAAAAAGGATATTCATACGCTCCCATATCAATTCTTGTATTTTCTATTCGAGGTTCTCCCGCCAGGTCGTACATTGGCAAAAAAAGACCTGTTGTGTCGGCCAAACCTCTATCAATACAAGCTGAGTTATAAGTTAGGCTATATGGTTGTGCCGATAAAACCGCAAACTGTGGATTGGCGCTTATAATACCCTGACTTGTAAATTTGCTTGTGTCACTCTGTTGGTAAGGAGGCGTAATAATTATGCCAGTGGTATCACCTTCAATGTTGCTGTTTTTAATATTCAAAATACAATTTGTCATGTTTATCTGATTGCCATTAGTAGTGTCTGCAGGATTGTTAAAAATACAATTGATAATATTTAGTGTACTATTCTTGCTCCGTATTGCATAAAAATTATTTGGAACAATTGTTGAGTTCACAATCAGCAGTTCGGAGCCTTCTAAAATTATCCCTGCTCTTTTCACGGTATATTTATCATTATACAACAAATTGCCAACCATTCTGACCTGTGATCCCCAAAAGTCAACTTCACTATAATGGCTTGCAGGATGATTATTCCGAATTATATTGCCAATGAGGGAAATCCCCGTAGAAACTTGAACAGTAATTGCTGCACCATGACCATAATCTTGATAGTTATCCTCAATAATATTATCAATTACACAAACGTTGGCTGAATTTGATATATATACCTCCACCTTCGGCCACGCCATATCCGCCTATTAAATAATGTTGGGCAATATAGTTTTTTTCAACAACAACATTATGGCAGTTTTCCATATATATTCCACCTCCTTGGTAAGAGTAATCGTTTCTGCATATTTCATTATTCCGTATAATGGCTGATGAATTTCATAAAGCAATCCCTCCCCCGTTAATATACCAATCCCCGAACTCGTTGTTTATTATTCGGTTATGCTCAATGGTTGGGGAGCTATTCTCGATATAAATCCCAAGACCAACAACTTGAGGAGTGGCTGACTGTACATCATTGTAGGTATTGGTTATTGTAAAGCCAATAAGTTTGGCAGAAGATGTTTCGCCAATTGTAAACCTCACCAACCTTGAGTTTACATGGTTGCCGCTAATTATAGTTTGATTGATATCTAAAGTATCCCCCGAAAAAATGAAGTTGCTTGCTACCACAATATCTTTGCCGTTAAAGTCTATGGTTTCGATGTATTCGCCTGGCTGAACCAAAACTGTATCGCCAGCAGAAGCACTAATTATACCATTTTGAATGGTTGTGAAATTGGGTGTAACAATGATAATCCTTGCAAATAAAGTGTTACTGAACAACAACACAAATGAAAACAAATAAATGAACCGTTTCATAAAAAAATATTTTATCCAAAGATAGTTCGAAAATTAGCGAATCATTAAATGTTGCAATAAAAATATTGGAGAGCACCCAGGATACAATCTGATTGCGGAAATAAATGTTGAAAAGACTGAATGGGCTATTTTGTCAATAACTTATTTTTTGCCTGAGAAGTTAATTGTTAATTTTGTTTGTCGGTATAAAAATCTATGTTGATGGCTATGTTTACAATTACAACTCTATTAAACACTGCCAAAGTTGCCGTTACAATTTAATAAATAATATCTGCCAAATGAAAGACCTCAAACTATTCGAAAACAAGAAAATACGTTCCGCATGGGATGCCGGACAAGAGAAATGGTTTTTTTCTGTTGTTGACATTATCGAAGTTTTAACAGATACAGACCGTCCGCGAAAATACTGGAGCGATCTGAAAACAAAGTTGAAAACGGAAGGAAGTGAGTTGTCCGAAAAAATCGGACAACTGAAAATGCAGTCCGAAGATGGCAAGTTCTACCTCACAGATGTAGCTGATACAGAGCAGTTATTCCGGTTAATTCAGTCCATACCATCGCCCAAAGCGGAACCTTTTAAACAATGGTTGGCAAAAGTTGGTTACGAAAGGGTTGAAGAAAGCCAGGATCCTGAAAAATCAATTGACAAGGCAATGGAAAGCTATTTGAAACTTGGCTACAGCACTGCTTGGATAAACCAACGGCTTAAAAGTATTGAAGTACGAAAAGAACTTACCGACGAATGGGAAAACCGCGGCGTTAAAAAAGGTCAGGAATTCGCTTCACTTACCGATATAATTACCCAAGCCTGGAGCGGAAAAACTGTTGGGCAGTACAAAGATTTCAAAGGGCTGAAAAAGGAAAACCTTCGCGACAACATGACCAACCTGGAACTTGTCCTCAACATGTTGGCCGAAGCCACAACCACCGAAATAAGCAAAGAAAATAACCCCAAAACATTTGAGGAAAACAAGAAAATTGCCAGAAAAGGGGGCGAAATTGCGGGTGATACCCGGAAGCAAATTGAACAGCAAACTGGTAAAGCTATTGTTAGCAAACAAAACGCAAAAGTATTGAAGGAGAAAAAGGAGAATAAAAAATTGGGGTAAAATTCACTCCTAAACCTGACCTTTGCATTTTAAACCACAAATTATACTATGCTTATAATCGGAATTACCGGAACACTTGGTGCAGGAAAAGGAACTATTGTCGATTATTTGGTGCTGGAAAAAGGCTTTGTCCATTTCTCGGTGCGTGGGTTTATAACAGAAGAAATAAACCGTCAGGGATTGCCCGTAAACCGCGATAGCATGGTGGTTGTAGCCAATAAGTTACGTGCCGACCATTCGCCATCGTATATAACAGACCAGCTTTACGAACAGGCTTTGTTAACCGGGAAAAACTGCATTATCGAAAGCATCCGCACGCCAGGCGAAGTGGAATCCTTGCGCGAAAAAGGGAATTTCCTGCTTTTTGCCGTGGATGCCGATCCGAAATTGCGTTATGAACGGATTGTGCTCCGCAATTCCGAGACCGACAAGATTACGTTTGCCACTTTCGTGGAAAACGAAGAACGCGAAATGCAGTCGAACGACCCCAACAAGCAGAATATCGGGAAATGTATCGAGCTAGCCGACTTTACTTTTTATAACAACTCATCCGTTGAAAGCCTTCACATTCAGCTTGAAGAAACATTCAACAAGCTCGAAATTTGACCGGAATGACGGCTTTCAAACATTAATACCTGCATTTTTGTTAAAGCAAATGATTTTTTCCATACTTTTGCCCCACTTATGAGAGACATTTTAGCAAATAACTATTGGTGGCAGTTTACGGCAAACGTTGTGGACAGCTAATTTATTTGTGTTAACATACTTTATGGTAACCCGCTGTTTGCAACCAAACAGCGGGTTTTTTATTTCTCAACCT
>CAIRHD010000125.1 GCA_903878265.1 uncultured Bacteroidales bacterium | reverse complement strand
GCTGCCGAATTAGGGATAAAAAACCTGACTTGGATGCCATCAGCCTCTTTTGAATGTCATTCGCCAATGATAAAATACCTCGAAAGCGGGGTAATCCACCATATCGAGGGCAGCATGAATGGTGCATTAGGACGATTTACTTCCGAGGGGAAAATGGCTGGGCTTGGCGTATTACGCTCACATGGTGGTCGTTATCAGGCAATTCAGGATGGCGATGTACATATTGATATAGCTGTTATTGCAGCACCAACTTCCGATTGTTTCGGAAATGCAACCGGCGACCGTGGCCCTGCCGCATGTGGTTTGCTTGGTTTTGCACTGGCCGATTCGCAATATGCCGACAGGGTTATTGTTGTAACTGATAATCTGGTTCCTTTCCCTTGTGTTCCCTGGCAGATACAAGGAAATTATGTGGATTTTGTAGTTGTGATGGACAAAGTCGGCATTCCTGAAAAAATAATTTCAGGCACTACCGAAATCACAAAAAGTCCCGACAGGCTTTTGCTTGCCGAAATGACAGCCCAATTTTGCAAGGAAACAGGAATTGTACATGATGGGTTTTCGTTTCAGGCTGGTGCTGGTGGAACGGCTTTATCAATTGGGATTTATTTTGCCGAAATGCTTCGCAAGCAAGGAATGAAAGCACGTTTTGCTCGTGGCGGAAGCAATAAGTATCTTGTCAAAATGTTGGAAGAAGGTTTGGTTGATTACATCCTCGACGGTCAAACATTTGATTTGGATGGTGTACGCTCGATGCGGGAAAATCCCAATCATTTGAATACAAGTCCATTTACAAGCTACAACTATCACGGAAAAGGGAATTTCGCCCAATTTGTTGATGTTGTGATACTTGGAGCAACTGAGGTTGATATTAATTTCAACGCCAACGTTGTAACGCATTCTGATGGATATCTTTTGCATGGTATTGGCGGTTGGATGAATTGCCTGCTTTCAAAATGCGTGATCCTTCCCATACCATTGTTCCGCGACCGTATGCCGGTAATCCGCGATGAGGTTACAACAATTTGTGGGCCAGGCGAATTGATCGATGTTATTGTAACAGAGCGCGGTATCGCGATAAATCCTTTACGCACCGATTTGATCGAAAAAATGAAAGGCAGTTCCTTGCCCATAAAAACCATACACGAATTAAAAGCTGAAGCCGAAAAAATCTGTGGCAAACCCCAAAAAGCCCGATTGACAGATGAAGTGGTTGCCGTTATAAAATGGGTGGACGGAACGGTGATTGATTCGGTGTTTGGAGTGGAGAAGTAAATATCAACTTTTTTAGGAGAATCCTCAGATTGATTATTTTCGGTCTGGGGATTTTTAATGGGTTGATGGCAATGCCAATTTATGTGTTCAGTATTCCAATTTATGACTTCATTATGCTAACTTATGTGTTTAGTATGCTAACTTATGTGTTCAGTATGCCAACTTATGTAACGATGGCTTTATATCGGCCATCGCCTGATATGATGAAGCATTGTCTGGATCTTGCATATACAAAATGCTTTTTGCACCATTTGAGGCTGTGAGTGTATTTTTCGCTTCACTTAGCTCCCTCAATTAAAACTGCCCCCGAAGATTGTAAAGCTATTTGTAATTCCTTGTCGCACAAACACAATAAATAAGACTTTTCTTCCATGATAGATGTGATTCGAATTTTATGCAAATAAAATTGAATTTCATTATGTTCCAATATTTCACTTCCCGATTTGGCACTATTTCACTTCCCCATTTGGCAAGGTTTTACTTCCCAATTCGGCAATGTTTTACTACCCGATTCGGCAACGTTTTACTTCCCGATTTGGCAGTATTTATCTTCTTGCTTTGGCAATATTTTAAACCATTGAATAGAATAATTTCATACCTGTTCTACTTTCTCTGTAATTTTTGCTTAATTTTATAGTTAATATTCCATGTACCTGGATTCATTTGCTTTTTTCAATACATTCCTATAAATCAGATTGTTACACCAATAAATATCCCTCATTATGTTTAAAAAACTGTTCCTTTTCGCATTGCTTGTGGTTGCACTGTCATCCTGCAGCAATTTCAACACTATTAAAGTTACCAAAACCAACTTTGATGGCGAAGTTTTAAGGGTTCAAAACCTGGTGTTTACATTTAATAAAGAATTGGTTTCCGATTCGGGATTGATGAACAAATGGGATTCGACCCAGTATATCCAATTTGAACCCAAAATTCCGGGAAAGTTTATGTGGACAGGGAAATCAGAACTCACGTTTTCACCTTTAGGGCAATTGCTTCCTGCTTCTAATTATAAAGCCATACTCACTGAGGAACTTGGTAAATATAATTCAGTGAAGCAAAGCATTGATAATGAACCCATATTGTTTCATACTACCTTATTGGCAATAAGTAGTATTAATAGTTTTTGGGCACTGAGCGAAGAATTGGGTAATCAGGTGGAAGTTCATTGCCAGTTAGCTTTCAACAACCCGGTTTCTCCCAATACCTTGAAACCACTTTTAAAACTTCTCGTTTCAGGAAAAGAGATGCCTTTTCGCATCATAACACAAAACGATGCCGAAACCATTGAAGTAGCATTTTCATTTAACCCACAAACAACTGATAATGAAATTAAAGGCGAAATTATCGTGAACAAAGGCTTGGTTTGCACAGGAGGCAACATAGCTACCGAAATCCAATTGAAAAGTGAATTCCTGATCCCTTCCAAAGATAAGCTCATAATAACTGAAACGGAAACAGGTTTTGATAATGGAAAAGGATATATAGCAGTTTATACATCCCAGCCAATAGTAGCCGAAGGCCTGGCAGGTTTTGTTGCTACTGACCCCGAAATGAACGTAGAAACCGAACTGTTGTCGAACGGGTTTAAGATAAAAGGCGATTTTTTAGGTTCGCAAACCTATATTCTGAACATAAAAAAGGGCATGAAAAGCATGTTCGGTCGCTATTTAGAAGAAGATTATACAAAAACCGTTTCTTTCGCCGATCCTCTTCCTGCCATTTCATTTATCGAACAAAACGCTATTTATCTCTCTACCAAAGGGGAGCGCAATCTTGGCGTGAATATTACCAATGTTGCGAAAGTAAAAGTTTCGGTTTTTAAAATATTTGAGAACAACATACAGCATTATTTGCGGCAAGGCAAAAGCTGGGAATATAATTACAACGAAGCAACCGAAGAATACAACGATTATAACACCTGGTCGTTCGACGAAAATTACGGGAAACCTGTGATGACCAAAGAAATTCTGACCCGCTCCTTGCAAAAATCCGGAAATATTTCGTTGCTGAACCTCGATTTGAACGAACTGAATTTTAACGATTCCTACAAAGGGCTTTATCTGGTAAAAGTAGAAGCATCGGACCGTAAATTTATTCAAGATGCTCAATTGCTTTCGCTTTCCGACCTTGGATTGATAGTAAAAGAAGGTGCGACAGATGTTATGGTTTTTGTGAATTCGCTTAAAGATGCCACACCTGTTAAAGGGGCGAAGCTCGACTTTATCAGTTCCAACAGCCAAAAAGTGTACTCAACTGTAACGGATAACAATGGTGTTGCCATTTTAAAAAATGTAAAACAAGTTGCAGCAGGCTTCAAAATAAGCATGGTTTCCGTCCGCTACGAAAACGATTTCAATTTTGTTCTTTTCGATAAAACACGTGTTGAAACATCCCGTTTTGATGTGGGTGGAAAGCGTACCGACAATATAAACTACGATGTTTTTATTTATGGCGACCGCGATTTATACCGCCCTGGCGATACCGCACATATCAACACAATTGTGCGTACAACCCGTTGGGATGTGGTAAAAGATATTCCGATAAAAATCAAACTTCTTGCCCCCAATGGCCGAGAATATTTGAACCAACGCCACCAGCTTAATGCTTCAGGAGCTGCCGAAACTAAGTTTTTTATCCCTAGACAGGCCATGACGGGTTCTTATCTGATTGAAGCTTATGCAGCAAATGATGTATTACTGGCATCGAGAAAAATTTCGGTGGAAGAATTTGTGCCCGACCGCATTAAAGTAACAAGCAAAACCAGCAAGGATGTCTATCTCCCAGCCGAACCCATTAACCTGGACCTGCTGGCGGAAAACCTATATGGCACACCAGCGGCAGGAAGGCGTTTTGAAACCGAACTTCGACTAAAACGCAAACAACTCACTTCGAAAGCATTGCCGGATTACTCATTCGCACTGGAATCGAAAAATATGCCTTTGTTGGCTTCGATTGTGATGCAGGGAAATACAAATGCAGAAGGTAAAGCCTCCAGTGTTTTCCAATCGGTTGCCTATAAAGATATAGGTTTATTGGAAGGAAAAATTTTCACCACAGTTTTCGACGAAACCGGCAGGCCAGTAAACCGTTTGAATGTGGTAGAAATACCAACCCAACAGGTTTACTTTGGTATAAAGGGTTTTGATAGTTGGCTATCCACACGCAAAGCATTGAACCTGCAATTTGCTGCTGTTGACCGGACTGGGAAAGGTTTGCCCGGTGCCCAGGCAAGGGTTGTTATCATGTATTACAGGTACGAAACCGTTATTGAAAAATCGTATGGCAGGTATAACTACGTTTCGCAAAAAAAGGAAAAGGTAGTTCTCGAACGAGAAATAAAAGTCAGCGGTTCCGGAACTGCCTTACCATTTATGCCTCTTGAATCGGGCGAATACGAAGTGCGCATCATGGCTCCGGGAAGCGAAAATTATGTTTCAAAATATTTTTATGCCTATGGTTGGGGCGATACTAATTTCTCATCTTTCGAAGTAAGCCGAGAAGGCGAAGTAACCATAACGCCCGATAAGGCAATATATTCACCTGGCAATAAAGCCAAAATACTATTTAAAGCGCCTTTCGATGGAAAATTGTTGGTCGCCATTGAACAGGATAATGTGCTCAGCTACAAATTCCTGAACTTAGAAAACAAGTCGGCAAGCATGGAAATTGCAATTACAAAGGACCATTTGCCAAATGTTTACATTGATGCCACTGCATTCCGTAAATCGGGCGATATGTCAATCCCATTAACGGTGGCACATGGAGTTGTGTCGCTCAAAGTCGAAGACGTTTCTACTAAATTAAATATTGCCATTACAGCACCCGAAAAATCCAGATCGGGTGTTAAACAAACTTTTACAATTAAAACCGCACCCAATGCTGAACTTACAATTGCAGTAATTGACGAAGGGATTTTACAGATTACCGATTATAAAACACCGGATCCTTTCAACTGGTTTTACCAAAAACGTGCATTAGGGGTAAATTCTTACGATGTGTATGCTTTGTTGTATCCTGAACTGAAACGTTCATCAAGTCCAGCAGGCGGCGAGGCTTTTGATCTTTCACGACGGATAAACCCTTTAACCGGTGATAGGGTCAAGCTTATTTCGAAATGGAGCGGAATCCGGAAAGCCAATTCCTCCGGCGAGTGTTCGTTCAGTATTGATATCCCCCAATTTTCGGGTGCCTTGAGGATAATGGCAGTAGCTTACAAAGGAAAACAATTCGGATCGGCAGAAAAAACCATGAAAGTGGCTGACCCTGTAGTCGTGAGCATGTCGTTGCCGAGATTCCTTAGTCCAGGCGATAATTGCGTGGTAGCTGTGTCGTTGACAAATACAACTGCTAAAAAAGCCGATGCCACAATCCAACTTAGCGCTTCCGGCCCTGTTTCAGTTTCAGGTAAAAACCTTGTATCAGTCGCTTTGAATCCTGGAAACGAAGAAGTTGCATTATTTAATGTAATCTCTGATAAAGGTATAGGTGTTGCAACATTAACAGCCACGGTTTCTGCGCTTGGACAAAAAATTTCACAGCAAATTGAGATTCCTGTCCGCCCGGCCGGAGGTTTAACATTTATTACTGAATCGGGATCAGTTGTTGGCGCTGCTTCCAAAACAATCAGGATAACCTCTGATCTATATCCAACGTCAGTAAAATCAGCTTTGGTTTTAAGTAAATCCCCTGCAGTTGAGTTTGCGAAAAATCTTGATTATTTGGTGCGCTATCCGCATGGATGTCTGGAACAAACCGTTTCCTGTGCTTTTCCGCAATTGTATCTGGCTGATATTACAAAGTTGTTTCCGACAGTTCCGGGACGTAATTTCTACGAGGGAGGTTCACCAGAAAACAATGTACAACAGGCCATACTAAAAGTTGAATCCATGCAACTCTATAATGGGGGTTTATCGCTTTGGCCCCAGGGCGGTAGTCCGGATTGGTGGGCAACTGCTTATGCAGCACATTTTTTAATTGAGTCGAAAGAGGCAGGGTTTGAGGTCAATGCCAAAGTTCTTGATGGGATTCTAAAATTTTTGACACAAAAAGTGAAAGAACGGGAAATGGAAACTTATTTCTATTTCGAAAATGAGGTGCGCAAATCAAGGAATATTCCGCGCCGCGAAATCCTGTATTCGGTTTATGTTTTGGCATTGGCCGATATGGCACCTGTATCGGCTATGAATTATTACAAATCCATATCATCCGAACTCTCTTCTGAAGGCCGTTACATGCTCGCTTCAGCATTTCTAAGGGCTGGTGATGTAAAAAGCTTCAGTGGCATATTGCCTAAAGCTTTCGGCAACGAAAAGGCAATTAACGAATTTGGGGGCTCGTATAGTTCATGTTTACGCGATAAGTCAATAGCATTAAATGCTTTGCTCGAAACCGATCCGAACAACCCTCAGGTAAACGAACTTCTGAAAAGCGTTTCCCTCGAAATGAAAAACAATAAATATTTTTCTACCCAGGAAGCATCTTTTGCGTTACTTGCCATAGGAAAACATGCCCGAAAGGCTTTGACTTCAGATATCACAGCACAGATTTCAATTGATGGAAAAGAGGTTGGCAGGTACAACAACAAAGATATCCAGCTTCCTTTGGCCATAAATCATAAATCAATCACAATTTCGGCTAAAGGAAAAGGTGTACTTTATTATTACTTTGAAATGTCGGGGATAAAACTCACCCCAAATGCTGAAGATCAGGATAACCACCTGAAAGTTCGACGCCGGTTTTTGGACCGGAATGGCAATCAAATCAGTGGCAATTCCTTTACTCAAAACGACTTGGTAGTAGTAGAAATAACGGCCCAATCCGAATCGGGTTCGACTATTGAAAATGTTGCCATCACCGATTTGTTGCCCGCTTGTTTCGAAATTGAAAATTCCCGACTTGTCGCTGAAAGGGAAATGGGATTCATGAAAAATCGTTCAACACCCGAATATACTGATATACGCGATGACAGGATAAGTTTCTTCACTTCCCTGAATGGTAACACAAAAACCTTTTATTATACGGTGAGGGCTGTAAGCAAAGGCACATTTGTAATAGGTGCAGTATCGGCTGATGCCATGTATAATGGAGAATATCACTCGTATTCGGGAAGTGGTAAGATTGTGGTGAAGTAAGGTTTATGCGATTATGGGTTTTGGTGATTCCTAATAATTTGAAGAAGGTTGAAGAATCATTTTTCAAAAATCTTCTGTTATTGGATCCTAATTCAGGTCTGAATTGGTTGGATTGTAACCAATATCCATGGTCCACGTCAAAGCTGCATCACAAATCCATGATAACCATGAACTCATCCGAATTTAAAGTAAAAGGCGAAGATTTGTTGAATAAAGTCCGCGAACTAATTAACGAAGGAAATGTAAACCGAATAATAATCAAAGACGCTACAGGTAAAACCTACCTCGAAATCCCTGTAACCCTTGGACTGCTTGGTGCTTTGATTGCACCAATCCTTGCGGCGGTCGGTGCTTTGGCCGCTTTGGCTGCCGACTTTACCATAGAAGTTATCCGAAAGGATTAGTGATTTACCGGACCAATTTTGTTTTCGATGGATTCTACTTTTTTCTGCAATCTTCCGATTTGTCCATCACGGATGTCGAAGGTTACGGTGCAATAAACCCTTGTACAGTCGATTTGCAACAAAGCATAAGCATGATTTACAATTGACTGGGCCTCTTCGAGGGTTTCTGTTTCGATAATTGTTCCCATGGCACTCAATTGATAAGGTAAACCACTCTCGTGTATCATTGAAATAACCCTGCTTACATAGTTGCTGGCACTGGCTCCTTTATCGGTTGGGAAAATGGCAAATTGCATTAGGACTGACATAGTATCTGTTTTTCAAGTTTAAGTCTTTCTGGAAAGAGATATTCATTTATGCTGTTATTGGGCGAAGGCTCGGAAATAGTCGATTTCGATTATTGTTTTGCAAATGAAATGAGTTGTAATTTACAAAATTACAGTCGTTTAACAATTCTCAAACTATGGGTATATGCCCCCGACCCGATATTGAAAATCCCATTATGGTCAATTTTGTCAATCCGCACCTGTCCAGAAGCGTGGATTATATTCCCAGATCCAATCATAATCCCAACATGTATGATTTCACCCATTGGATTGTCGAAAAAGGCGAGGTCGCCGGATTGGGCTTCATCTACAAAATCAATAGCAATTCCTTTTACTGCTTGTTGTGCAGCATCGCGGGGCAAATCCAGCCCACACATCTGGTAAACAACCTGCACAAACCCCGAACAATCAACCCCGAACATACTCCGGCCTCCCCACAAATACGGTACATTTAGGTACTGAATGGCTGAGGGAAAAATTTTTGATGCCTTAAACTTCCGTGGAACAACTTTGCACTTTTCGGTGGTAGTATAAACCCTGCTGCCAAGGCCAAAAGTGCCTTTATGGTACAACGGCAAAGTGCTTCCTTTTGTTAACAGGATTTGCGTGCCATCAGCGGCGCAAGTGCAAATCCCGGTTTTGGCAGCCATAAAATACCTTGATTTGTGATTTGTTTGTTCAATAAACTCTTGTGAAACCCTCATGGATTGTTTCCTGTCAATCCATCCAGTATAGTTATCCAAATGGGTCATTATCAGAAGCCAATTTCCTTTCTCTTCAGCTATACTAAAAGTTTCACCAAACAAGAGTTGTGTAACCATTTCACTTCTTTCCGAAGGTTCAAACCTAACCGGCACTTGCGACAAAGGGCATATTGCGTTCATGGCCAAGGGGATAAAATATAAATTTGTGATTTGTGAATTTTTAGTCCTAAACTTAGATGGTCAATTCGGTAGTCAAAGATAGTAAAATGGCAACATGAAATAGCAATGATGGCAGAAATCCCCAGGGTCAACGCACTTAAATCACCAATATTTTCAACAGAAAGTCATTATCCCACCCAGCTTTGAGTCTTTTGGAGATGAGACTGGTAGTTGAGTTTTCTTGTTTTAACAGATTCAACGCTATTTTTCTCACTACGGCAAAATTCTGTGCAGCATTTTTATCTCTTTTTCTCTGTTCATCTTCCCTGAAGGTCATGTCCAAAGTCCAATGTAACTTATTTTCTATACCCCAGTGTAATCGTATGAATTTGTTAAAAGCCTCTGCCTCATCAAGTAAACTACAGATATACAACCGTATTTCAGTTGTTTTCTTTTCGCGGATTTCTCTTTGGGATGTGATTTGAACCACCGATTTGAGTCCTTTCCACTTTTCCAGATCTTCAAGGAGTTGAATTTGATTGTAAACCTTGCAGTTTCTGGTTTCAATTCTTCCATGCCCTTTTTCGACTGTTTCACTTTCTGAATCTGGCTTCATACGCTTGCAAAGGCTTTCAACATCTTGTTTCAGATAGGTTTGGTTGTCTTTTAGCGCAAGGATGTAATCGGACTGATTGTCAATAATAGTTGCGGCTATGTTTCTCTGGGTCCCCATGGCATCAATGGTAATAATGCTCCCTTTTATATCAAGCATTTCAAGCAATTCGGGAATGGCTTTGATTTCATTCGATTTATTGTCAACTTTACATTGACCAAGAACAAGTTGATTGCCATTAGACCAGGCACTTACGATATGTATCGGTGATTTTTCATGAAAACTATCTTTTGAACCACGAACGGTTTTCCCATCTATGGCTATAACATCATTGAGTAAAGTTTTGTCCCTGAGTGTATCGACCCAACTCATAAATATGGACTCAAACTTATCGGGTTTGAGTAGTGAAAAAACCCTGTTGATCGTATCGTGTGAAGGAATACCATTTGGCAGCGAAAGTATTTGCTTTAAAAATTCAATTTTAGTTGTGCCGAATAACTGAATGGCATTCCAGGATTCTGCCCCGCACAAAACAGCCAGGATACTCAATACCAGTATGTCTGTCAGGTTATGTTTCTTGTTCCTGTTAAGCCTTGGATCGGGCATGTATGAAAATAAATCATAAAGTTTTGTTCTGGTCATGATGTTGGATGGATTAGGCCAACAAAGTTTTAATGATTTTTTGACATAAACACTATCATTAAACAAGTATTAATTAACAGATTTACAAATATTTAGCACAAAATTGTTAACAACCAGCGAAAAAACAAAAACCACTAAAAACCCCTGTTAATATCTCAACGAAATTTGTTGATAGGGCCTATTTTTAAAACTTCTTCTTGCGTTTGCCCTGCACATTAACCCCTTTTTATCCATTTCTCGTCAAAAAGTTTTTTATTCAAATATGTTCACTATTTTTGCTTGTTCATTGAAAATGAACATAACCATTTAATGAACAAAGGTTATGAAGAAAGAAGGGGAAATTCTTGAAGAAGCTATCAACAGCCTGCTCAAGTACACGCAAATCCAGGCAATCGTTAAAGATGGTCGGCTGAGGCATAATGCCATTCTTGAAATTGCCAGCGAAGAGTTTGTCATTGAAATTAAACCTGAAATCACAAAAGGCAATAAAGGAATCGTCCTTGCTCAGCTTAAGGAAATTTCCAGGGAGAATAATCTTCCTATAATTCTGATAACAAAATATATCCCCTCTGAAATAGCCAAAGAGTATGTGGCCGAAGGGGTATGTTACCTGGATGTGGCTGGGAACTGCAATATCAGGCAGCATAATCTGATGCTCCAGATTGAAGGGAAAAAAATTGAGCGGATGGCAAAGGTTAACCAGCCCAGGGCATTCCAGGAAGCAGGCATTAAGCTTATATTCCAGTTTTTGGTCAACCCTGAAAAAACGCAATCTACTTATCGTGAACTTGCTGAACTTGCTGATATTTCATTAGGTTCTGTCGCCGCTGTTATGCAGGAACTTATCGACCTCAATTTTATCCTTAAAACCAAACAAACCAAGAAACTTAAAAATACCAAAGTTCTACTTAATCGTTGGATTACACCCTACCACGATGTGCTAAGGCCACGCATTTTTATGAAACAGATGCGTTTCATAAAAACCGATAGTTATAATAAATGGAAGGAAATTAACCTGGATCAAGCCGATAACCGTGCTTCCTGGGGTGGCGAACCAGGTGCCAATCTCCTGAACGGCTACTTGCATCCTGGCTTGTTCACTATTTATACCGAACGAAACTGGCAAAGTTTTAAGGACATTGGACTTGTTCCTGACGAAACTGGAAACGTGGAGCTATTGGTAATGTTCTGGGGGCCACAAACGTGCATCGGCATTCCTCCTGTTTTAATTTATGCTGATTTGATGAGCAGTGGGAGCGATCGTAATATTGAAACCGCTAATATGATTTTGAATAATGAGTTACAATATATCAAGTGAAGGTTTTGCTAATCCCCTTTTGAAGGAACTGCTCGAAAAACTTACAACCTACTTTACTTCCGTATGTTCCGAGTTTTATATTATCGGCGCAACAGCCCGTGATATAATCCTAACAGGTATTTATAAGCAACAGCCTAACCGCATGACCGATGACCTGGATATTGCCTTGCTATTGCCAACTGGCAAATGTATGACGATATAGCAACAGGATTGGAAACACTTGAAGGTTTTCATAAATCAACACAGCAAAAGCAAAGGTTCTGGTTCAAAAACGTTTTCATGCTCGATATTGTCCCTTTCGGCGAAATTGCAAAAGCCGATAACAATATTTACTGGCCACCAGATGAAACTCACGCCATGTCGGTTGCAGGGTTTACGGATGTAGCCAAACAAACCCTGCAAATAAGTGTTGATAATAGCTTCACCATTTATGTAGCTTCGTTGCCCGGTATTTTCCTGCTTAAATTGGCAGCTTGGCGCGACCGCCACCTCGAAACCAATAAGGATGCGTTCGATATGGCATTTATTATTACCAATTACCTCAAAATCAATATAGAACGGGCTGCTACCCAAAATTACGACCTATACGATGTAGAAAACTTTTCCACTTTCATTGCCGGTGCTTCCTTGTTAGGTAGGGATATGAAAGAAATCCTGAACAACAATCCCGAAACTCTAAATGAATTTATCGGCATTTTGCAAACCGAAGTAGCTAAAAAGGACGAAAGCATATTGCTAAACCAAATCATGGAAACTCACCGTGCTTTAAAATATGAGGATGTCTTCAATAGCCTGTTCTCACTCACAAAGGAATTAAGCAGATAACTTACCATATCATTGCCAATATTAACCAAACCTTGGTGTTACAAAACATGAAGGTGAAACCCAAAAAATAATCTAAAATGGAAATTTACACATTTTCCGCCAAAGGGCGGAGAGAAAACAACGAAGACTATCTTTTGAACCGTCAACTTCTATCCGGTTATTCAATACACCTGCTTGCCGATGGAATGGGAGGCCATGAACATGGCGAAATAGCATCCTTATTGGCCTGTGAAGCAATTGCCGGATATTTGGCTCCAAATCTCGCCAATTCGGATATAGTAAGCACCCTGCAACAATCTGTTAGCACTGCAAACTCAATCATGTATGATAAAAGTCAGCAACTTGGGGCAAAAATGGGCACAACAATAGCAGGAACCTTAATTCAAGGCAACAAAGCCTACATATTCTGGCTCGGTGATGTCCGGATTTATCACTTTCGCAATAACCAACTCCTGTTTCAATCCGAGGATCATTCTTTAATAAATGATATGCAGAAACAAGGCTCGGTTTCAGCACTTAATCTGGAACGGTATAAAAATATAGTAACACGATCCATTACAGGTACTCCTGAACACGATGAATTAGTAGTCACTGAAACCAATTGTAATTCAGGCGACACCCTGCTGCTCTGTTCAGATGGTTTGTGGCAAAATTGGGATATAGCCTCAATCTTCAATCTTTCGGAAGAAAAACTTGATGAAATATTTTCCGAAAAGGAATCCTCAAATGAAGACAATTATTCTATGCTAAGAATCCAATTTTAAACAGTGAGTCCACTCCGAAAAGTCTTTTTTGCCACAAAGTGTTACACTGAGCTTGCCGAAGTGGCACAAATCCTCTAAGTTTACTCACAATTGCATATTTTAAAGGAGTTCGTGATATCGCTTTGCTAAGTTCAAGAAGTTTATAGTGCTGATTAACAATACTCTGTGTGCCTCTGTGTTCTCAGTGCCTCCGTGGTTTTCTTTTTTTTAAGGTTATCGGAGCGCACTCAATATTCTATATTTTTCTAAAATCCTCGAAGCGGTTTTTACCAACCCTCGAAGCGCTTGAAATTCTGCTTCATATATAAATTTTTCTAAATTTAAGCCATCAGTAGTCTTGGCATTGCTTTGATTTACCTTTGGTCGTTATTAGGAATGTGCTTTTGAATTTTCAACCAAAAAGTCGTTTGCGTCCTACATATATGATTGTTGACAGCTAATTTCAGCCACGGGATGATTGACCCTAAAATATCGCAATTCGCTATTTAACTCCTATAAAAAAAATACATTGATTTCAAATAATATAGAACTAAACACAACTCGTTTTGTTTACATGGATAGCGGTCATTATAACTCACGGATCAATAATATAAACCTAACCTGGACAAGCCAGAATAGATAAAGTCAAAGTGCAAAGGTCAAAAGCGATGAATTGAGCCTTCCGAAATTTCAAAGTTAAACCATTGATGCAAGTATTAAAAAATAGTGTCAGATTTGATTGTGTCGGAATTGTTTTGAAAAATTAAAATGAAATGTAAGTTTATTTGTTTCAGCACCTTTTACTTTTGCCTTTTACTTTTGCCTTTTACCCTTTGCCTTTTTACCTAAATTCCAGTCGCTTTTTTAAATTTTATGCCAAAAAAAACATCAACTTAGCGAAGCGATCTCATTCGCTCCTTTAAAGTAAGCAATTAGCGAATAAATTAAAGAATTAGATAGCATTGCCTAATATAAGGACAGCCGAAAACTAATTAAAGTAAACAATTAAAACATTATAATATGAATGCATACCAATCAGGCGAATTTTCGATAAATAAACAACTTGGTAATTATAACAACTACCAGTCTGACGCTGCAATTTTTAATGGTAACCTAGTATTGATCACCTCGTATGGACCGGATCTGATCACTAACAACTGTCAACTGTACCTTACAACATTTCCTCTCGACAAGTTGATCGAAAAAAGCCCAACTTTAGTTGAAGAGCCAATTAACGACGAAGCATTAAAAGACCCGGCCAATTGGAATACCGTTAACCTTGAGATTTATCCTGCTCATTCAAAACCGGCACTAGCAGTATTCCCTGCTGATAGTATGTTTGCATTTATTTGCCCGGATATTGTTTCACAGTACTTTCCACCTGTTCCAGGTATATTCGCACTTAGATACCCGTTAATCGACGAAGAACACCCGGATTTAAACAATAAATGGAGCTTACCTATCCAAATGTATGAAAGCGATGGTATAAATGTGCCCACACCGTATGTGAAGGGCAATCTTTATAAGGACATCAGCACAACAGTCGTGGGTGGCAACTTAATTATAGTTACCTGTGCATCTGCTGCACCTTTTTCCGGCGCTGCTAATGCAAAATATAAACCATGGGATGCCAAAGGTATTGGCACTTTTGTAGGTGTTTACGACAAAAATAAAATTGATTTTACGAATAACGCGTGGAAAGCAGAATTTTCAACTTACCTGCCCTACCAAAAGGGATTTAATCAGGATAATGCAAATCAAGTACTAACAGAATGGTACTCCAGGGTAGGTTCAACACTTGATAAGAATGGTAATCCCCTGCCAGAATATTACCTGCTGGTACTTGTCATGAACGGACAAACCAAAAATACTATGCCGGATCTGAGTGCCTTCTATGCGGCAATAAACCTTAGTAACAATGGTTTGGCACCACTTGGTAATTTTACCCCGATGGGAACAGAGGATTCAAGCCCACTAAAATTCATGAATACATACTCACCCTCAACACCTTTTAGCATTGCTGATCTTACCCGTGATGCAGCAGGAAGGTTGAGGGCATGGTTAAGTTATAACGGGAATAAAAAGTTTACCGCAGTTAACATGGAGCATCATGGCCAGGGAGATTCTTTTATAGAGGTAACACCTACCACTAATGATGTAATACCTTCGGAAACAAGTTTATACAGTGTGTCCCCTTCATCATCAGTAAGCTATATAGCATTAGAAGCACAATACATAACCAATATAAAAACACAAAAGCAAGGTGCCCCTGATCTGTCTGCAAAAAACTATCCAGTTTACGAATTTGTTTTTTATGGCGAATATCCAAAATGCCAGGTCAACCGGGTAGGGACTATACAGTCAGTCTCCGACCCCGAAGACAATCTACGTTCACCAAAAATAGACCCAATCCATCCTCGCTTTATTATAGGTGGAATTTTTAACGGACCAATACCATTCCCGATTGTGAATTATGAAAATATTGATCCGGGAAGCAGCGAGAACATTGCAGGTTCAATTACTTACGGAAGACATAACAAAGATATCAAAGGTCGAAGTGCAGAACGGTCTTTATCTATAGGACTTGAAGCGGAAGGCAAGACAACCGAAGGTGTTGGAATTGCCTTTGAGGCTTCATTTCACAAGGGCATGGGGTCGGTGCAGGAGGATTCTGCCGAAACCGACTTTGTTAGCAATATTACACAGGAGGCTCCGGTCAGCTTCGACTTAGAAAAGAAAAATCCAAAAGCAGTGCCGGATGGCATCATCAGGGTATTAGCTGCCATTCTTAAAGTCACTGCATTTAGCTACAGAGACATTTATGGCGTTTCAATAGACTCTACCAGCGATAATCAGTCTGGTAGTATGAAGGCGGGCTCCATACAAATAGGTTTGATGGACACAGGCAACCTTCTGAGTTTCGATCCTTATAATGTTACACCAGGTGACCTTGAAAGCTACATGCCCGAAGCCATCAATGCCAAAATGAAAGCACTTGGCTATAAAGGTAAAGCCTTAGGATACGCCGATGACAATAATTATTTCGGGGATGTGATTTGCCAGAACACTTTACCGATCGGAAATTCAGACTATATGGAAATGACATGGTTAAAAAGCAGCAAAAACTCTTCGAACTTTTCTCAAATAAATACTTCTTATAAAGAAACTAACTGGTCGTTCGACGCAAGTATGTACGCTGGCCTAAGTGGTGGTGGCGGTTTTGACCTCTTTGGGCTTGGCGAAAAATTTGAATTGAGCGTATTGGCTGGTGCCGAGCTTTCCCGCGACTACAGTAAATCGGAAGAAACAGAAACGGAATGGGGAATTGAAATTAGCGATTCATGGGGTCCCTCCACAAATGAAGCACTGGATGCAGTAAAAAAATATATTTTCAGAATCTATTTTCTGCCAGTGCCATGCGCACCCTCGTTATTACCACCAACTTACTGGACAACTGAACTGTTGGACAACTTGCCAGCCGATAGCAAAACAAAAAATCAGATCGATGACAAAAGTGCATGCTGGCGGATCTTTTATGCAGTAAAAGAAATTGAATATAATAACGGAAAGGTTTCGTCTTACAATGGTTTACTAGACAAACCTTCAGTGTATGGAATTGACAATTCAATGGCTACATCAAAACGATAATCCTAAGATTGAGTCCACTCCGGAAAGTCTTTTTTCGCCACAAAGTGATACACTGAGCTTGCCGAAGTGGCACAAAACCTCTAATTTTCAATAAGTTTATAACGCTGAATAACAACGCTTTGTGAAACTTTGTGTCGTAGTGTCTTAGTGGCGTTTCTTCACTTTTAGGTTTTCGGAGCGGACTCAAGCATCAAAAGTCACATTGATAATACTTTGTGGCTTTTGTATTTCTTCCTTGGACTCGTTGCCATGCGGATCCTTTCGCGTGGTGCATTCATATTTATCTGATATTCCGGTCAAATAGAGCCAGAAAACTCAGTCGTAAGTGAGCCAAATATCTTACAATTATTCAATGTATGATTTTGCATCTAAGAATTTCTGTTTATTCTTTTCTGCAAATCCAAACCCTCGAAGCGGTTTTTACCAACCCTTCGAGCGGTAGATTTTTAACAACCTTATTCCCGCTAAAGCCCTATTACATCAAAAACGAAACCTGATTAATATACATTACTTTTGTTTTTTTTAAATACCAAATACATTTATCCAACATTACTAACCCCCACTCTATGAAACACGCTCTCCTACTATTATTCGCAGCTTTTTACATCCAAACATTTATTTATGCCCAACAACAAACCAATACTGTAAAAGAAAAAAAGGTCTCAATCCTATTATACACCGATGGCACATGGAATTATGCCGATACAGCCCCACAATACAACCAATCCACCACCAGCATTTCTGGTCTAGAAATACCCAAAACAAAACCCACCGACAAAATTATTTCTCACCCAGGCTACTCCCTTTCATTCAACAACAAACACAAACAAGCCAATTGGGTAGCCTACGAACTAACCAGCGACGAAACAAACAAACAATTCGAACGTACCGATAAATTCATCACCGATCCTCTAATAAAATCCGGAACAGCAACTGATGCGGACTATTCCGGCTCAGGCTACGACAGAGGCCATCTGGCACCAGCCGCCGACATGGGATGGTCATCTGCAACCATGGCCGAATCCTTTTATTACAGCAACATAAGCCCACAATTGCCGGGCTTTAACCGTGGCATCTGGAAAAAGCTCGAAGAATTGGCCCGTACATGGGCAGTCGAAAACGAAGCACTTTACATTGTAACCGGTCCAGTATTAACCTACGATTTACCAACCATAGGCCCAGATAAAGTTTCCGTCCCAAAATACTTCTATAAAGTAATCCTCGATTATACACAGCCGGAAATAAACGGAATAGGCTTCATCATACCAAATGCAAGTTCATCCGAACCCCTTCAGGCGTTCGCAATAACAATCGACAGTGTTGAAAAACTTACCGACATAGATTTTTACCCATCACTTCCAGACAACCAGGAAACGCAGATTGAAAAAACCCTTTGCCTCAATTGTTGGTCATGGAAAAGCACAAACACGAATAAAAAAGGTTCAGATAACAAAGAATCAACATCCGTTCAATGCAAAGGAAAAACCAAAGCCGATTCCCAATGTAAAAACAAAACCTTGAATCCATCAGGCTACTGCTATCTACATACAACCCAACAAACCCCACAGCAAAGCACTTCCAACACCAATACACAAACCGCACCTGCAAAATCCGACACCAAATCATCAACCGTACAATGCTCCGGCACAACCAAAGCAGGTAACCGCTGCAAACACATGACAAGCAATTCCAATGGCCGCTGCTACCAGCACGGCGGCAATTAAACCATATCTTAACCCACCATTATCGCATTTTCACATCCTCTAATTTCCGCATTTTCACATTATCGCATTACCCCATTATCGCATTTCCACATCCCCACATTTTCAAATTAACCCACAATATCGCATTAACACATTATCGCATTACCACATTATCACATTCGCCCCATTGATCCAATGGTTTGCCCTGGCAGCACATTTCCCCCTCTCCCAAACAACAACAACAGTCCCGGCCATTTAGCCACTGTAATCACAAACAACAAACCCCCTTGGAAACCAACACTTTAAAAAAAGGCTAAACCCCTTTCACTATAAATTCCGTGCCAAAACCCTTCGAGCGGTTTTTACTAACCCTCAAAGTGGTTTATGTTTCATTGGTAATGCTTAATTGCACCCTTTCACATCAAATCCTCAAATTCCCCCATTTTCAAATTAATTTCCACATCCCCAAATTATCAAATTCCCCCGACCACTGAGCTTGTCGAAGTGCCACATCCCCAAATTATCAAATTCCCCCGGCCACTGAGCTTGTCGAAGTGCCCCATTTTCAAATTTTCAAATTATCTCATTTTCAAATCACCCAATCTTCACATCCCCACAATATGAAATTATCGCATTACCACATTACCTCATTTTCAAATTACCTCTTTATCACATTATTCCAATACCTCATTTTCACATTTTCAAATTATCTCATTTTCAAATTAACCCGCATTATCGCATTATCGCATTAACTCATTATCGCATTACCAAATTAATTTTCACATCCCCAAATCTCCTTCAATCGCCAACAAACTCCACCCAAACAATCACCCTCACTCCCCATCCCCCGACCGTTCAGGCTGCAAATAACCCCAATATAGATATTCTGGTTATAATCCGATATGCAGGAAACATAAGCACGGAATCCAAAAACCCATCTCGAAAACAAAACCAGATAGCCAAACAATATAAAAAAACCATTACTCAAAAACACTAATCGTTTCAATATTTGGAAACTCATAAGGATGCAAATCTGTTTCTGAAATCAAATTTCCACATCCCCAAATTATCAAATTCCCCCGGCCACTGAGCTTGTCGAAGTGCCACATTTTCAAATTATCGCATTATGAAATTATCGCATTCCCACATTTTCACATTTTCAAATTACCTCTTTATCGAATTACCTCTTTATCGAATTACCTTATTTTCAAATTTTCGCACTTTCAAATTAAACAAATACTACTCTTATTTAGATTCAGAATAAACTGGCTTCCTGCTATAAAAGAAAGCAATTCATTCATATCTTTGATGAACTAAAATATTCAAACTTGATACAAACTAGTTGAAAATCGAATTTTTAGAACTGACCTAAAATAAATCAGGTTGCACAAGGCCGGAAATCATTCATTCACGGTTAAGGGCATAGGATTTTACTCTCAATAGTTTATTCTGCAAATACTTTGGTTATGCGCGTTAAAAGATTAATACTCGTTTTATTTCTGTTAGGTTCTATGCTTAATGGATTTGCACAGAACACTCTGACTGACTCTATGTTTTCAAAAGCGGTTTCATACTACGGGCAACATATGGAGAACGGAAGTCCTTATTGGGTTTACACGAATTCTACCGTTAGTGATTCTTGTTTGTCGCTTCTACAAGAGGTGATTAATAACCCGGGCGACAGTACATTGTTAGATGATGCATTATTACTGAAAGCATGGTTGAAAGCTGACTTTTCTTTCCCGGATCAAATGGATTATCCGGGTTGTATGAGCATTCTTGAAGACCTGAAGAATAATTTTACAAGTTCTACACTCGACCCACTGACACTACATCTTACTGTATATATGAGGCTTAATGGCACTGGCTATCTCGGGCCATTAGGCTTTGTTTTTCAAGATGCTAAAGAATCCGCTTCATATTTGAAAGGACTCATTCCTTATATCGCATCAGCTTTTGGCCTTGCACAAGATGAAGATGAAGCAGCGATCCAATTCAAAAACTACTTCCAGGAATATCCTGACCGCCCTCTTACATATAAAGCAAAGTTCGACTATTGTCCTATTGGCTTGAATATAAACACACCCCAGGAAAGGATATCTCTTTACAAGGACGTCATTGATAATAGCAACAACACACCCCTGCGCAATATTTCACTCGCAGCTCTGAACTGTTGCTATGGCAATACTGAAAAGGAATATGTTCTTGATTATGTTAACCAGCATTCTGATAATTATGTTCCATTTGGATGTGACTACTATTTTCCATTAGGTAATTATACTATGCAGAAAATGCTGGATGGTCAGGTATCACTCGCAATTATTGGAAACTATTCTGCTAATCAGGAATCTTACTTAGACTCTACAATAGCTATGTATAATGCACTGCTTTCAAATAGTGGAGTAATTATTACTAAGGACAACTCACTGGGTTCCATTGCTGATATTGTAGTAGATTTTAGTTATCCTGAATGGGGAGGACAATATAATAATGGCTACGTTGACTTTCCTTATGGTGATGGAATTGCTGTAACAAAATCGAATGGTTATTTTTATGGTGGGAAAATGGATATCTACAATACTAGTTCTGATACATTAAAAGAGATACTTCATCATGAGTTCGGGCATGTCATTGGTCTTGGTCATTCTTACTTCGCTCCAGATCTAATGTATCCTGCTGGGAATAATTCAGGGATCTTAAGCCACACAGACAGTCTGTCAATTACTCAGTTGTATAGTATGCCTAAAATCATTTCTGCAACATTTTCGCCTTCTTTGATTACAATTCCATGTACTCCAAGCAATCACATTATTGAATTCCAGGCTACCGTTACGGACCCTGATGGAGCCTCTGATATTGCAGGAGTCTGGATTGATTTATCCAGGTTCGGAGGATCAAATGCTGAAATTATGATTCCTCAAGGTGATGGGAGCTATACTTTGAGCTGGAATGTACCGGATTCTGCTTTTTCAACTCCTCTTTACAAATATTCTCCGATTGCCATCATTTATACAAAAGATATTAAGGATAATATAAATTGGAAAATATTGCAAGATTTTAAGATCAGTTTAGTTTTATTGCCTGCATCGGCGGGAACAATTTCAGGCATGGCTACAGTTTGTCCGGGTCAGGCTTCTGTTCCCTATTCAGTTCCGGCCATTGCTAATGCATCCGGTTATACCTGGGCATACAGTGGTACAAACGCTGCAATTACAGGTACAGCAGAAAATGTAACCATTACCTTCGCTTTAAATGCTACCTCCGGTAACCTAACTGTCAAAGGAACTAACAGCTGTTTAGATGGAACATCTTCAACTCTCTCCATTACAGTAAACCCTATACCTGCAGCAGCAGGGGCAATCACTGGTGAAACTACTGTTTGTCAGGGGCAGAATTCCGTAACTTACACAGTGCCTCCTATTGCTGCTGCTACTTCATATGTTTGGTCTTTGCCTACTAGGGCTAACGGGGCAAGTACAACAAATACTATAACTATAAATTATACAACAGTAGCTGTTTCAGGAGACATAAGTGTGAAAGCACATAATGATTTCGGTGATGGAATACCTTCTGCACTTGCCATTACCGTTCGCCCATTGCCTGAATCTGCTGGGGCTATTTCAGGAGCAGCCGCAGTTTGCCAAGGCGCTGGTACTGTCATTTATTCAATTCCACAACCAGCAACTATAAACAATGAATGGTATCTGCCCTCTATTGATGAGCTTAATTTGATGTTCACCAATTTACAGTCTTTTGGCATGGGCGATTTTGCTGGTGAATGGTACCACTCATCGAGCGAGTTTAACAATAATTTTGACTGGATAAAGCATTTTGCTTTTGGAAATCTAGCCCCTGACCCCAAAAGTGATGCATTACATGTTCGTGCTGTTCGGAACTTTACTTCTTCAGCTGTTTATCATTTGCGATATCAGGGGCCAGCGGGTGGTGTGATTTTTTATATCTATGATAATGGAAATGGATCCTTTACTTATTTTGAAGCAGCTCCATCTGATCAAAGTTCTGGAGTTCCATGGGGGTGTGATGGAACTAGTGTCGGAGCCAATGGCACTTCCGTTGGCACTGGAAAAGCTAATACCCAGGCTATCTTAAATAGTTGCAGTACCCCTGGTATTGCTGCACGTATATGTGCTGATTATTTGGCAATGTCAAATACATATTCTTGGACAGTTCCTCCAGGATGGACAATAACAGGTGGTCAAGGTACCACTCAAATTGAAGTAACCGTTGGTTCAGAGAATGGGAATATAACCGTAACCCCTAGCAACTCATGTGGTAATGGCGTTTCGTCCGTTAAAGCTGTTACAGTTAGCTCTTTACCTGTAAGCTCAGGAACAATTATAGGTTTGGACTCAGTTTGTCAGGGGCAGAACTCAGTAACTTACACTCTACCTGCAATTGCTAATGCTTCTTCTTATGTTTGGACTTTGCCTACAGGAGCTAGTGGGACAAGTACGACAAATACAATAACTGTAGATTTTGGAACAAATGCTATTTCCGGCAATATCACCGTGGAGGGAAATAATATTTGTGGTGAGAGCCTGCCCTCTAACCTATTTGTTACAGTAACAAAAAAATTACAACTCAAAATATTTCTGGAAGGATTGTTTAACAATTCAATTCAGTTAATGAATAAAGCTAAAGATGAAAACGGGGATCATTTTAGTGAAGATATTGCGGATCAAATTGACATAGAAATACGGAATTCCACTCTACCTTATCAGATAGTTTATAACATCAATTCCATAAACCTAAAAACTGATGGAACCTGCCAGTTCACAGTTCCTTCTGAATTAACAGATGCATATTATCTTGTAATAAAAAACAGGAATCATATCGAAACGTGGTCTGCAGTTCCAGTATCTTTCATTCAAACAAATCCAGGATACAACTTTACGGATCAGCTTTCAAAAGCTTTTGGAAATAATTTAAAACTCTTAGGCAGTAATTATTGTGTCTATTCCGGGGATGTAAATCAGGATGGTATAATCGATGGAATGGATATGGTACTTGTAGATAATCAGTCTGCATTATTTAGTTCAGGATTTTTACCTGCAGACTTGAATGGGGATGGTGTCATTAATTATTTGGATATGCTGATGCTTGTAAATAATTCATCAGTTTTCATTGGATTAAAGGCTCCGTAATTATAAAATGCAAGTTCTGTAAACTTTCGAATATTTGTCAATTACCTGAATACCTGTAAAATTCGAAATTTGCTATTTGGCATCTAAAATATCGATAATTTGCACTTTTGCAATTTGAATCCTTGAAGCTAAAAAAAAGCTTCCGCCACCGGTATTTATACCACGTCCCCATTCAAGCCCTTATCTATTAATTTTTTGCAACCTAAATCCCCACATTATCACAATCTGGTCACTGAGCCTGTTAAACTGCCCCATTTTCACATCCCCCAAATCCCCACATCTTCACATCTTCTCATTTTCTCACTATCGCGTTAACCCATTACCACCCCATTTTCAAATTCTCCGTTATCGCATTATCGCATTACCTCATTACCTCATTTTCACATTTCCTCATTTTCACATTACCTCATTTTCAAATCACCCAATCTTCACATCTTCACATCCCCACATTATCGCATCACACAAAAACTACTCTTATTTAGATTCAAAATAAACTTGCTTCCTGCTGTAAAACAAAGCAATTCATTCATATCTTTGATGAACCCCCCGTTCGGGCCCGGTGTGTCCTGAAGTAAAAGTACGAATTTAATCAAAGAAAGTTCTTTTACATGCTGTATAAAAGATGAAGGGGTCTTTGAGAAGAGATGGACCTTCGCAATAGCTGTGCAGGCAGATATTGCAAACCGCCTTGCGGTGCT
>CAIRHD010000124.1 GCA_903878265.1 uncultured Bacteroidales bacterium | reverse complement strand
CGACATACTTAAATCGGATCCAGCATTTACTGTAAGCGCATTGGCAACAACCGAAATGTTGGAATTAACATAAAATGAAGTTATTACACCACCAAAAACATCGCTGTATTCGCAGGCTCCTGTTGTTTGTGTGTCCCAACTCAGGGTAGTCGAAATTCCCGAACTTGACTTAAAACGGTATTGTATCAATACTCCGGTCCCAAGGTTGGCGGCATTGGTTGAAGCCCACGATAGAAAAACCTTGTTACCCGATCGGTTCACAACAAGCAATCCTTCTGTAAGCGCAGCATTGGCAGATTGGTATCCATCAAAAACCATTTTAGTGGTGTCGAAAACCATAGTGAGTGATATACTTCCCACATTGCTACAATTAGTAACATTTATTGGTACAACCAAATTGCCTGTACAGGAATTTGAAATAGTTCCCGGTGTGATTGTAATTGCTGCCTGTGTAACTGTCAATTGCGCGGTGTTAGAAATTACCGATGGTGTGCAAGTACCGGAAACCACACATTGGTATAAATAAGCATTCAGACCAACAGCCGCAGGGTTGATGCCAAGTATTGCAGAATTTACACCCGAATAAGGCGAAACATTGGTAAGGTTGGCCCAATTTGTACCTCCATTTGTGCTAACCTGCCACTGATAACCTACTGAAGTGGCGGTGGCTGTTACTGAGAAACTTGAACTTCCACCAGCGTAAATGCTTTGGTTGATTGGTTGGGTTGTTAGGGCTGGAGGTTGGTTGATGGTTGCGTTACCATTCGTCCAGGCAGAGAAAATTACCAAGCCATTGATATCGCTGTATTCGCAGTTTCCAATTGATTGTGTATCCCAAGTTAAAGTACTCGATCCTGGTATTCCAGTAAATTTCAACTCAACAAGCAACCCGGCAGTGGCAATTGTTGCTACAGAATTACTCGCCCAGGTAAGGTAAACTTTGCCTCCAACAGTGTTTGCGGTAATCATGCCATCAGCTAATGCAACATTCAAATTTTGATATCCGGTAAAGTTCAACACCGCAGGATTGTAATTCAGCGCAAGCGAAAAGGAGGCTACGCCAATAAAATCGGTAACATTTATTGGGATAATGACCTGCCCAGGACAAACGGTTGCAGTTCCGCAAGTTGTAAGGATATTTGATAAAACCGTTAGAATTGCCGGGTTTGAATAAATAAATGGTGTGCATGTACCACTTATTTTGCAGCGGTATTGGTAAGTGCTTATCGAAAGCTGCGCATTGGTTATGCTAAGGGTTGCGGTAGTAACATTGGAATAGGGAGCATTATTGGATAAATCGGTAAAAGTTGAACCACCGTTGGAGCTAACCTGCCAAATATAACCAATCCCCGATGCGCTTGCCGTAACGCTGAAACTGGTATTCTGCCCTTTCGCGATTATTTTATTTGTTGGATGAGCGGTAACTGCGGGTATGCCATAAATGGTTTCGTTGCCATTAACAAATACCGATGCAATTGGCGAGCCGTTAAAATCGGAATACTCACAGTTTCCCAAAGTTGCCAAATCCCATGTAAGTCCACTTGAACCTGTGGCAGCAGCAAACAGTAGTTTTATCAAAGTATCGTTGGTAAATGTTACGGCTGTTGTTGACGACCAAGTCATATAAACCATTCCATTGTTGGCATTTGCAAAAAAATTGCCTCCCGACAAAGCTCCGTTCAGGTTTTGAAATCCTGCGTAAGCAAGTACGGTTGGGCTATAGGAAAATGCCAGCGAAAAAGAAGCAACACCTGTAAAATTGGTAACCTTAACCGGAACAATAATATTTCCCGGACAGAAACTGCCCGTTGGCAAAGTGCTTGTTACCGGGTTTATTACCGAAAGCGTAACCAAGTTTGTATAAACCACAGGAGTACAAGTTCCAGTGAGCTTGCATTTGTATTTGTATCCGTTATAAGCCAGCAGGCAGTTGGTAATGCCCAAAGTTGGAGTGGTAACGCCCGAATAGGTAGCATTGTTGGCTAAATCGGCCCATGTAGTTCCTCCATTGGTGCTGTATTGCCAAAGATAAGCAATTGAAGTTCCTGTAGCCGAAACGCTGAACGAAGTATTCTGCCCAAGCAAAACCGACTTATCAACAGGCTGTGTGCCTATAATTGGTGGCTGGTTTATAGTTTCGGTTCCATTGGCGTAAGTAGCCGAAAGTGTATTGCCGCTAACATTGCTGTATTCGCAGTTTCCAGGCGTTTGCGTGTCCCAAACAAGCGAAGTGGTACTTGGCGTAGCATTGAACTTTAATTCCAACAAAGTGGCGTTTCCTAAGTTTGCTGCATTTGTCCTGGCCCAGCCAATAACAACTTGGTTGCCCGAAGAATAAATTGTTATCAGGCCGCCATTTAATTCGGGGTTCAGGTTCTGGTAGCCGGTATAGGTCAGTTTAGTGTTGTCGAAATTTAGCAATAGCGAAATAGCACCTATACCATTGCAATTGGTAACAGTTATAGGAACCATTATTTCGCCCGGACAGCTTGTGACCGATCCTGCGGTTGTGCTTATCGTTTGGGCATTAATGAAACCCGCACAAATCATCAGCAACAGCAGTGGTATTCGATGTAAAATCAGAGTTTTCATAACGAAATGATTTTTAGTTTGATACCACTACCTTTATCATGTCGGATCTGTATTGTCCGTTGCTGGTGATTTCTATTTTTAATAAATAAATGCCTGGTTTGAGGTTTGAAGCATCTAACGCAACTTTATGGTTTCCTGAAGCAAGCTCAGTATTTTTGAGGTCTTTGACAAATGTACCAGCACTGTTCAACAGCGAAATATGTACGTTCCCTTCTTTTTCGAGCGAAAATTCCACAACCGATTTATTGGTAAGTGGGTTTGGATATGCTGACAGGCCAACAAGTCCGTAGCCAGTATTGATTCCCGTTGATTTGGCATTGATGCTTGGAATTGAAACAATTTCCCAATCGTTGGGTGTTGCCAGGCCATCGGCAAATTCGCAATCCTCAAACAATTCCAATTCAATCCCTGCATTAAGGTTCGAAAAGTCTTTGGATTTCATCCGCAGGATAACCACCATTTCATCGTCGTTTACATCCAAGGTATTCCTGTCGCACCAGCCCATTTTGAACAAACCATCCACAGCCGTCCATGAAAAATCACTGAAACCGTTTGCCAGTTTTGCACCGGTAATTTCGAGATATTGCTCAGGATAATAGAACCCAAGCGAAATCGCACCTACCTGCATTCCTGCTTTCAACCTTACCGGGAATTCAAATTCGGTATTCGATTCCACTTGCAACGTACCTTCGAGAACCAATCCTGTTGATAATGTACTTTTTGTGGCCGGGGTATATGATGCGTTTACATCGCCAAAGCAAAGCACTTCTATATTGCCGGTTACGTTGCTTCCATTCATAATTACGGTATCGTAATTGTAAAGGTAATCGCCGGCAGGGAAAGTGGATATTTGGCCTGAATAACGTTTCATAACCAAAAGGGCATCGGTACCGTTCACGCTATGGCTAAAGTTGACATCGGCAGCAGCAAGTTTCATCCCCGAAAGTGGGATTATTTGTGTAAAATGATTGAGTATGCCCAAGGCATCCGTTGAGTTTATACCACCCCAAACAGTTGGTGTAACCGTCATTGTATAACTGCCCGAAGCCATGGATGGCAAGGCGTAAACGCCAGATCCATTGGCTGTGGCGGAGTTTATGGTTGTGTTGGCAAAATCTTTCACCACCAAACCAGCATTCATCATTGGGTAAGCTCCGGCATTGGCATATTTAACTGTGCCGCCCATAACCGTGGTAGTAACAAGGAGTGATGGCACATGTTCGAAAGGCCATTGCCAAATACGACCTTTAGCAGCGTTATCCGATTTGTCGTAAACCCGGTACATCGCCATGGTGGAATCGCCGGTACCCCAGAAGTTGTAACGGGCATCAATGTTGTTGGCCGTATTGTTATACAGGTCGTAAGCCCCATAATTGTTCAGGATGTTGTTGGTGTAAGCAGAGGTGTTTCCAATAGTGGCGGTACTGCTTCCATCCATCAAAATCCCATAACCTGTGTTGTAATTAAAAGTCGAATTCCTTACTGTTGGTGAAGAATTCACGATATTCAGGCCGTTGCCAACCGCTTGAGTAAGATTGCAATATTGGATGGTTGGCTGGGACGTAT
>CAIRHD010000123.1 GCA_903878265.1 uncultured Bacteroidales bacterium | reverse complement strand
TACGGAACCACTTACAGCGGACCCATCGGCTCAGTAATAACACCTTGGATGCGCGGGATGAAAGATTTTAAACACCTCAGTTTTGCCTCATCGCTTTGCGGAAGCTGCACCGAAGTATGTCCTGTAAAAATCAACCTTCACGAACTGCTACTCTACAACCGCAACGATTCTGTAAAAGAAGGCTATGCCAACCGTTTCGATAAAACCGTGATGTTCGCTTACAAAACAGCCATGGGAAAGCGTAAATACTTGGATATGCTCAGCGGTAAAAGCAAGAAAAGCATGCTCAATAAATTTTTCACCTCAAGTTGGGGGCCAAGGCGCGAACTGCCCGAAGTAGCAGCCAAAAGTTTCAAAGAACTTTGGGAAGAACGGCGGGAAGGGAAGAGATAGGGGAGGGTTTGATTTTTAAAGATTGTTCCGAACGGAGCAGCCAATTATGTCTTGGTTAGAAGTTTCTGAAGCTCACATTCTTACAACTTCATACCAATAAGAACCAGTCCCATTAAATTTATGGTAAGGAGAAAACGAAAAGGACTTTTTAAAAAACCACTTTTTACGATAGCACAATTTCTTTCCTGTTAATCCTGGATAAATACCTTTGCTTGGCAGCATCGGCATTTGCATCCATTGCTATATAAATGGTTGTTTTGTTGTCGATTACAACAGCCTGCATTTTGTTCATGTTTGGTGATTCGTAATTGACTCCCTTTTTTTCACTCATTATCTAAGGTTTTTATAGGCGTAAAAGAATGCCCTGTAAATCAAAAGGCACAAGGTAATACTTTTTTTCGGGCGAACCGAATTTGTTTTTAGTTTAGCCAAAAACTATATGCGGAGGATTATATTTCACATAGTTAAAATACTACAAAACAAATGTTTACATCACTGCCCTATGTCCGAAAATATGTTGAGTTGAAAAAGCCCTAAAAGCAGAAAATTTGAAAGCACAGTTGTTTTACTCCGATTGTTCAGATTTACCTCTGTATGTGCCCATGCCTTGCTGATTATTAATAGGGTTGCAAGGGTTAAAGGGAAAATAGTATCAGATACAGATTGAGCCCTCTCCGAAAACATAAAAATGAAGAAACATCTCTAAACGATGTGCTGAATGAAGCTCTTTGTGATAAAAAACAACATTTCGAATATGACTCAAGGAGTAGATGTTAACTCTATTTATCTTACTTCGTTAAAATCGGGTTTAATTTACGAACAACATTTTTGAGCTAAAAACCCCAGAATGGCATTTGACCCTAATCAGATAATACCCTGTAGGGCCGTTTAGGTCAATCCTCGATTTATCGGCTTTAATTTGATTGCAGAATATTTGCTGCCCTAACAGGTTGTAGATACTCACCTCGCATCCTTGTGTGGCATCCCCCATCGTTTCAACGTAAATGGACTTTCCTGAAACAAAGCACTGAAACATGGATTCATCCTTATTCTCCTCTAATCCGAAAACGCCACCGAAATGAACAGCAAACCGATCAGAATTGTCGGTAACATGCGAGGAAAAATTATAAATTGGATTTAAACGCAAATCCTGTTTGATATTCAGTTTACTATCTTCGAGCAGAATCGAAACATCCGGGTCAAAACTTTCTAATCCTTCAGCTTTTAAACTATAATTAGTTGATGAACCCGCTTTAAAACCATAATAAACAATTTTACTGTTTTCGGTATAAGGCAAAGTGTTTGTTGATAGAAAAGCATTTTCTTGTGGTATTGAATACAATTCGGGAGCCTGATCAATACCTGCCAAAAAATAACTGTCGCACGAAAGATCAAACCCTGACGTAGAATTAGGATTAAACTGCACCACTGATCTCTGGTTAGTATTATTTTCTGTCGAATAAGCTGTGATCTGAAGCCTGTCGGCAATAGTGTTTTCTGATTTTTTATACCAATTTGTGGATACATCATGAACCCTGGCTGCCAAAGGGATTCTTATTGTATTGAAGTTTTCGCTTACCCATATCATAAAGCCATTCATTGCCGGGATATTCTCATTAGGATTAACATCAAGATATGTCCCACTGTTTTCAGACCAAACTTTACAAATTCCGGCTACGTTGCTCAGGTTCCAGGTTCCATTATTCCATTTTACAGCCGAAGGGAAAGGATTTCCCAACAAGTGCCAGCCACGATATTCTTGCGACGGTGTGTATGACAGATTTGCAAAATCGATATCTAGGTTGTTAAGGGAGCCGGAAAATGTTTTAAGTTGATTTGTTGTGTTGTATTCAACCAAATAACCCTCTCCGGGCATAAATACGTTAATATTGTTTTCAGGCACTTTTTGGTTTAACCAAAGGGTAGTTGTCTCGTCCCATTTGAAGAAGTCGTAATTTGCGGGTGTTGGATCGATAAAAGATGGAACAATAATCTGATTGTTTATGGGTGATGATAGAAAATGCCAGCCATCCGTTGGGCCTGTCCAGTTTTCGATGTACCTCTGAACATCAACTGAACCCAATCCAGAATAAAAAATATTTCCATTTGTAATGAGTGATGCTGATGCTCCGTGAGTTAAAGGAGATGCAAGAACAACACAATTAGGGCTGGTAAGATTAACAGGGCCATTAACTGTCAAGGTTTTACCAGCTTCTATCTCAAGTTTTGAAAAAGGGTTTACAAAAAGAAATCCATTCACTGTCATATCCTCAATATATGCAAGTGTACCTGATGTACTCACAGTTAGATTTTGTATGGTTTTGGGTGGCGTTGTTGGAAGAAAATTTGTGGTCTTCGTAACAAGAGGTTCCATGCAATTAAACTCATAATTAGTGAGTGAAGAAATTGTTTTTGTACCGCTTACTTGTATATTTCCTGTTACTCCATTTACATGACCTATTCCTAATTTCGAGCCTGGAAAAGTTTGGAATGAGCCAATATTTGAAATTACAAATGCCGATAAATTCAGGTATCCATAAACGGAAGCAGTGCCAAACAACTTCAATTTATTGTTAAG
>CAIRHD010000122.1 GCA_903878265.1 uncultured Bacteroidales bacterium | reverse complement strand
TCCACCCCTGCCGCACCACCTTTATAGGCAGCGGGCAGTAATGGACAGCAGAATTGAAAACTGAACAAACTTTTACAATCAGCTTAACAACTTAATTTTAGTTGTGGAAGATTGGTGATGTTGCTGGAATTGGGTTAATTGTAACTATAACTGGTTGGATATCCGAACATCCGGCTGTGGTTGCAGCTTTGATGTAGTAGGTACCCGAAGCAGCAACAGCAGTTGGGTCAAGCACGGCTATGGTTGCAGCGGCATCTGTCCAGTATGTTAGTGCTGCACTTGCTGGTAATGTGCTTCCAACAGTGACAGCAGCGGCAGTTAGGTCAACAGTGCCTGGTGAACAAATTGCAGTTGGGTCTGTGATAACCAAAACTGGAACATCTTCAATAGTTACATCAACTGGTTGAATATCTGAACAACCACCGAGACTTGTTGCCTTGATATAATAAGTGCCTGAAACAGTAACAGCGGTTGGGTCAACCACGGCTAAAGTTGCAGCGGCATCTGACCAGTATGTGAGTACCGCGCCAGCAGGTATAGTGCTTCCAAGAGTAACGGCAGCAGCGGTTAGGTCAACGGTACCTGGAGCACAGATAGCCGATGGGTTGGTGATAACCAATACAGGTACAGCATCGATTATAACTGTAACTGGCTGTATATCTATACAACCAGCGAGAGTTGTTGCCTTGATATAATAAGTGCCCGAAGCAGCTACAATGGTAGGATCAACAACAGCAACCGTTGCAAGTGCATCCGTCCAATAGGTTAGTACTGTTCCGGTTGGTAATGTGCTACCGGCAGTAACAGCAGCAAGGGTTAGGTCAACAGTACCAGGTGCGCAGATGGCCAATGGATTCGTTATAACCAATACAGGAGCTTCGTTTATAATAACCGTCATCAAACTTGTGCTAAAACACCCTGTTGCATTCGATTCTTTCAACTGAAGTGTACATGTACCAAGCGTTGTCCATGTAATATTTGTAATACTATCATTCACTGATGCAATTGTTCCTCCGCCGTCAGGGTTTGCAATTATACTCCATTCATACGTTGTGCCGAGGTGGCCCTGAACAGCATATTGTTCAACCTTGCCTTGGCAAACATTTTGAGTTGTTGTACTTGATGGCAATCCACCTGGGTTTGTTTGTGCCATTCCATTCATTACTCCTCCAAAAAGAAGGATTGCTACTAATAAGCTCTGTAAAATTCTAAGTTTTGTTTTCATTTTGTTTTTGTTTTTGATTGTTTATTATTAATTATTTGTCTTTTTATTTTTTGTTTTATTCTTTAATCTTTTCAAGTTTCGGCAAGTCCATCCCATCGCTTTTTGTCTTTTCCCATTTCCCATTTCACTATTCACTATTCACTATTCACTATTCACTTCCGGCGACCGGCAACCCAGGCAGGCCGAGAGTTGCAGCAAGTTTAGCCATCGTAACAAGCGTATCCTGATTTTCATTGTAAGCCGTTTCAACTGGTAGGTTTGTAATATGTGGTTTAGTTTTGGTTTGTTGTAAAAGAAACCGTGGTAGCATCGTCGTCGGAACCAGCGGTATGTTGCCCGCATCCCCGAACCAGCGGCAATGCCTGCCGAAAGCAGCAATAGGCTGAGCCATCGTATCAAGCGTAGGCGTATTTCCATTATTCGGTTGGTTTGTTGCAGGTATATATGTTTTGTTCCATTGTAGTCTTCAAGAGGTTTGCATCGTCGCCGGAACCATTGGTAGGCGATACACGAGCCAGCGGCAATGCCTGCCGAAAGCAGCAATAGGCTGAGCCATCGTAACAAGCGTAGGCGTATTTCCATTTTTTTGTTGGTTTGTTGCTGGTATTTATGTTTTTTCCTTTGGTAATTTTCAATGGGTTTGCATCGTCGTCGGAACCATTGGCAGGCCATACACGTGCCAGCAGCAATGCCTGCCGAAAGCAGCAATAGGCTGAGCCATCGTAATAAGCGTAAGCGTATTTCCATGATTCCGTTTATATTATCAGGTAAATGGGCACTTGCGGCACTTCATCAACCTTCATTTTATTTTTTATTCGGCTGTCAATGAATCAATTTTATGATCCTGAAAGCTGATCAATTTCTCGTTGCTTACTTCCATACTGCCGCTTTTTATGGGCTGGCGATGAATCATAAGCATGTTGTATTCTCTCCTAAAAGTGCATGTTCATTCTTTTTAATTGTGTTAATGGTGGAAAATCGGTGTGGTTAATGGGCGTGGGTTTACAATTTGCGTAACAGGTGTGATCGGCGGGATATATGTATATGTGCCGTTTGCATCGGTAACGCTTGTTATCCAATAGTTTGTGGTTGTGGTAGGATTTACCACAAGGTCGAATGGGCTTGTAAGGATATTGGGTATGGTTACCGAATTTGTTCCATCGGTATAAGTAATGCTCCATGGGGCAGTACCGGTAAGCGTTACGGTTAAATGCGCCGGATCGCCTGCACAAATCGGTAGCGGAGGTGGTGTGATTACAGCTGTTGGCAATGCGTTTATCACTGTCATCATGCCAACTTTCAGGTTCATGGTGCAGCCGTTTCTGTAGGCTGTTACTTTAAAGTAGTAGGTGCCCGGCGTTATCCATGTTACGTTTACGGTTGGTCCCGTGTTGATATTGCCGGTAAAATACGCATCACCCGGCGTACAATTGCCCGGGTCGGTAGCGAAGTTGATGCCTGTTGCATCCTTGTATAATTCCCAAATGTAGGTGTCGCCCACAACGGGTATAACTCCCAAATCGCCCGACTGACCTGCATACATAGTATTCTGGGCCATGGCGGGAGCCAAAGCCATCAGCAGTGGTATTGCTACCAGCAGCAGACGCAGAAGTATATGTTTAGGTCGTTTCAAAATTTATGTGCGATGTCGGATGTGCGATGTTGGATGTTGGATGTGCGATGTTGGATGTCGGATTGCGGAAGTTACCCACCACTATTCACCAATAACCGATAACTATTCACCATTTTCCATTAACTAATCTCCATTAACTAACTTAGAATCGCGGATTGCGGAAGTTACCCACCACTATTCACCAATAACCGATAACTATTCACCATTTTCCATTAACTAATCTCCATTAACTAATTTAGAATCGCGGATTGCAGAAGTTCCCCTCCACTATTCACCATTTTCCATTAACTAATTTCCATTAACTAGTTTCCATTATTACTCTGGACGATGTCGAAAGGAACTATTTTCCATTAACTATTTTCCATTAACTAATTCCGGAATGCGGAATTTGGATTTACGAAGTACGATGTGCGAAGTACGATTTACGAATTCGGAAGTACGATTTAGAATTGTGGATTGCGGAAGTTCCCCTCCACCATTCACTATTCACCAATCACTATTCACTATTCACCATTCACCATTCACCATTCACTATTCACCATTCACTTTTCACCATTCACTATTCACCAATCACTAATCACCAATAACCATTAACCATTCCCGACTACCGGAAACTGCATGCACAAAAACACGGCGTTTTGTAACGCAAGCTTTTGTAAGCACATTGGCTTTGATTTTAGGAAAACGTAGGATGCTTTCGTGTACCCGCCTTCCCTTTCCGCGCGGAAACACTACCGCACGGAAAGAGGCTTTAGGTATGAAAAAGCAACGAAAGTGATAAAATGCCTAATTCTATTAAATTACGGCAGTTTTTGGATAAATGTAGGCATAGAGCTTCCCTTTGTAATGGTTGGGCGGGCCAGAATGGTATAGGTCGCTGTCTTTGCAAATTCAGTAGCAGCACTACATGCATCTGGTGTTCCAGGCCATGTACCAGGCCCCCAAATGTCACTTGCAGTATAAGCGGCTGGCAAATTACCATCAATACCAACAAGAATTGGCTGATCGGTAAGAGTTTCAAAATTCACATTGGCTATTATAATACGTATAAGGATTGGTGTTCCAGCTACGGCATCAGTAATGCTTGCGTCATCTGTGGATACGAAATCACCACCTATTGTATTTAAAGCCGGTACATTGAACGTATGCCAAGGGCCGGAACCATCTATATTCTGATTCCATTGAACCGAAGTATAATTCTGACCTAAACCTGCAAGGGCAGGAATCCTGATCGAAGGCCTCCATGAACCCAATATACCACTACCTGTAACCCTGTAGTAAAGTGTATTAGCTCCATAAGTATAATTAACAGTTGCCACCAAAGGATTTGCATTTGGCGAAACATTTGCACTTATAAGAGGTGCGGAGCATTGTTCAGCGCTTGCAAAAGCTGCCCCTGCACTCGTGGCTCCTTCAATAGCAAGCATAAAAGTATTGATAGGATTGATCTGCCATACCCGGATGTTTTCACCCGAACAGCCAGGCGTGGCACCTGTGTTCGCCTCGGTGTATCGCAAAACCAGGTAATATGTGGATGCAGAAGAAACAGCAGCCTGTGTCCATGTTAAGTTTATTTGATTAGTAGTGTTGGTAACATCGTTGTACGTGGAATTTATACCTGTTTCGTCAACTGTGAAAAAAGTGTTTGTTTCAGGTATAATTCCGGTCAGAATGTCTGTGTTTGTTGTAACATACCAGGTGTAAATGCCGGCTCCGGAGTAACCGTTTCCGGAAATAGAGATGTTGTAGCTGTAAGAACCACCTGCACCAGGCGTAAATCCGTCAGGTGTGCATTGTGCGTTTGCAGATGAAATTCCGGCAAAAAAAGCCAGTAGGAGAACAAATAAGATGTGTTGCTTTTTCATTTTTTTTAAATTTAAGTGTTGATTAATTAAGTGTTTAGATTTATTGTTTTGTAAGCGTAATCATTTTGTAAGCGTAATCATTTTAAAGGCGGCAGCCTTCTTTGGGAGGGGGTCATGTTTCATAGGCAAGTGGTTTAATTAAACTTATTTTGATTAATCCTGTATATTGGGACGGGGTAAAACATTTAAAATCCGGAAGTCAGTAGCATGTTGCCCATTGGCATCGGTAACTATCCATGTAATTTTATTGTCACCCAAAGGGAAGTCGATTGGTGTTGAGGCCGAAATCTGGCCTGTACCGGTAAGGTCAACACTTCCATTGTTGGCAAAGTCGATGCTCCAGGCTATGGTAATGGTTCCGGGACAGTTATCGGTAATATTGGTAAGGTCGAGAAGGGTGTTTCCTGTTGTCAATATATGATAATCCCGACGTATAGGGGTGAGGTCATCTACATAATATATCCCTCCGGGTTTGTAAACCGCCGCATCAAAACCCTCAACGCAGTAACCGGTTGATAGATTGGGCATGGTAAACGTAGGCACCACATTATCCGCCACCGTAACGCTTGCACTTTCGGTATCCTTGCAGCCATTGCCATCGGTTACGGTAACAATGTAAGTGCCGGTTGATAGGGCAGTTACTGTGGTAATTATTGCCCCTGTGTTCCAAGCATATGATATACCTGTGCCACCCACCTCCGAGGCTGTTAATACTACCGATGTGCCGGGGCATATTATTGGTGGGTTGCTTGGGGTGATAACTGCAGTTGGCAAAGGGTTTACAGTAATAAATGAACTACCCGAATTGGTGCAGCCCGTTGTTGATGTTGCAGTTGCTGTATAGGTCGTGGTGCTTGATGGTTTGGCATACACTGTTAGGCCTGTACCTGCATAAGGAAGAGTTGCAGCAGGATCGGTGAACAAGTTTGTAGTTGGCGACCAGGTAATTGGGACTGAATTGGGTGTTCCAGTAATACTTACATTGTCTATTCCCCAGAAATACTGCCAATTTGCATCATATTTAAAACGAATATATACAGTAGGTTGGTTGAGAAAAGAGGCTGGCAATGAAATTGTTGTATTTGCAAAAGGTGCAATTAATCCCCAATCGTAAGTATAATACAATAAATTTGTCCAACTTGTGCCATCCGTGGATATATCAACAGCAGCAGAGCCACCATTACCACTTTTATAGTAATGATAAAAGCTCAAAATGGCAGCGGAATATCCTGTAGTGCTAAAGGGTGGAGATTTTAATATAGTTGCCGTTGTACTTGAATTACCAAAACCTTGAGCAGAACTATTTGATAAATAGAACTGTGTATTATCGTTGCTATGCCAGGCACCAAAATATGAATAAGAATACCCATTACCCCTCAGTGACCATGCTGCATATTCAGGATTGGTACCACCCGTAGAATTATTGGAAAGAGTCCAGTTATTGGTGGCGCTGTTAAAATTCTGAGATAGTATTGTGGGCGAAAGCCCACCACCACTTGCCACCAATTGCTGTATATTTCCAATACAAATAGAGGATGAAGCAGGCGTAACCATTACTGTAGCGGGAGTAGGATTTACTGTAACAGGCAATGCACTTACAGCAGAAGTGCATCCATTGGCCGTAGCAGTAAAATTATATATACCCGATTCTGTTGCTGTTACTCCAGAGATACTTGGGTTTTGTAAACTGGAAGTAAATCCATTAGGCCCAGACCAAATAAATGTAGATCCTGCATTATTTGTTGACCCTATGAGACTTAATGTTGCTCCAACACAAACAGGGCTATTAAAAGAAGCAATGGCCGTAGGTGTTTGTTTTACAGCAACTGCAACCGATGCTGTTGCCGTTTGTGCACAAATATCGGTTATAGTTAGGTTATAGGTTGTGTTTGTTGCAGGTGTAACGCTGAACGATTGCGATGTGCTTACCTCCGTGCCAGCTACTTTCCACGAATAAGAATATGGAGCAATGCCACCTGATCCACTGGCAGTTAATGTAGCAGAAGTGCCTGAGCAAATTGGTGTCGCCGGGTTGGCTGTTGCTGCCGCTGATAGAGAAGAAGCAATATTAACCGTTACATTATTGGTAGCTGTACAACCATAGCTGTTTTGTGCCGTTACTATGTATTGGGTAGTTGCAGTTTGTGTAACTCCTGCAGGGTTTTGAGACGAAGAAACGAAACCCGAAGGAACTGAAGTCCAGGAATAAGTACAGGCTTGATTCAAATCTGCTGTGATGGAAATATTATCAACAGCTATAGGGGGTGAAATGCCATCAGCAGCGTCATTTTGCCATGTAAATATTAACCTGAACGTGCTTCCTGCCAAAGAATTAGGCAACGAAACTGTTTGGATAGAATAAGATGTAGTTAAAGCTGTCTGAGACCAAACTAATGTTGCTCCTGTTATAGCAGTCGTATTCGAAGCTGGAGTATTTGCCACAGGTGTAACTGTAGTGGGGGCAGTGTATATTAAAAGTCTGTCCCACCCGATTTCCCCTTTGCCTTTCCAGTAAAAGCTTAATGAAATATTTTGATAACCAGCAGGTATTGCAATCTCTTTATAGATATGAGATGTAAAGGCATTAGTCAAATCATAGTTGTAGGCTGTTCCGTTTTGCGAAATATGCGCACCTCGTGACCCAAAATAGGCAGGAGCAAGATTACTAAGAATCCAATAATTTGAAGCTGCGTTTACTTCGAACCATCCGTTTGCACCAAAAGAAGTACCTGTTTCAAATCCCCCATCTCCAGTAGGCGATAGGTATGTATTAGAAATTGACGAATTACTATTTGATGATGAGAACAAATTAAATGGAATACCAGAGCAAACAGTGTTACTGCTTGCACTTGCAGTAACTAAAGTTGGTAGTGGGTTTACAATCACCGTTGTAGCACTTGTGGCTGTACACCCGCTTGCGTTGGTTACTGTAACAGCATAAGAACCTGCTGAAATTGCCGTAATAGCTCGGGTTGTTGCGCCATTGCTCCAAGTATACACATAACCTGTACCCGCCGATGCTGTTAGTGCCACCGAACCCCCTTGGCAAAATGTGGTAGGGCCACTGGGGGTTATGATAGCTGTTGGCAGTGTATTTACCGTTACTGTTGTTACTGCCGAAACTGCCGAACAACTATTGGCATTGGTTACCGTAACAGTATAAGAACCTGCAGCAATAGCTGTGATTGCTTGGGTTGTTGCGCCCGTGCTCCAAGTATAAACATAACCTGTACCAGTCGATGCTGTTAATGTCACCGAACCCCCTTGGCAAAATGTAGTTGGGCCACCTGGGGTTATGGTAGCTGTTGGTAAAGCGTTAACCGTTACATTAAAGGAACATATTGTAAAATTCCCATTTACATCGGTGGCTTTCCAAGTAACAGTTGTAATGCCAACATTAAAAACTTGACCGTTTAATGTAGTTGAGCCGGTTGCGATTGTTGCACCGGTAAGTGTATATGCAATGGTAGCAATACTACAATTATCTGTAGCAGTGGCATCCCACGCTGTGCCGGTGTGTGTGTGGCTCCCTGAAGAGCAAATTGCTGATGGTGTTGCCGGGCATACAATGTTAGGCGCAATAATATCTTGTAGAGTAACTGTTGCATTGCATATTGAAATATTCCCATTTACATCGGTTACTGTAAGGGTTACTGGCCTAACACCTCCTGATGAAGCAGTGTGCGAGCCAAGGTGAGAAAAATCATCCGTAGAATATTGAGTCCAATCTGTGGCTTGATTATAAGTTGTTGTTGGTGATGTAATACTGCTTTTTCTGACAAGAGTCATATCCGCACCCCAATTAGCGGCTTGATTAACAACACCAACAACATCAATCTGAACTCCTGATTTGTATAAAGCAACTGCATCGTTGCCAGTGAATGTTATACATGCAGAACCAGTTGAAAGATTTGCTAATGCAAGTAAAGGTGATGAACCACCACTGTTGGCTATTACATAAGTACTGTTGTTAGCAATAGTGCCACTAAGCACTAGTTCTGACGCAAAAGAGCCAACTCCATTATTCTGCTTCTTTAATGAATATGTAGCAAGGTTCACAGAAGCACCTGTTCCATTATAAATTTCAATTGCCCTATTATTACTAGTACCTTCTACATACTCCGAAATTATCAAATCGCTAAATACCGAAAGTGCAGTTAAATCTGCACATGTGAATGAATTTGGGCTAACTGCCAATGTGGCTATACCACAAATATCAGAGCAGCCATTGTTGATTTGTGCGGCTGTTATAGTTGCAGTGCCTGTAGCGTTAAGTTGTGCAGTTATATTTTGGCAGAGTGCTGTTGGCGCCGTAACATCCTGCACGGTAACTGTTGCTGTGCAAGTAGATGAATTGGAGCTTGCATCGGTAACGGTAAGAGTTACTGTATTGGCTCCCACATTTGCACAAGTAAAAGTGTTAGGCGTAACTATTAGGGATGGGGTGCCACAAAGGTCGCTGCTACCATTATTCACCAGAGATGGAATAATTGTAACTGTTCCTGATGCATTAAGCTGAACAGTGGCAGGCTTGCAAGAAGCGGTTGGCGGCGTGTTGTCCTGTACTGTTACCGTTGCTGTACATGTGGATGCATTACCGTTGACATCAGTAACTGTAAGTGTAACAGTATTTGCCCCAATCTTTGAACAGTTGAATGTATTCGGCGTAACGGTTTTCGATTGTATGCCGCAATTATCGGTACTTCCGTTATCAATCTGATCTGCGGTAATTGTAACATTTCCTGATGCATCAAGCAGTACGGTAATATTTTTGCAGCTTGCTATGGGCAGCGTAACATCGTGTACAGTAACATTGGATATACAATTGGCAGTATTGCCGCTTGCATCGGTAACGGTTAGAGTAACTGCATTTGCAACAATAATTGGTGTGTGCGCACCCAATCCAGCTATGTTATCAATAGGAAAGAGATCCCATTCTGATGTAAGTGTTGTAAATGCTGTTGGTCCTGTGCCTGTTGGATTGGTTGTAACCCCCTTTGTTATCGTTGTTTTCCTCCTCAATGTTTTCCCCAAAGTGGTGTACCCACCAGGACCTGTCCATTCAGTTCCAGGATTATTTCCTATCACACCAAAAATATCAACAAAGCTTGCTGTCGCAATTTTATAAAGTACCATAGCATCATTGCCATTAAAGGCAACCGAAGTAAGAACAGTTGCTAATCCCCCATAAATAGCCGCAGAAGTGTTTTTATAAACCGCAGTTGCACCAGGGGAGAGGCTACCTGATAATGCATTTGTATATGTAGGCGTACTTGAGCCATTTGAATAGTTCCGCAATTCATAACCTGTTAGATTAATAGTTGAAGGAGTACCATTGAATATTTCAATATATTTGTTGTTGGCACTGCCCTTAACATACTCGGAAATTATTAGATCAGTAAATCCTGCGGATACATTTGAACAAGTAAAAGCACTTGGGTTTACACTCATGGAAGCGATACTGCAGTTATCTGTTGATCCATTGTTAACCATTGCCGGAGTAATTGTGGCATTTCCGGTGGCATCAAGGTCAACCGTTATATTTTGGCAACTTGCAGTAGGCGGCTGTACATCGCCTACCACAGCAGTAATGCTGTTAGAGGCTGTGAATCCGTTTCCATCGGTTACGGTTACGGTATAGGTTGCTGAACCAACGGTACTGGTTGGTGGGCTTATGAATTGGGTGGTTGCTGTGTTGCTCCATAAGTAAGTAAATGTTGGGTTGCCAACAGGATTGGCTGTTAGCGTAAGTGCGGCATTTTGGCAAACCGGTAATGCTGGATTGTTAGCAATGGTAACAGTAGGCATAACAGATGAAATCCCCGTGAAATCAGAGAAACCTGTAATACCTGATGCCGATATTGTTGAAGCACCAACAGCATCGTATTTTACCCAAGGCAACGCACCGTTCCACTTCGCTGTAACCATGCTTGCAGTACTTCCACTTATATCAGCAGGAAGAAATGTTCCTGTTACAGAACACGAAAATGCAGAAATGCCTGAACCTGTTAAAGTCCAATACCTGGTTAAATAATTTGTTGCACTTGTATTGTTCGGATGTTTGGCATCTGTTACCCGTACCGCAGCATAAGCATTTGAATATGTACCGGAACTGAAATTTAATGATATAGGCGAATATTCAGCCGTGCCTGTTGCATCGCCAATAGGAAAATCGAATGATCCATTGCCTGTAAACACTTTTCTTACCGTTCCTGTACCATCGGCAACAATCATATTAATTGCACTGGGCGCACCGGCTACCGCGGGGGCAGAAGCACCAAAAGTTAAGTTGTGGGCACCAATAACTATATTGCCTTTTGTAAGGGTTAACTTTTGATTAATAGCAATATCGTTACTAAGCACAATATCCCCAGCGGCTTTATCCACAATTACATAATCGAAAGTTTCGCCATTGGGTGCTGTAATGGTTTGATTTCCGGTTGACCCGGTGAAAAACACTGCCCTTTGGTTTGGGGTAAAAACACCGTAATCGGTCAAATTGCCTGTTAACTCAAGGTCTCCTCCTGCAATTGAAGATAAAGTAGTGGTTGCAGTTGTGTTGGTTACAGCTCCGTTGGTATAATTTGTGCATTTTAACCGCTCGGTTGTTGTTGACAAATTTACCGTGCCATTGTTCACTATATTCCCCAAAACTGTTACACCTATATCGGCACTACCGTTGGTCAAGCCTTGCATATCAAAAGTACTCCCCTGATCAATAGTCAGGTTTCCAGCTATTTGTCGTACCTGATTTATACCGTAATTGTTCATGTACAAATAAGTGTTATTGCTTATTTGTACGTTATAAGGATAAGCCGAACCAGTGGTTTGACTCCATTCAACATCCCGGTTAAATGAGCCATTTATAGAATATTGCAGCAATGAGCCGGTAGCATAAGTAGGTGCATCGATATTCACAAATCCACCAGCCAATATTTTCAAGGTTCCGTTCACCGTTGAACTTACCCCAAAACGAACACTCCCCGCAATATCCACATTATTAAACCCGATGGTTCCGCTAACTGTTCCTGATCCGGCGAACGAAACCTTTCCGTCGTTAGCAGTATAAGTGCCATTATTGGTTAAAGTGCCACCACTTGTTATAGTAAGGGTTCGCGCTTGACCGCTTTCACTTACCAGCGATTTGGCAGCATTTATTGTAAGTGAACTAACATTGGCATCCTGATTGAGGGTAACATTTGCATTTATTGTAACAGCCCCCATATTCTGAGCCAATGCAGGTACTTGATTTGTATTCCAAGTGCCGGCAATATTCCAGTTGCCATTTGTATTGGCTTGCCAAGTGCCATTTACCTGATAGCTGTAGTTGCTTCCGCTATTGTTCAGTAAATTTATTGTGTACAAATCAGCATCAGCATTACTGATTGACAGACCGCTGCCAGATGTGAAAAAATAATAAGTAATTGTTGCGCCTACAGTATTTAAATTAGCTGGTATATCAAAATAATAATCACTTCCTGTTCCTGCATAAGTCAATTGTGCTATAGTAGCCCCAGCCCAGCCACCTCCCGTTTGATAACGGATATAAGCAGCTTGCCCAGTGTAAAAATTTCCTGACATTGAAACGGTTAACCGTTGTGAAATTCCAGGAAATACAGCCGATGAAGTTGGCGCAGTGTGGGTACTACATGCTTGTACTGCACCTTGCACTTCAAAGAAAATAACAGAACCAGTTGGATTTGTTCCAGCATCCAATGTTTTGAAAACGTAATTCCATGCACCTCCACCCAATGGTACTGTGTATTTCAATGCTCCAGCAGTAGTACAAGTTGTGTTTAATGAGTATTTTGTACTTGGTGTTACAGTAACATTTGTCCCATTCGTGATTGTTAATTGGCTTGTTGTCAAACTCCAATCCACTCCATATCTCCAGTACTTATCCCCTACAGTTCCACCAGATGGCTGCAATGTGGCAATGTATGTTAAACCAGCACTTGCACCTAAAAAAGTAAAGTTTCCGTTTCCAGTAGGGCATGAAACGCCGCCCCAGCCAGTAGAGAACCCATCCCCAACAATTGCATTCTGGGCATATAGCTTCTGATTTGCTATTACTAGAAAAAGAATCGATAAACCTGCGATTACATACCTTAATGTCGTAAAAGTTTGTGAAGCCAGTTCAGGACTATTCTTATGGAACTTTCTGATTATAGATAAATGCTGTATTACTTTAAAACAATATACAATCAACCCCTTCACTTCACCACCCACATATCCCCACACCCCCGCCAAAGCAAGCATCAAGCGTAAGAGATTGCGCTGTGTAAAAATCCCCATATAAACAATTTAAGTTTACAGGCCCGCTGCCGAAGGCCGGTAAAATAAAACCCATCCCAAATAGATGTATTTCCGCTTGCAAACCGTATAAATAAAGGGATAGAATAACAGCCTAT
>CAIRHD010000121.1 GCA_903878265.1 uncultured Bacteroidales bacterium | reverse complement strand
TGTTGCAATATTATCCCTGATAAGATAAATATTTTGAGAGCCTGTTTGATGCGAATCATGACAGGTTACACAGGTCATCCCTTTATGCACAAGGGTTGTAGTGGGAGTTTGCAATGCATGGCAATTCTGACAAAGATTTGTGTTATTGGTCATCCGAAGAATATTCCCATCATTAGACCCCGCATAATGCGTTTTATGACAACTCGAACATTCTACTTTTGAATTAGCCAAAACCATAGGGGCAGTTGGGGTTGACAAAAATCTTGGGTCAGCTCCGTTATAGGTGATCCCTACCGGGTGTGAGCTTCTATTTGTTGTAGTATTACTTATATAAGTACCCAAATTCCTGGCCGTGTGGCAGTCTTTACACAAAGCATCACCGGAATTATCTGCCCTCAAATAAGGATAAAATGTTTGAGCATGTTGATCATGACACGTAGAACACATTATTTGCCCTGAAACTATCCTACTCAGCATTCCTGCATTAGTTGGCATATTTGTCTGGTAGGTGGTATTAACTGCATTTATATCCCAGGAATGTGAATTACCACTTACACCAGGCACTGCTTTATCTGCATTTGCAAAAGGTTTTAAACTTGCCGATCCGGCAGGATTGTGACAACTTATACAAAGATTTGCATTGCCTACGATAGAAGTTAATTGGCCACCGGGAGAAGTATGATTTATATGACACGAACTACACGTATTGCCATGGGGATTTGGAATAGCCACAGCAACTGCCAATGTTCTTACTGCACTTGCTCCACATGAATTCCCTGCTGTTACCGAAATATTCCCATTTTGGCCAATGGCTCCAGATGTAACAGTTATACCCGAAGTGCCTTGCCCACCGGTAATTAACCATCCGGTTGGCACTAACCAAGTATAGATAGTTGCACCGCTTACGGCAGCAATACTATAACTCAAACCTGTTGTGATTGGAGGAGCAGATGCTGAACCAGCAATAACTCCGGGAGTTGCAGGTGTTGGGTTTAATGTAATTGTTTTTGCATAAGTTCCGCTAACACAACCCGAAGTTGAATTTCTAACGGTTAAATTAAAACTATACGTTCCGCCAGCAGCAGCGGCAGGAACAACCAAAACAATCGGGCTTGCAGGTAATACAGCATTTGTAATATTAGCAAATCCCTGTGCAATAGCAGCCGCATTATAAACTATACTGTATTGGTTTGGAGTTCCGGTTGTTGCACTATAAGTAAGGTTGGCCGAGGTAAGGCCGCGGCAGATTGACGGATCAGCACCCAGTGTGATAGTGTTTGCCGTGTTTATAGTAACTACAGCACTTCCCTGCGTGCCCCAACAACCTCCGGTTGCTGCCCTGAAATAATAGGTTCCACTTGCTGCAACAACTTGAGTTGTTAAAGGTGTTGTTGTGGAAGTTCCATTACTAGTAGTGTTCTGCCAGTAAATAGTTCCACCTGTCCCTCCAGATGCTGTTAAAGAAGCACTACCGCAAAAAGTTCCTGCACCAGCTACCGTAACTGCACCAGGTGTTGTATTTACGATTATTGTTTTTGCATAAGTTCCGCTAACACAACCCGAAGTCGAATTTCTAATGGTTAAAGCAAAACTATACGTTCCAGCAGCAGCAGCGGCAGGAACAAGCAAAACAATCGGGCTTGCAGGTAATGCAGCATTAGTAACGTTAGCAAATCCTTGTGCAATAGCAGCAGCACTATAAACAATACTGTATTGGTTTGGAGATCCGGTTGTTGCACCATAAGTAAGGTTAGCTGATGTTGAACCTTGACATATTGCTGGATTGGTACCCAGCGCAATAGTAGGAGCACCTATTGAAACAACAGCACTTCCTTCCGTTCCCCAACAACTTCCGTTTAAAGCTCTGAAATAATAAGTGCCACTTACAGAAACTACCTGGCTGCTTGAGGGTGTAGATGTTGATGTTCCACCAGCAGCAGTATTTTGCCAATAGATTGTACCACCAGTACCACCGGAAGCTGTTAATGTTGTGCTTCCACTACAAAAATTTCCTCCACCGCTAACTGTTACAGCAGTTGGTGTGGTGTTTAATGTTTGTGTCCCGCTGGCTGTTGTAGGGCCACCGGCTACTGTGGCCGTTGTACTCATATCTGCAGATGTTGATCCGCTTACTGTTAGCGTGTGCCCAGTAACAGCAGCCATGGCTATGTCAGCAGTTATCCAGAAATAATAAGTAGAACCGTCCGGAATACTTAATGAAAAGGCAGGGAACGTTTGAGTCCCAGCCGCCGCAGGTGTTGAATTTGTGGACAATAATGTGGCACTGGTAAGTAAATCAACACTGTTCCACCATATCTTAAAATTTGTAAGATCAGCAGCTACATAAGTTCCGGTGGTTGAATATTGAAAATTCGTTAAAGTTCCAGCACTGCCTGTCGATCCAATTCTAAAAGCGTGTATAGAAGATTTTAAGGTCGATCCGCAAAGAGAAGCGACACCAACTGGAGTAGTTGGGTTTGAAATTGTAAGAGTGGGCTGGACAAACATGGGTAAACTCATTGCAGACATTGCCCATCGGATACCTCCAGCTGGTGTTATTGCTGAGGTCGCAGCATTGTCCGTTATAACAGCTCCGGGAATGGATCGTTTAGTAACTTCATTTTCCCAAGAAACAGTGCCGTTATTACCGGTATTGTTTCCTCCGCTAGTCCAGTTAGCATTGATAGTATAAACAGGCAAAGTAATGCTGGAACTATAAATACTTGAAATATAAATAGCCTGTTGATTTGCATTCACTGCCATTGCAGCACTTAACTGAGCTGGGCCACTCCCTTGCGCATTACTTAAACCATTTCCATTTGTATACGTTGCAGGTGTTTGATCTACTCCTGCAAATACCGAATACCACACTGTAACATTGGCATGTGTTCCTCCTAATGTAACATTTAGTGGCTGTGAGGTACCATTCATAACAACGTTATCTTTTAGATAGTATAGCCAGGTATGCATCCTGCCACTTGTAGCGCCATTTGTTCCTGCATTTAGTAATGTTACTCCACCATAGCTAATGGTTGTTGGATTTGTCTGAGTTGCATTAGCTGTCAAAGTATGTGAAATGCCAACAACCAATATACGGTTTGAACCAGCGGCAACAGGAAAAGAAACGCCTGTACAAGTGCCTGAAGTTTGATCATACGCTTTTGTCCATGCAGTAGGTTGAGTAATTTGAGCATTCGTTATTGTAATGCCTGAAAAAGCAATCGCAGCAATTATTTGTACAATTATTTTTCTAATAAAGCTGAATTTTATCGAAGTATCTCTCATATAATTGCTATTAATTCTTTACATCCAAGCTGAAATTTGATGTTTACCAAGTTGTATCATTTGGTTCTGTAATGTTGTATTGATTGGGTTAAGGCAGAATACGGCTCACAAAACTTGCGGAATTATGGTCTAAAATCGTCATATCTCCCACATCGACAATTCCGTCCCCATTTATATCTGTTGCCAGATAACCTTTTGCAAAGGTACTGTTATCATTATCTAAAAGCACCATATCTCCTGCATCAACTACACCGTCCTGGTTCACATCGCCTCCATAAATAGCCCATACTCCATCATTTGTTTGAAATAAATTTCCCCCAAAAACCTTTAATGGTGTATCAAACGAATAGTTTATCAAACCTCCAGAAAATGAGACAGGCGCAGCTGTAGTGGTTTCTATGCTATTACGGTGTTTGAGTGTAATGAAATACGAGTCACTCAAAGCAGAAGGCACAGAAAGCGATACCGTTCCAGTTGTAGTAAGAACCACGTTACTAACCGTATAGGCAACAATTGAATAATCTGCCACCTCGTGCAATTCGACTGTAACAAGATCAGCGGCGTTTGAAGGATAAAGAGGCATATCGAAATGATTTCCGGTTTCATCCTGTATTTTTATCATGGTTCCTCCACCGTTATATAAACCCTGTAAGAAAAAGATAAGATCGAGTGTTTTGGTTAACGCACTGATACTAACAAGAGAACTCCCGGATAAAATTGTTCCATTACAAAACGCATCGGATAATGAAATAACTTCGTATACACCTGGCTGTTGCACATAAAATGTATAAGGACTGGAGTTAATATCGCTGACTGTTGTTGGATTTGCACCGTCAATTGTATAGGTTAATAACCATGGTGCAGTACCCTTCAAATCTATTGCAATGAGAGCTGAATCATTAGGAAAGATGGTTGGATTCCCAGATATAAAATTGGATTCTGGCAGTGGATGTTCAGTAATAACAGAAGTTCCATAAAAAGCGTTACCATTACAATTTGAATCTGATAATGCTACAATCCTGTATGTGCCTGGATCGAAAGCGTTAAATGAGAATGGACTAGTGGCGATGTTAGTATAAGTTACCGGATTTTGATCATCCTTTGTATAAGTCAGACTCCATGGAGCAGTACCTGTTAAACCAACTTGTATTGTAGCAGATGTTCCTGCACATAAATAAGCATCTCCGGTTAAAATGGTTGATTCAGGTGCAGGGTTTATACTAACTGTCGCACTACCAGTAAAAACCGTCCCTGCGCAATTGGATCCACTTAAAGCTATAATTTCATAAGTTCCGGGTAAGGAAGCTTCCAAACTATAAGGATTAGCATAAATATCTTCTATTGTTGTTGGATTTAATCCGCTAATAGTATATGTGAACCTCCACGGAGCATTACCGGTAAACGTAACAGGAATATTAGTGGACTCGCCCTGACAAATGCCAGAATTAATATTTGCAATAGCTGAGGTTGGTACCGGACTCAAAATCACATAGGCCGTATTCGAAAAACATGTTCCCGCAGAATTGGCATCTGACAATGCTGTAACATTGTAAGCACCGGCTATACTTGCATTAAGGGTATATGGATTGTCGAAAGTATTGGTAACCGTATGCGGATTAGTCCCATTAATGGTGTAAGTAAAAGTCCAGGGAGCAGTTCCTGTAAAGCTGATTTTAATCGGGGCAGTACTCCCTTCACAAATTGAAACAGTACCGGTTGTAATGGTTGATGAAGGCAACAAATCGGTAATATTGAAAACCTCTAGAGCACTGTTATTCAATGAAACAACATAAACTCTTTCCTGCAAATCGAAAGCCATATCCATCGGAACGTTTAAATTCCCTAAGCTATCGCCCCAAATCCCAAATTTTGTCAGATAAGTTCCGTTTTCATTAAAAACACTTATATTCCCCTGGTAAGGATCTGTAACATATATATTGCCGCATCTCCCAACTGTTAATCCCTGAACCCTGTAAAATTTGCCCGGAGAATTGCCCCAGCCTCCAAATGTCGAAATTAAATTGCCTGTGGTACTAAAAATCCTGATTTCTGTATGCAGGTTGAATCCATTTCCAAAACCACCGTGTTCCGAAACAATTACCCTGTTATTTTTGCTATCAAATGCAATGCCTGTCGGGAAAAGAAAAACTCCGCTGCCAAAAGTCCTCAATACCGTGCCGGTGAAGTTCATTACTAATACTCGTTTCGACCTGCTATCAACAACATAAAGTTCATTGACAGGGCTTACTACCATGGCTGATGGGAAAATTGTATCACTATAAATTACTGAAACAGTGCCGTTTGAAAGCCTCTTATAGATTTTCCCATTATGGTAATCACCAACAAACATGGTATTGTTACCGCTGATAGCAATTGAAGTAGGCTCTTCTCCTGCATAAATTTTCCCGATATAATTCCATAAGGAATCATATTGGACAATACATTTTTGAGAAGCATCTGTTACAAAAATAGAACCTTTGTTATCGATTGCTGTTCTTACAGGAATGTTGAGTTCCTGAATGATGCTGGCACTATTCACAAAGTCTCCTGAATTTGATTGAGCAAACGCATTGACATTCACAATAAAGTTCAATGTAAAGGAAATCAAAACCAAATATGACTTATTTATAAATTAATTTCTA
>CAIRHD010000120.1 GCA_903878265.1 uncultured Bacteroidales bacterium | reverse complement strand
GAGATTCGAGCATTTCACTTTTTTTTCAGTATTTAGCACCACGAGCCCTTCCACGACCACCTCGCATCGTCAATTATCCTTATGGTAGGTTTTACCAACAACCCCTTTCATTGATTTTGAAATTTACACATTTGGATATTCCCTCAGTCAAAGGAATTATGTACTTTTGTTCTCTAATTAAAAGAACCCAAACTTATACCAAGACAACTACATCCTACAAAAAAGTAAGTCTCAAATTCAAAGAAAACAACCCATGATGAACTATTCAATTTATTCAGCAGGTCAATTTGTGGAAACATCCGAACCCTTTACAATTATTAATCCGGCTACTGCTGAGGTAATTGCTACTTCTTATTTTGCTGGAAAAGATGAATTCGAAAATTCAGTGATAAAAGCCTTGTCGCTTGAATCGGAACTAAAAAACATGCCTTCCTATTTGAAATATGAGATACTAATGGAAATCGCTTATGCCATCAAAGCCGAAAAGCAATATTTAGGAGAAGTCTTAAGCAGCGAATCAGGCAAACCCATTAAGTTAGCGCTGGGCGAAATAGAAAGAGCTTTGCAAACCTTTATTGTAGCAGCCGAGGAGTCGAAAAGAATTGCCGGAGAAGTCATGCAAATCGACTGGACAAGCGTTGCCGCCGGCAAGGAGGGAATTGTGAAGTATTTCCCTGTCGGTTTGGTCGCCGGAATTGCCCCTTTCAATTTCCCATTGAATCTTGCAGTGCATAAAATTGCCCCTGCCATTGCTGCCGGTTGTCCTATCATCTTAAAACCTGCCACTTCCACACCCCTTTCTACCCTCGAATTGGCCCGAATTATTGATAAAACTGCTTTACCTAAGGGTGCTGTTTCCATTTTGCCTATGACTCGCCAGGTTGGAAACTTGCTCGTTACCGATTCCCGATTTAAATTACTCTCTTTTACAGGCTCTCCCGAAGTAGGTTGGAAAATGAAAGCCGATGCCGGAAAGAAAAAAGTGGTATTGGAATTAGGTGGAAATGCCGGGGTAATTGTTGCCCCTTCTGCCCAACTTCAAACGGCCGTAAATAAGTGTGTTTCGGGTGGATTTTCTTATTCCGGACAGGTTTGCATCCACACCCAACGCATCTTTATTCATGCAAGTATATTTGATAATTTCGCTAAAGCTTTTGTCGAAAAAGCACAGCAATTGAAGATGGGGCATCCTCTCGATCCTTTAACCGATATTTCGGCAATGATTGACGAAGACAATGCAATCAGGGTAGAAGAATGGGTTAACGAAGCCGTAAATTCAGGAGCGAAACTCCTATGTGGTGGAAAAAGAAATGCCACCTTTTTCGAACCAACGGTTTTAACCCAAACTGAATCAAATATGAAAGTATGCGCCATGGAAATATTTGGTCCCGTCGTTGTATTAGAGCCTTACGATGATTTTAACACTGCCATTCAACAAATAAACAATAGCCGTTACGGCTTGCAGGCTGGTGTTTTCACCGACAGTATACACGAAATGAACCTTGCCTTTGCCGAACTCGAAGTGGGAGGCGTGATGATAAACGAAGTGCCTACTTTCCGTGTCGACCATATGCCTTACGGAGGGATTAAAGATTCTGGTTTAGGCAGAGAAGGCGTGAAATATGCCATGCTCGATATGATGGAAGCAAAGATACTGGTGAAGAATTTGGGATAAGGCTATTAGGCTGAAGACTATTAGACTGAAGGGGTACATGGATTAAGTTTTTACAATAATTTCAGTTACATCAATAAAAAAAGCGTTATTTGTTCTCACATAAATATCGTGGAATGAAAGTAAATATAATAGGTGCAGGAGTTTCGGGTTTAACAGTTGGATGTTATTTACAGATGTGCGGTTTCGACACCGAAATATTTGAGAAACAATCCAGTGCGGGAGGGTTATGCACAAGTTGGAAAAGGGGTGAATATACATTCGACGGAGGGCTTCAGTGGTTATTAGGTTCAAATTCGGGTAGTGCATTTTACCAACTTTGGTCGGAGTTACTTGACATGGAGTCAATCGAATTTGTAAGTCACGAAAGTCGTTTTCATACTGAAGTAAAAAACACTGTGGATAAATATGGGAGTCCCGTTTTCAAATTATACACTAACCTAACTCAATTGGAGGACTATCTCCTGGATATTGCACCTGAAGATAGTAAGGAAATCAGAAAACTCATCACCTTCATGCGCAATATTCAAAAGCATGAACTGCCCCCTAACATAAAAAAGGTAAATAGTTTACTCACTTTTAAAGAAAAGATGGGCATGATTAAACTTCTACCCCTCGCTCGTTTGTTTATGAAATGGAAAAATGTGACTACTCTTTCATTTGCCCGAAAACTCAAGAATCCATTCTTAAAAGAAGCCTTCAGTTTGCTTTTTGATGGAGAAGATCTTTCGTTGCTTGTTATTACAGTTCCTTTATCTTCTTATGATACCAAGTCTGCCGGATATCCTATTGGCGGGTCTCTTAAATTTTCTCAAAAGTTTGAAGAAAAATATCTTAAACTGGGGGGTAAAATCAATTTTAATGGTTCTGTTTCAAAAATTTTAATCGAAAACAACACAACAAAAGGCTTGATACTTGAGGATGGAAGCAAACATTTTTCCGATATTACTATTTCTGCTGCCGATTGGAATTATACTTTTTTTGAAGCGCTTGAAGGAAAATACACCAATAAGACCATTTTGTCACTTCGAAATCAAAAGAAACTAAAAATATATTATTCGGTTTTCATGGTTTCTTTAGGTTTATCAAGAACCTTTGAAAGCCACCCTCATTATTTTCGATTTCCTCTCAAATCGGCTATTGTTTCGCCAGATGGAACTAAATACGAACGCATGGAAGTTCATATTTATAATTACGACCCTACTTTGGCTCCCGAAGGGAAAACCGTTGTTTCGGTAAGCTTTTATACCACTGCAGGCGACTATTGGATTATGCTTCGGAATGCCGATAAAACTTCTTATGATGTATTAAAAAACGATTTTGCCAACATTATAATCAATGCTCTCGATGAAAAACTTGGGGATATAAAATCATACATTGAAGAAAGGGATATTACTACACCTGCTACTTATCATCGATATACAGGAAATCACGGAGGAAGCGTACAGGGTTGGTTGCCTGGTAAAAACTTGATTGCAAGCACTCCCGTAAAACCTGACTTAGCGGGACTGGATAACTTCTATTTTACCGGACATTGGTCGCAAGCAGGCGGAGGCTTACCCATTGCAATTAAATCGGGAAGAGATGTGGCTCAAATGATATGTAAAAAATGCAAAGTGCCTTTTACTCCCGAATCTCACTCATAAATTATTAGGTTAAAAAGCAAATGGCTCCGCCTTATAAATATGTGCAAACCAAAATCCACATCTCATTTTATCATTATATAATCGAATAATTCATAATTAACTATCCCCCCTTTCCATTCGAATAATCCACATGTGATAAATGCCGAAAACAAAATTTATTAATTTTGCGATAGTATAGCAACTTACTTTAAATGGCGACCAAAACTAAAATAAAAAACCCATGAGCAGAGGATTTGTTAAAGAAGACGATCAGGAAGACATCCCCATGGTACCCCCCAGAGCAGAACTCCCCAATGGAGTAACCAACTATGTAACACAGTCAGGTTGGGAAGCCTTGCTAGCCGAAAAACAAATGCTAATCGACGAAAAGAATCAATCAAACATAAACAACGAAAACGAAAGGCGCATTGCATCAAACCATATCAATGCCAAACTACATTTACTGAACAACCGCATTGCCGAAGCCAAAATAGTAGATCTGAAGCAGCAGCCACAAAACGAAATACGATTTGGAGCCATTGTTACATTCACAATAGAAGCCACAAAAACCCTTAAAACTTTTCAAATAGTAGGTGTAGACGAAGCCGATACCACCAAAGGAAAAATATCTTTTTTGTCGCCTTTAGCCAAAGCCCTTCTAAATAAAAAGAAAGGCGAGAAAGCTATTTTGAAAACAGGCAACGAAGAACGTGTTTTCGAAGTATTGGAAATAGTTTATCGCTGAAAAAAGTGAGTCAACTGACAAGCTAAGCAACTATTGTTTGTGGTGAGAGGAATTTGAAATTCAACTTTGAATCCTGGATAATTTGGTAATTATCCCAGCACCACATTATTATCATCCTACGCAATATTATTACCATTTTATACAAGAGTATTGCCATCCTACAAAATAGTATGGGCATTTTACACCATAGTATGGGCATTTTATGCAATAGTATTATCATGCTGAAGAATAGTATGGGCATTTTACACCATAGTATGGGCATTTTACACCATAGTATCACCATCCTGAACAATAGTATGGGCATTTTACACCATAGTATGGGCATTTTATGCAATAGTATCACCATCCTAAAGAATAGTATGGGCATTT
>CAIRHD010000119.1 GCA_903878265.1 uncultured Bacteroidales bacterium | reverse complement strand
GTTTTTGGCGGCGATCCAACCCAAGATGGCGTGGTAAATGGGCTTGATATCACCACAATTGGAAACCAGTGTACATTGTTCGGTGCCGGGTACATAGCCGAAGATAATAATGGCGATGGCATGCTCGATGCAATGGATCTGATCATGACCGACAATAATGCTTCCCTTTTTGTTTCGGCCAAATTACCATAACCCACAAAATTTAAATTGACCTGGATCAACCTTGCCCAAGGTTGGAGTATGCCATTTAGTAAATTCTCGGTTTTTATTGATAACCAAAGATTTGATGGGTTCATCAAATACCTCCTTTTCACCGTAAAAAGTTATTAGCCATGAACAAATTACACTTTCTTTTAGGAATACTATTGCTTAATAGCTGTTTGTTGTTTTCGCAGGTGGCCATCAATACCGATGGCTCATTGCCCGATGTTTCGGCCATGCTGGATGTAAAATCTTCTACAAAAGGGATGTTGGCCCCCCGAATGACCTTTGAACAACGCAAGGCGATTGTTTGGCCATCAGAAGGGCTTATGGTTGTTTGCATCAATGGAAGTAAATCTGGCAATCCTGTGCTTTCTGTTTTTCTGAATGGAAAATGGGTCAATGTTTCCACTTCATGCGAAACACCCGCTATTCCGGTATCAGGTACACCCATTCCCAATGTAACACAGATCACTTGGAACTGGAGCAGCGTACCTATTGTGCTTGGTTATAAGTGGAATACAGTAAATGATTACAATACCGCCACCAATCTGGGAAATGTAACATCGTTCACCGAAACTGGGCTTACTTGCTGGACATCATATACAAGGTACCTCTGGGCATTCAATGATTGTGGGCCAGCACAGCCACTTACACTTACACAGTCAACTTTGCAAATACCCTTTTCCCCGGCTCCAACAGCAGGTACCCATATTTCGTATGTTGGCAATATCATTTGGAATTGGAATACAGTGTCAGGAGCTTCCGGGTATAAATGGAACACTATCAATGATTTTGCAACAGCCACAGACATGGGAAATCTTACGTTCAAAACCGAATCAGGACTTACCTGTGGAACTTCTTATGGGCGATTTATCTGGGCTTATGTCAACTGTGGGCACTCAACACCTGTAATTTTAACTCAATTAAGTACGCCATGCCCACCAACCGTTACCACTGCATCCGTTTCAAATATTGATATTACAACAGCCACCTGTGGGGGAGAAGTTGTTTCTTCTGGTGGTGTGCCGGTAACAGCACGGGGTGTTTGCTGGAGTACATCACCCAATCCAACTACCTCTGACAATAAAACTATCAACGGCTATGGAACTGGCACCTTTACAAGCTACTTGTCAGGCCTAACGGCACCAAATGTACTTTATTATGTGAGGGCATACGCAACAAACAGCGGAGGCACTTCCTACGGAAATGAAGTGAGTTTTTCAACGCTGTCCTTTGCAATTGGCCAAACTTATGGAGGTGGGATCATCTTCTGGATTGATGGCACCGGGGAACATGGGCTTATTTCAGCAGCCACTGACCAAAGTGCGGGAGCTGAATTTGGCTGTTCCGGAAACGTAACCCCCACAAGTACTGCAGTAGGCCAGGGTCAAGCTAATACGGATGCTATTTTATACTCTTGCACTGTACCTGGTATCGCGGCCCACCTTTGCGATAATCTGGTGCTGAATGGGTATAGCGACTGGTTTTTGCCCTCATTGTATGAACTTTCTTTGATGGCTGTACAATATACAGTTATTGGAGGGTTTACGAGTACCTACTATTGGAGTTCCTCCGAGTCCAATAGCACACATGCATGGTCCTTGTTTATGAATGAGCCAGTTTCTGTCGAATATGCTGCCCTTAAACCCACATTAAACCGTGTTCGTGCTATCCGTGCTTTTTAGATTTGACGCCTTAAATTCCAAATGATAAAAACTAACAAACAAAACTAAAAAACATTTAATACTTAATTCGTATGAAAAAAAAGATCTTAGTCACAACTGCTGTTTTGCTGATATTTTTTGCTTCTTCTGCACAAGTTTCCATTAATACGGATGGCTCCCTGCCTGATTCTTCTGCAATGCTCGATGTAAAAAGCACAAGCAAAGGTTTCCTTCCCCCTCGCATGACAACTGCTCAGCGGAATGCCATTGCATCGCCCGAAGAAGGATTGTTGGTTTTTAATGTTACCACTGGATATATAGAATACTTTCTTGGGGGATCATGGAAGTCGTTGTGTGGGGCTACAGAACCTGTATTTCAGTGTGGAATGAAAATGACCGATGCCCGCGATGGCCATACATACAATACTGTTAAAATTGGCAGCCAATGCTGGATGGCAGAGAATCTGAACACAGGAGTTCAGCTTGACAGTACGGCAAGCCAAAGCAACAATGATACGATAGAAAAATTCTGTTTCAACGACAACCCGGAAAATTGTATAATTTATGGCGGATTGTACACCTGGAACGAGATAATGCAATATTCCACTATACCTGGGATACAGGGTATTTGTCCTTCCGGCTGGCATATCCCGACCGACGGCGAATTAACGGCAATGGTAGATTTTCTGGGAGGAGTTTCAGTAGCCGGAAACAAGCTGAAAGAAACCGGCACAGATCACTGGTTAGCTCCAAATGCCGGAACAAATGAAAGTGGGTTCACAGCACGGGGGGCTGGTATGGGTGATTTTTACTGGGATTATTCCTATTGGGACCTGAAACGCTGCACTGGATTATGGTCTTCAACAGCAGTTGATACAGCTTCTGCATATCATTACTACTTGGGAGAGGACGTGGGTGGTGGAATATTGGTGCATTTTTATTCCTGGAAAAACTACCGTTTTTCTTTGCGCTGCCTTCAAAACTGAATTTCGCTTTAACCGAAGCACAATAAAATTCTTTTTACATCTCATACTAAAAACCTGAAATCATGAACTATAAACATTTTACTGGGCTTGTTACAATATTGTTTTGTATATCACTGCAAATCAGTGCCCAGGTAGCCATTAACACCGATGGCTCAATGCCAGATAATTCGGCCATGCTGGATGTGAAATCTTCAACGAAAGGGATGTTGGCCCCCCGAATGACTCAAACACAACGGATTGCCATTGCAAATCCTGTAGCAGGGTTAATCGTGTGGTGCACTAACTGCGGTGCATCTGGCGAATTACAAGTATTTAACGGTGCCATTTGGACTAACATAATGGGTGGGACACCAGCTATTCCATTCGTTTGTGGAACCCAGCTTGTTGATACCAGAGATGGAAAAAGTTATTCTACTACTCTTATCGGAACCCAGTGCTGGTTTACTCAAAACCTCAACGTTGGTGCAAGGATAAATGGTACTGTCGAACAAAGTAACAACAGTATTATTGAAAAATACTGTTACTTGGACTTGGAATCAAATTGCAATAATTATGGTGGTTTATACCAATGGGCCGAGACGGTGCAGTACCTGAATGGAACTAGCAATACCACTTCTTGGAACCCTGTTCCGTCTGGAAATGTCACTGGCCTTTGTCCACCAGGCTGGCATGTGCCTTCCGACGCTGAAGTGACAACATTAACTACTCTTTTAGGTGGCGAAACTGTAGCAGGAGGGAAAATGAAAGAAGTAGGAACAAGTCATTGGGCATCTCCAAATACTGGCGCCTCCAATAGCAGCGGATTCACAGCTCTTGGCAGCGGCTACCGCTTTTCAGATGGCACTTACATCAATCTGACTTACGGGGGGCCTTTCTGGACAGCATCATCGGAATTCCCAACAACTAATGCTTGGTACAGGTACCTGTTCTTCGCAAGTGCCAGTATGTCTATAACTAATGGCCCCAAAGTGGCAGGTTACTCTGTGCGTTGCCTTCTGAATTAATTTGATCATTTGCATTTCCATGATAATAAAGAGGTTAATTCCTTGAGTTTTGTTGATTTTATTATACCATCAGTGAAGTCAGTTCAGGAATTGAATCAACAAAATCAAACACTGGAAGATTTAGTCAAAATTCTGCAGCAGCCTCTATCATATCGAACCAACTAATCGAACTATTACTTCAATGCCTCGAAAAATTAGAACCCAAATCACAAAACCATATGAAAAACCTACTCTGTATCTTATTGCTGGCATTAAACATGTCGCTCAAGGCACAAGTATCCATTAACACGGATGGCTCCCTTCCTGATTCTTCTGCAATGCTCGATGTGAAAAGCACAAACAAAGGTTTTCTTCCCCCACGCATGACAACTGTGCAGCGGAATGCCATTGCCTCGCCCGAAGAAGGCTTGTTGGTTTTTAATGTTACCACAGGATGTATTGAATACTATCTTGGGGGATCATGGAAGTCGATGTGTGGGACTACAGAACCTGTATTTCAGTGTGGAATGAAAATGACTGATGCCCGCGATGGCAGGTCATACAATACGGTTAAAATTGGCAGCCAATGCTGGATGGCAGAGAATCTGGACATAGGCCTTCGGATTGATAGTACGGTTAGTCAAACAAACAATGACACAATTGAAAAATACTGTTTCCATGATGATGAGGCATATTGTTCAATCTATGGTGGGTTGTATGCATGGAACGAGGTTATGCAATATTCCACCCTACCCGGTATTTAGGGCATTTGCCCTTCTGGTTGGCATATTCCGAATAGTGCCGAATTCTCAGTATTAACCGATTTCCTTGGTGGGGATGGAGTTGGTGGCCTTGCGGGCGATAAAATGAAAGAAACTGGTTCAATTCATTGGGATTTGCCCAATACAGGCACCAATCAAAGTGGATTTACTGCGCTGGGTGCTGGATGGGGCGATTTTTATTGGGATAACCATTATTGGGATTTAAAAGTTAACACTCAGTTTTGGTCTTCTACAGAGCATGACCCCACAGCCGCTTATAATTTATACGTTGGTGAGGATCATGGTGATGGGAGTGTGGGTCAAGGTTGGTGGTTCAAAAACTATCGGGTATCTGTGCGATGCGTTAAAAACTGACCTTCGCTTTAACTGAAACACATTACAATTAAAATTTCCTTTACATCTCATACTAAAAACCTAACACCATGAACGTTAAATATTTTTCTGGCTTAATTACCTTATTGCTTTGTATATCCATGCAAATCAATGCCCAGGTAGCCATCAATACCGATGGCTCATTACCGGATAATTCTGCAATGCTGGATGTATCATCAACGGAAAAAGGCATGCTTTTGCCCAGAATGACACAGGCTCAGCGGGATGCCATAGTCAGCCCGGCCAATGGGTTAACAATCTATCAAACCGATGGTGTCCCCGGTATTTATTTTAATTCTGGCACCGACATAATCCCTGAATGGGTAATTGCCGGAAGTGGTGCTGGGTGGGGCCTCACCGGTAACAGCGGAACAAATACAGGTACTAACTTTTTCGGAACTACCGATACACAGCCACTCATGTTAAAAGTGAATAACCAGAAAGCTGGGTACATTGATTATGCAACACCATTTAATACAGGCTATGGTTATCAAACATTGAATTCAATTACTACCGGAACTTTAAATACTGCTAATGGTTACCAGGCGCTTTATTCAGATACTTCAGGCCATTCAAACACTGCAAGCGGATACCGGGCTCTGTATTCCAATACTTCCGGGCAAAGAAATACAGCCATCGGATTACGAGCTCTTTATTCCAACACCTCTGGCTTTAGAAATACAGCCACCGGGGTCTATGCACTTCAGGCCAACACCATAGGATATGGTAATTCTGCTTTAGGTGTTTATTCATTATATAACAACACAACTGCCTGCTACAATACTGCTATAGGAATAAGCGCATTATTAACACAATCATTTGACAATGGGGGCGTGGTCTGGGCAAGCGATAATGTGGCGGTGGGTTATGCTGCACTGTTATCCAACCAACCTACTTCAACGGGAAACGGTATTCAAAATACGGCCGTAGGTAATTATGCGTTAAATTCCAATACCACAGGAAGCAGTAATACCGCCAATGGATTCGAGGCGCTTTATTCCAACACGATGGGATATAACAATACCGCTAATGGAATAGATGCATTGTATTCCAACTCCTCTGGTTTTTCAAATGTGGCTGTTGGTAACGGTGCCTTATATTACAATACAGTCCATTACAATCTGGTAGCCGTTGGCGACTCCGCGTTATACAACAATTCAGGTGGTACTGCAAATACTGCGATTGGTTCAAAGGCTTTGTATGCTAATACCACCGGTAGCTGGAACATGGCTGGCGGCTTCAATGCCCTTAAAGCTAACACAACCGGCTATGGCAACACTGCAATTGGGGAGAGTTCCTTATTATCAAACACGACAGGGTATCATAATACAGCTACGGGCACAAGTGCATTACGCTTTAATACCACTGGGTACTTTAATACGGCTGACGGAGTTGTTGCTCTTTATGCCAACACCGACGGGTTTTCCAATGCAGCTTTTGGTGCTTATGCTCTTTCATCAAATACAACTGGGTATAGAAATACTGCAACTGGATCCAAAGCTCTTGAACACAATTCTACCGGTATTCACAACACGGGTAATGGAGGTGAGGTGCTTAACACTAATACAACGGGAACTGCAAATACTGCTAGTGGATATTCTGCAATGTTCTCAAACACAACTGGCGGATATAACACTGCTGTAGGAGATCAGGTACTTTATATGAATACTACTGGGAATTCCAATACTGTCAGCGGTCAGGCGGCATTATACAATAACACAACAGGAAACTTTAATACTGTATTCGGAGAAAGTGCGCTAATGCATAACGGTACAGATAATTCAAACATTGCAATTGGATACAAAGCCGGGTATTGGGAAGGCGGGAGCAACAAGCTTTATATTGATAATACAGGACGGAGCAATCTTTCCGATGGCAGGTCGAAGGCTCTGATTTACGGAGAGTTCGATGCAGATCCAAATATCCAGAAGTTGGTCATCAATGGTAATGTAGGTATAGGAACAGTAAACCCGACCTATAAATTATCAGTGAATGGCGGTATCAGGGCAAAGGAAATCGTGGTGAATACAAGCTGGTCAGACTTTGTTTTTGACGAAGATTATAACCTTATGCCGTTACCCAAACTGGAAAAATATATCCTAGATAATAAACACTTACCTTTGATTCCCAGTGCCATTGATGTTGAAGAAAACGGCATCAGCCTTGGAACAATGGATGCCAAATTGTTGCAAAAGATTGAGGAACTGGTGCTTTATATGATTGAGTTGAACAAGAAGGTCGAAAACCTTCAAAGCGAGAATCAATCATTGAAAACTCAGTTACAGGCAGTTGTTAAATAAGCTAATTCCGTCCGATCATGAAAACAAAGCCGAACCTTAAGGTCACATGCCTTTATCTATTATTTCTGCTGATACCGATTATCTCCCAAGCAGCCTTTCTCAGAGATATCCCCAAAACGATCACGATGCCTGATTCTTCAGTAGTACAATGCTTTTCCTCAGGTGATGAGTTTTTTAACTGGCTTCACGACGAAAATAAGTTTACACTCATCTTTGATGACGATGGATTTTTGTATTATGCCATAAAAGACGGCGATTTGCTGAAACCATCAAAATACCGGGTTAACAGTGTTGATCCGAAATCTGTAGGTATTCAACCCGGAAATTTAATTTCAGTTGAGGCTTATCAGCAGAAACGAAAGGATTATTCCAAACACGGATTTTCGGGTAATTCCTCTAAGACACCTCATTACGGAGGCATCAACAACCTGGTGGTTTATATCCGGTTCAGCGGAGATAGTGAATATACCGACCTCACAACCTACTTTGGTGATATGTTTAATTCTGTTTTACCGGATGCCAATTCTATGATAAACTATTACGCTGAGGCTTCATATAACCAGTTAATGATCAATACGACGTTTTACCCCACTACAACAGGCACAACTGTAATTTCTTACCAGGATAGCCATGTGCGGAATTATTTCCTTCCTTATAATGCGACCTCCAATCCAGACGGATATCAGGATGCTGAAAAGTGGGAAAGGGAACACACCCTGTTAAAAGCTGCTACAGTTTCCATCGCCGGCCAGGTTCCTGCAGGTTTGAATATTGATGGTGATAATGATGGCAAAATTGATGGTATTTGTTTTATTATGAAAGGGGGAACGGATAGTTGGGGCACTATATTATGGCCTCACATAGCATCGACGGGTGCACCCTTTACCTATATCAACGGGAAACAGTTGTACATTTATACTATTCAATTGCAAACAAATTTATATACCAGTGGAAATGGTGTTTTATGTCATGAAATGTTCCACGTCATAGGAGCACCGGATCTTTATCATTATGATGGCTCCTATGGATATTTACAGCCGGTTCAAAGATGGGATATTATGGAGAATGATCTGAATCCGCCACAGCACATGTCAGCCTATATGAAAGCCACCTATGGATTATGGCTTCCTTCAACACCTATAATAAGTGAAACAGGGTACTATACACTTTATCCATTGAATTCAGCTACTTATAATGACGTTTGTTTCAGGATTAATTCTCCAAATACCGCCTATGAATATTTTATTGTGGAGTACCGGAGAAGGACAGGCATTTTTGAACCATCATTACCGGGAGACGGGATGGTAATATACAGGATCAACAGCAATTTTAATGGCAATGCAGGGTACAATGGAACTACGGTATTCGATGAATTGTATGCTTACCGGCCTGGAGGAACTACAACGGCTAATGGAACCCCAAACAGTGCAAATTTCAGTCAACTGGTAGGGCGTGATGCCCTCAACTGCAATACAGACCCAACGCCATATCTTTCGAATGGTGGACCTGGGGGTTTGGATATCCGGGAAATAACGGATAATAATGGCACATTGACTTTTCTGCTTTTATACAACGTGCAAGGTGACATTATCTTGAACCAGCCAAACACATGGGGAACTTATATGGCAACAAACGAGGTTGCAATTTTAGATGGTTTTGGAACGGCCCCGAACAATTCGTTCCATACGGCCATCGTTACTGACCCATGCCCGGTCATGAGCAACGCATCGCTGCCGCATTTTGAATTTCTGGAAGTAATCGTAAAGGGTCAAAAAAATCAAGACATTCATTCTTTTAATGTTCAATCTATTGTTGGTTCCGAATTCAACATTGATCTTATCAGAAACCAAGCAGATAATAGTGGGAAGTATCTGCCCGAGGGAGAATACCGGTATATAGTTAAAAAAATAGGATCAGAAATAGATAATGGAACCCTGGTGATCAAATAGCAAAAAAAACCAATTCTACAAAAAAACGTTGAGTCCGCTCCGTTAACCCTTAAAAAAAGAAAACCACGGAGGCACAGAGAACACAGAGATGAACAGAGTATTGTTAATCACCACTATATACTCTGTGAAACTTAGTGACGAAAAAAGACTTTTCAGAGTGGACTCATTTATTATATCGCAAAATAGTTGTTGTTGATAGCCCAAACTATTAATCCGGCAACATTGTGTACATCGGCTTTCAGGAAAATATTGCTCCGGTGCGTTTCAACAGTTTTGGCACTGATAAACAGTTTTTCTGCAATTTCGTGGCTGGTAAACCCCTTACAAATCAAATTCAAAATATCTATTTCGCTATGCGTCAATTGATTGCTGGCCGTTGGGAAACGGACGGATTGAAAAACCATTTTCTGCAAAATTTCCTGGCTGAAATAATTTCCGCCCGAAAACACCGTGTTAATGGCTTGTTGCAGTTCAAACTTATTCGCTTTTTTTAAAATAAACCCTTTCACCCCGGCATTTTTCATTTGTGTATAATGCGTCATGTCGGCAAACATGGTAAGGGCAATAACCTTTTCGCGGATCCTTTGTATAATACTCCGCATATTGCTATGGTTATAGATACGTTCAGTTTGCTGCATCCCAATTCGTTTTATGCCGAAGCCATTGATAATTACACATTCGATATCCTTCATGGCAAGATACAGCTAGTTCATGCCGATGTGTATGTTTCGCCCAACGGAAATAACAGTAACAGCGGGCTTACTCCTACTGAACCGCTGAAAACAATACATCAAGCATTTGGTGTAATAATTGCCGACAGCCTGAACCAACACACCATACATCTTCTTCAGGGAACATACAGTCCCTCTAGAAACGGAGAGTTTATGCCTGTGAATCTTATTGATTATGTGAATGTAAGTGGTGAATCACCAAACACAGTTATTATATATGCAGAAGGTAGCTCAGGGGTAATGCAGATCCAGCGGAAAAAGTACAGCCACATTTCTGGGTTCACTCTCCGCGGAGGAAATACCATGTATGGAGGAGGCCTTTTTTGCATCAACTCCAACCCATGGTTGAATAATATTTCGATAATGAATAATACGGCGATCGGCGGAGGATGGTATACCGGCTATGGTGGTGGCATGTACCTGGTTAATTCAAACCCAATATTAGAGGATATGGTAATTGCCGGCAATTCAGCTTTTTTGGGCGGAGGATTGTACTGCTCAAATTCCAATCCGACTCTTTCAAATGTTAAACTGAATGATAATTCGGCTATGGAAGGGAACGGAGGCGGTGTGTATTTCGAAAGCTCCAACTCAACCCTGAATAACGTTTCCATTTCCGGCAATTCGGCTTATGCCGGCGCAGGAATATATTGTACGTATTCAAACCCTGAATTGCAGGATGCCATCATTTCAGGCAATACAGCCCAAAATGGAGGGGGAATGTAAACAACCTATTCAGGTCCTGTAATGAATAATGTGACACTGGTAAACAATACAGCCTCGCAATATGGTGGAGGAATATACTTTGGTGCAACTTCAAGTGTTGTGTTTAGTAGTGCCGATCGTTGTAATATTTACTTTAACAATGCATTTTCGGGGAACGACCTGTATGCAGTTTCGCAAACCCTTGTTGTGCTCGATACCTTCAGCGTACTGCATCCCACAGGATATTATGCCACACCCATTAATAATTTTTCCTTTGATATTCAGCATGGCAAACTTGCCCAGATTGATGCCGATGTGTATGTTTCGCCCTCGGGCAACAATGCTAACAGCGGGCTTTCTTCGAACGAGCCTTTGCAGACCATACACCATGCTATTATGGTTTTATTTGCCGACAGCCTGAACCCGCACACAATTCATCTGATGCCTGGCTTCTATTACCCGACTGACAGCGAAACATTTCCGGTGGTACTCCCCAATTATATTAACCTAGCTGGGAATAAGGAGGCGACACTATCTGCGAACGATACCGATTATGCCCTGAGGGTGGGGTGAATTAAATCTCTGAATTTGAAAATTTATTTTCCCTCTCTTTGGTCTTAAACGTGTTTTTCCTCTTTGCTAACAGTGAATTACAGAGGTTTCCCTTTTTCCATGACGCAATATCTTTTACTGTACAGGAAT
>CAIRHD010000118.1 GCA_903878265.1 uncultured Bacteroidales bacterium | reverse complement strand
GTATTGGCCTGTAAAAGAACAAACCTGATAAACCTGTTATTGGAATCTGTTTTTGGAATGGTTCTGAAATTTATTTACATCCTTATCGTTTCAAACCCCTTTCCATATACTCCCATCACATTATTAACCGACATAAAAGCGTTTTTGTCCATTTCTTTTATAATCCTGAAAATTTGACTGGCTTCGGGTTTTTTTACCATTACCAATAGGATTTTTGTTTGTTCGCCTGTGTACCATCCTTTGCCGTCAATAATCGTTACGCCTCTTTGGACTTCCCTTCCGATACGGTCGGCAATTTCATTATATTTTTTCGAAAAAATAAAAATCTGCACTGATTGTTTTGACCCGGTAAACAGCAAATCAATGGTATAGGAAGTAATTCCCATAGCCACATAACCATAAACTATTTTTTCGAGCGACTGAAAAATCAAGTACGAAGAGGCGATTATAAAAACATCAATATAAAGTATAATCCGCCCGGGACTTATATTGCGGTATTTATTGATAATCATGGCAATAATATCGGTACCACCTGTGCTGCCACCTTGCGAAAACACAATTCCAATCCCTGCCCCACCTAATATACCGCCAAGTACAGTTGACAAAAAAGTATCGCTTACAATAGGTTTAGTAATATATTGCTGCAAAACCGAAAACAGTGCCGACATTACAATTACGCTGAAAACAGTTTTTACACCAAAGTCCTTTCCTAATATTTTAATGGCAAATAAGATTAGTATAGAATTGATTATCAGATAACTGACACCTAATGGAAATCCCGATGCGTAAAAAATGAGTGTAGAAACCCCGGTAATGCCACCGCCGGTAATTTTTGCTGGAATCAGAAAAGCAGTCCATGCAATGGCTGTGAGCAGAAGTCCAAACGTGATGATCAAATGAGTACGGATTGTTCTATAATTTAAGTATATCTTTATGTTTATCATGGTCAATGGTTTTGAAAATTAAGTATATGAACATTTTAACAAACATTCGAGATGTTTGAATGAGGAAAATAGAAATTGAAGTGATGTGGCCAAAGAAGCACTTTGGAAACAAAGCCGCATCTTACAGTTTCTGCTCCCTGATTACTAGCATGTAAAAATCGTTATCTAAAGGAAGGTAACCATATTCGTAAATAAAACGGTACGAACTGCCTTTTTGGGTAATGTACAAATGGGTGAAGTAATTGAAATTGAAGCCTTTGTTCGCCAATTTATCCTTGTGCAGGTTGATTTTCCCTTCTTGTGGGATAAGCTCCGAAAGGATTCGCCGGTTTTTGCGAAGGATATTATTTACATTTCTCACATAATTGGAGACTTCGCTGTTCAGGCGGTTGTTGTAATTGTTGCGGCACATATCCGAACAGAATTTCTTATCCATTCTTCCAGTGATGGGTTCACCGCAGTCGAGGCAATTTTTTTCCATTTTCTATGATGTTTTAATTTTAAGAATGAAAGGTATAAATTTTCAAAAATCCAGAATTTCAGATTAAGAATTGTCCCATTTCCGATAAACTCCAATTAATAGTCAGATATTTAATCGGTTACAAGAATGTAAAGATATACAATTTCCAATTACAAACGACAACAAACGCTTGTAAACATTTTTATCCGAATACAAATACTTATTAACCGAATCACCTAAAAAAGCCACCATATCTTTGCTTCATCAAATCGGGAACATCCCGCTTGACGAAAAAAACACTTTTTGAAATCCTTATTAATTAACCCTAACACACACAACACCATGAACACATTACGCAACTCAGTGAAATTGATTGGCCGCATCGGTCAGGATCCAGAAGTAAAAACCCTGGACAAAGGAAACAAAGTAGCAACCTTCAGCCTCGCAACCAGCGACAGCTACACGGCCAGAGATGGCAGCAAGCAGGAACAGACGCAATGGCACAATATTGTTGTGTGGGGAAACCTGGCAACTGTTTGCGAAAAATACCTGAAAAAAGGCAAGGAAATAGCCATCGATGGCCGCCTTACCTACCGCAACTGGGAAGATAAAAACGGGACCAAGCGTATAAGCACCGAAATTGTCGCCAGCGAACTTTTGTTTGTTGGAAACAACAGTGAGGCAAAGTAGTAAGGTAAAAAGTCAAAGGGCAAAAGGCAAAGGTTAAAGGGCAAAGTTAAGGCCAATATTAAGCTGACTACACAAAAACAGGAAAAAAGGGAAGCTATGGAAAATTTCTCAAATAATATGTCGGAACGGTTTATGGGTTTTGCGGTCAATATTATTAAACTCGAAAACGAACTTTGCAAAACCTATTCAGGACGGCATATTTATAGTCAGATATTTCGCTCCGCTACTTCATCGGCAGCAAATTTCGAGGAAGCTAGGTCTGGAGAAAGCAGAGCTGATTTTATTCATAAAATGGCAATTGTTTTAAAGGAACTCCGTGAATCACATTTCTGGATAAAGCTGATCATGAAAACCCAAATAATTGCAACTCATGATGATTTGTTAAACTTGATTTTCAATGAATCAAAGGAATTAACAAACATCACAGCAAAATCTGTGGTAACAGCAAAATCAAAAATTGCTAAAAACAACCAACAATCATCTTCGCAATTTATTACCTAACCTTCACTTTGAATTTTGCCTTTTGCCTTTTAACTTTTGCCCTTCCCTTTGAATTTTGCCTTTTGCCCTTTGCTTTTTGACTTTTAATTTTTGCCCTTTGCTTTTTGCCTTTTAACTTTTCCCCTTCACTTTGACTTTTAACTTTTGCCCTTTGCATTTTGACCTACAAACTAATCCCTAAATCCCAACCCCTAATCCCTAAAAAAAATGAACACTTTAAGAAACAACGTAAAACTAATTGGCCGCCTTGGTCAGGATCCAGAAATCCGCAACCTCGAAAAGGACAACAAATTGGCAACTTTTAGCCTCGCCACCGGCGAAAGCTACACCGACAAAGACGGAAACAAGAAAGACTCCACCGAATGGCACAATATTGTGGCATGGGGAAACTTGGCTTCGATTTGCGAAAAGTACCTGAAAAAAGGGAAGGAAATTGCCATCGATGGCCGAATCACATACCGCAATTGGGAAGACAAAAATGGCACAAAGCATACAACTGCTGAGATTGTTGCCAACGAAATCCTTATGTTGGGCGATAAACCTTCTGAAAAATAGCACATCGGTAATTAAAGGGAAAAGCCGCAAATCAAATTGATTCTGCGGCTTTTTCGGCATTAAACGAAATTGGGCTTTGGTTGCATTCAGCCACTAAATCCCAAATAAATCCATGTATTGCTGTTTGATTTCCTGATCCAAAAAGCGATAAAATTCCTGTATTTCCTGTTTGAAATTTTTGTTGTTTCGCCATGTATCAAGATTATTTGTTGTTCTTTCAAAAATCATATCATCCAAAGGTTGCAACTTTTGCATAATGCCATTTCCCGCAGCATTATACAGCGCATTGATATTGATATAGTTTTCGCCATAGCTTTTCTTGATTGGGAAAAGTTGTTTTTTCAATTGGATTGCTTTGTCGCAAAGTGGTGCAGTGCCGTTTTTATCAAGCGTAACCAAAGCAAGCTGCTTTTCACCCATGCAAAGCCACAAGGGCGTAACAACCGAAGTCAATGGAAAACCAAGCACCGCCCACATTGTTGTAAATTCCACATTTTCGCCAGCTTTTACACCTTGGATCACAACAGCAGCGGATGAAAAATAGCGGGGGATAAAATCGGTGAAATTTACAAATCGCTGCCCATCAAAATTTTCCGAAGAGATTTTTTTCAAATCCGTTTTTGTTAGCGAATGGTAAAGCGATCGGCTTACATCCTGAAGTATAAACCTGACAGTGAGGTTGTTTTGCTGTGCAGCCTGATAAAACAAGTCTTCGGCGGTTTTGTACCTAATTTGGCCACTTCCGGAATTTGGATCGCCTGTAAACGAAAAATTAGTGTGAATCATATAACCCATTGGAGCCAAAGCAGGATCGTTCACATCAAGTTTTTTATAGGAGAAATTGCTTACTTCAAAATAGGCCGCACCGCCAACTGCATCAATCACACCAAAATTGGCTTCTACACCTAATGGTTTTTGATAGTTGTTCAAAAAAGATTCAAATTCCGCAACCGTGGCACACTGCATCAGGGCTTCCCGCATCACAATCCCTTCACGGTCTTTCAAATCAATGGAATCGTTCATTATCAGGTTGTAAGAGGCTGTGTTCATAATGGCAAAGCCAGCCGAATTGTAGCCAATCCAAACCGATTCACCGCTTGGGTCATCAGAATCAATCAACCCCAGCGAACTGTATTTTCCATCATCGAAAAACTTGATAGCATTCTGGTAAGTGTCTGTGTCCCGGTTCTTCCACATAATCGGCCTTCCATCCGGTGTGCTTTTCCCCGAAATTATAATTGAAGTGCATGCTTCGACCGATAAGTTTAACGTAATCAGAAAAAAAACTGAAAGAAGAAGCAAATATTTCATTTTGAGGAAGGTTAGTAATCGTATTTGTGAAAACAGTAACAAGAAGACAACCGGAAAAATAAAATCACGGTTAATCAAATGGAGTAAATTCTTTTTTCAAAAGTGCTTTTTGGATAAAGACAATCGATTGGAGTGTTGGACTTTTTTGATGCCTGTAAATAGCCCGAATTCAAAAAAAAAACTAATTCCCCGAATCTAGTTTCATTTTTATTCGAGATGCCAGAATATCGATAGCCACTTTATTTTCACCACCTTGTGGCACAATAATATCGGCATACCGTTTGGTAGGCTCAATAAACTGAAGGTGCATAGGTTTCACCCAGCGGGAATAGTGCTCGAGTACCTGCATGGCATCGCGGCCGCGCTCAACCGTATCGCGACGGATAATACGCATAAGTCTGTCATCACTTTCGGCATCCACAAACACTTTAATATCCATTCGTTTGGTCAATTTTGGATCGCTGTAAATCAGGATTCCTTCGATAATAATAACCTTTCTGGGTTCAATCTTTACCGTTTCTTTCTGTCTCGCGCAGCTAATATAGGAGTACACAGGCATTTCGATGCTTTCTCCACGGCGCAGTGCATCAATATGTTCAATCAAAAGGCTCCATTCGATAGAGTTGGGATGGTCGAAATTTATTTTAAGTTTTTCTTCCGGCAAAAGGTGGCCATTGTCCCAGTAATATGCATCCTGAGGAATTACGGCAACCGAATTTTTGGGCAAGCGTTTGATGATTTCGCGAACAACGGTACTCTTACCGCATCCCGAACCACCTGCAATTCCTATAATAAGCATGTTATGAGTAGATTATAAATTATTTTTATTGCAATTGCTGATTTGTAAAAATAAAAAAAGCCCCGGATAATCGGAGCTTTTCTTTTAACGAATTGCAAAAATATACTTGTAACTAAAAAAGGAAACTGAGCAAAACCCCGGCTGCCACCGCACTGCCTATTACCCCGGCCACATTGGGGCCCATGGCATGCATTAAAAGATGGTTTGTTTTATCGTATTCAAGTCCAACAACCTGCGAAACCCGCGCACTGTCGGGCACTGCCGAAACGCCGGCATTTCCAATCAACGGGTTCATTTTGTTGCCTTCCTTTAGGAAAAGGTTGATTATTTTGACAAACATAACACCACCAAAAGTTGCAATTATAAACGAAGCCGCACCCAGTGCAAATATGCCTACCGATTTAGTTGTCAGGAAAGTGGTTGCCTGTGTTGATGCGCCAACAGTAAGCCCGATCAGGATCGTAACAATATCAATCATAGGGCCTTTGGCAGTATCAGCCAATCGTTTGGTAACAGTGCTTTCTTTCAATAAATTGCCAAAAAACAACATTCCGAGTAATGGCAAACCTGATGGTACAATAAAACAAGTGAACAGCATCCCGATAATGGGAAAAAGGATTTTTTCGAGTTTCGAAACGGTACGTGGTGGTTTCATGCGGATTAGACGTTCCTTTTTTGTAGTGAGCAAACGCATAATGGGTGGCTGAATTACAGGCACCAAAGCCATATACGAATACGCAGAAACGGCAATTGCGCCAACCAGATCAGGTGCCAGTTTAGAAGCGAGGAAAATTGCTGTTGGTCCATCGGCTCCGCCTATTATTCCAATAGCACCAGCTTCGGAAGGAGGGAAACCTAATGCAAGTGCTGCTGCATACGCACCAAAAATCCCTAATTGTGCAGCGGCTCCAATTAGAATAAGTTTTGGATTGGAAATCAAGGCCGAAAAGTCGGTCATAGCTCCAATGCCAAGGAATATCAACGGCGGATAAATCCCTTGCCGTACACCATAATAAAGGTAATTTAACACACTGCCGCTCTGGTAAATGCCAATCTGTAAGTTGCTTGGGTCGGTATTGGCAATATGATCTACTCCCCAAAAAGGGATATTGCCGATCAACATGCCAAATCCAATCGGGATTAGCAGCATAGGTTCATATTCCTTGGCAATGGCAAGGTAAATAAAAGCCAATCCAACCAGAATCATTATCACATGCCCGAAAGTAAAATTGGCAAATGAGGTATATCCCATGAATTGGTTGAGGTGATCGGACAAGAATGTCCAGAAATTTCCTGAAGTATCCATGTCGCTACTCTCCGATTACGATAAGAATATCACCTTCCATAACATTGTCGCCTTTGCTTACTTTAAGGGAAGCTACCCGTCCTTCCTTGTCGGCATTGATGTTATTTTCCATTTTCATTGCCTCAAGCATCAGCAATTTCTGCCCAATTTTTACGGTATCGCCTTCGCGGACATAAATTTCGAGGATAACTCCAGGTAATGGCGATTTGATGTTGCCTGTTCCTTTTGGACCAGAGGGATTTGCCGTTTTTGATACCGAAGGATGCGAATCCGTGGAAGGCACCGCCATAGTCCGCACCAGTTTTGGCGTTTTTATGGCTTGCATTTTGCGATCTATCTCAACTGTATAGGTTACTCCGTTAACCGAAACCTGAGCGGTATTATCTTCGATGCCAATAATCTCGGCGTCATAAGCGTTGCCATTTATTGTAAATTTAAAGTTCTTCATGTATCAATAATTATTTTTATGGGTCAGATGGAATAAGCTGCGATCTTTAACTGATCTAATGATTTCTCAACCCTGAAAGTTCCATTTATTAATGATTTGGTGTCCTGCGCAAGCCATAAATTTTCGAACTCCATGGCGAATATGTTTTGGAAGCATTCTTAAAAGTCATGACAGCATCTTCCAAACCTTGTACCTCTTGGTCATACAAGTGTAACGCCAGCGAAATGGCAACAATGGTTTCTCCTGGAATATCTTCAAATATTTCATGGACAAGCTCGTTTGGACGGCTTTTCCTGAAGCGTTTTTTCAAATCGACATTATACAGTTTGGCGATGTATTTGAAAGTGAGGTACAGGAAAATCAATGCTATAAAAACCACCGACATGGCTATTATTGTCATGGCTATACCAGTAGGATCCATTTTGCCAAATTCCTCTGCAGCGGCACCGCGTACCCGGTTACCAACTTCTACTACCATTAGGGTTGAAACTATCATAACGGCAAATTTGAGTGTTTCTTAGCTGGATTGGTATCCTTTTTTGTTGCCAATGCCTGAAATGCACGTATGACCCTGAACCGAGTGTTGCGGGGAACTATAACATCGTCAATAAAACCATAACGTGCAGCATCGTAAGGATTTGCAAATTTGGTCTTATACTCAGCTTCATACTTGTTAAATTCTACAAGTCTTTCTGATGGATCTTCGATTGCGGCAAGTTTTTTATTGTAAAGGACTTCAATTGCGCCTTTTGGTCCCATAACGGCAATTTCGGCTGATGGCCAAGCATAATTAATGTCGCCGCGTAAATGCTTGGAACTCATCACATCATACGCTCCACCATACGCTTTGCGGAGAATAACTGTTACTTTAGGCACAGTTGCTTCGCCATAAGCAAACAACAGTTTGGCACCATGGATAATAATTCCGCCATATTCCTGTGCCGTTCCCGGAAGGAATCCAGGAACATCGACCAAAGTTAGGATTGGGATATTGAAAGCATCGCAAAAACGGACAAACCTTGCTGCTTTGCGCGAAGCGTTTATATCGAGCACACCCGCCAGATAGCTGGGCTGGTTGGCAACAATCCCGACTGACATCCCGTTGAAACGTGCGTATCCGGTAACGATATTTGGTGCAAAATGTCGGGAAACTTCCAGAAATTCGTTGTTATCGGCAATGGCATGGATAACGTCCTTTATATCATAAGGTTTGTTCGGGTTTTCGGGCACAATGTGATTCAGTGATTCTTCCAAACGATCGATTGGATCGATACATGGTACAAGTGGCGGATCTTCAAGGTTATTTTGTGGAAGATAGCTCAACAGTTTGCGTAAAAGCAAAATGCCTTCCTGCTCATCTTCGGCAACAAAGTGCGAAACGCCCGATTTGGATCCATGCACCATGGCTCCTCCAAGTTCCTCATCGGTAACCACTTCGCCGGTAACAGTTTTTACAACTTTGGGACCGGTAACAAACATATAACTGTTTGTTTTGCTCATGATTATAAAATCAGTAAGTGCCGGACTATAAACGGCACCTCCGGCGCATGGTCCGAAAATGGCAGATAATTGCGGTATTACGCCCGAAGCCATAATATTGCGCTGGAAAATTTCGGCATATCCCGCCAAACTCTGTACACCTTCTTGTATGCGAGCGCCACCCGAATCGTTGATCCCGATTACGGGGGCACCAACTTTCATGGCCTGATCCATGACCTTGCATATTTTTTTAGCATACATTTCACTCAGCGAACCACCAAATACAGTGAAATCCTGCGAAAAAACATAAACCAATCGGCCATCAATTGTACCATAACCAGTAACCACACCATCCGAGAGGTATTTTTCGTTTTCGATACCAAAATCGGTGCAGCGGTGCGAAACAAACATATCGAATTCCTCGAAACTGCCTTCATCGAGCAATAAATCGATGCGTTCGCGGGCGGTGAGTTTCCCTTTTTTGTGCTGGGAATCAATGCGTTTCTGGCCACCACCCAGTTTTGCAAGATCGCGTTTATCAAGCAGCTGCTTAATTTTATCTTCAATTGTCATCGGCTATATACTAATTGGTTTCGTTTTTCAGGTTATTATTTTCTTGAACCGCTTTTGTTCAGGATGTTTGG
>CAIRHD010000117.1 GCA_903878265.1 uncultured Bacteroidales bacterium | reverse complement strand
TTGATTCCTGTACAGTAAAAGATATTGCGTCATGGAAAAAGGGAAACCTCTGTAATTCACTGTTAGCAAAGAGGAAAAACACGTTTAAGACCAAAGAGAGGGAAAATAAATTTTCAAATTCAGAGATTTAATTCACCCCACCCGAAGCCCCAGCAATTAGGGCATTGCGTTTTTGCATCACATTTTATTTTAGAGTGAATAAAGGTAGTTGATTTTTTTGAAATTGGGACAAAATAATCTGATTCACGTTGGTTTGGTGAATGTTGTTGATAACTCTAATCGCATGACACCAGCAGTATTGTTAAATAATGCAATGCATGATAACAATTCAATTTTGCTACCAATTAATCCATTGCAATATTTGTGTACTTTTGAAAAATCCAACATACAGAACCTATAGGCAAATGACATTATTTAATTCGGTGATAACGTGGTTTATACGAAAGCGTATCCACCAAATAGAACTTTTTATGAAATACCCCCATGAGGTGCAGGAAGAATGGTTCGAAAACCTTCTTCATACTGCATGTGATACCGAATGGGGTTTAAAGTACGATTATCAATCAATACATACCTTCGATGAATACCGTAAAAGGGTTCCTATAAGCGATTATAACGACTTGAAGCCATATATCGACAGGCTTAGGCAGGGCGAAAACAACATACTTTGGCCTACGGAGGTAAAATGGTTTGCTAAAAGTTCGGGCACAACCAACGATAAAAGCAAGTTTATCCCGGTTACTTCAGAAGCCCTTGAAGAATGCCACATGAAAGGTGGCAAAGACCTTCTGTCCATGTATTGCAACAACAACCCATCATCGTTGATTTTTAGTGGGAAAATTTTGGGCATGGGCGGAAGTTTTAAGGCTGACAACGAATTTGCCGAAACCTACCATGGCGATGTATCGGCAATAATCATGGAGAACCTGCCTTTTTGGATACAGCTTATACGTACACCCGATATGAGCGTGGCGTTGATGGACGAATGGGAAGATAAGCTAAGCCGAATGGCCGAAATTACCAAAGACGAAGATGTTACCAATATTACCGGGGTGCCATCGTGGACGTTGGTTCTTTTAAATAAAATCCTGGAAATTACCGGCGCAAAAAACATAAAAGAAGTCTGGCCTAACCTCGAAGTGTTTGTACATGGTGGCGTTAGTTTTATTCCTTATAAGGAACAATTCAAGAAAATTTGCCCCCCCGAAATGCATTACATCGAAACCTACAATGCAAGCGAAGGGTTTTTCGGAATACAGGACAGGCTTGGTGCTGACGATATGCTGTTGATGCTCGATTATGGGATTTTTTACGAGTTTTTGCCCGCTTCCGAAATTGACAATACAAATCCTTTAACCATACCACTATGGCAGGTTGAAGTTAGCGTGAATTATGCTATGGTGATAAGCACAAATGCAGGCTTGTGGCGCTACCTGATTGGCGATACGGTAGTCTTTACTTCCACCGATCCATACCGAATAAAAATTACGGGGCGCACAAAAAGTTTTATAAACGCTTTTGGCGAAGAACTGATTATTGATAATGCCGAAAAAGCGTTGGCCACAGCATGCGAAAAAACGAACGCAATAATTACCGAATACACGGCTGCACCCATATTTTTAAAGGATAACGAAAAAGCTGCACACGAGTGGGTTATTGAATTTGAAACCCCGCCAGACAACCTGGATTATTTTGGTGAAGTGCTCGACAATGCCTTGAAATCCCTTAATTCAGATTACGAAGCCAAGCGCTACCATAACCTTATGCTTTTATTGCCAGTAATCAGGCAGGTTGAGACGGGCACTTTTTATGAATGGTTCCGCACCAGAGGCAAATTAGGCGGCCAGAACAAAGTACCGCGCTTATCGAACGAAAGAAAATATGTGGATGAAATACTGGCACTAAATTCTAAAACAACAGAGTGATATATACCTGTAAGCGTGTTAAGTATGACCAATGAGGCACAGAGAGCATAGAGGAACAGGGCGATTAGAGTTGTCAGCTTTTGTGCCTTTAATGTTACAAAATGAAAATCACTAAAACTTATGACAATTACTAAAACTGTATAAAACAGTAATCTCCATTAACCACTGTGTAATCCGTGTAACTATTGTAAAAAAACGCGCTCACGCCTATCTCCAGATTAATGAGTTATCAACAAAATGCAAAAGTTTTAGATTATAAAAAGGAATTCTTAATAAATTAGCTGTCTGAAAAATCACTACATTATGGGCATGCATATAGCAATAGCAGGGAATATTGGATCTGGAAAAACAACTCTTACAGGCCTGTTGGCCAAGCATTTTGGGTGGCAGCCGCACTACGAAGATGTGGATACAAACCCATATCTTCCAAGTTTTTACGAGGATATGCAGCGCTGGTCCTTCAACTTACAGATTTATTTTCTCAACAGCCGTTTCCGGCAAATTGTCGATATAAGGCAGAGCGGAAAAAACGTAATCCAGGATCGCACTATTTACGAAGATGCAAATATTTTTGCACCCAACCTCCACACCATGAACCTTATGACTGCTCGCGATTATGACAATTACCAGTCGTTGTTCGAGTTGATGTCTTCGTTTATCCAGCCGCCAGATTTATTGATTTACCTGCGTGCCGATGTACCGACTCTTGTTAGGAACATACAAAAACGAGGCCGCGATTACGAAGCTTCCATCCGCCTCGATTACCTGAAAAGCCTTAACGAGCGATACGAAACTTGGGTAAATGGGTACAAAGCAGGAACCCTCCTGATTTTTGATGTTGACCATATCAACTTTCGGGATAACCCCGAAGACCTTGGCCAGATTATCGAAAGGGTACAAGCCAACCTACATGGGTTGTTTTAGCCAAAACTGTCCAGTTCTAAACACCAACAATGCCATAATTTATTGCTTTACTTAGCCCGCGCAATGCAACAATTGCTTGGTTCTTCGTCGTTTGGCATTTTCATAATGTAAAAGCCTGATAAGGCGCGAAAAACCAATCGGGTTTTCAAAGTTGGCAATTATCAATTCTGGATCTATTTGTATGTACATTTTAATGTCCTCCGTTAGTTGTAAAATATTTACTGTCCAAAACGAATCCGTTGTGGGTGAAAATTCCAGTAAAATTTTTGTTTGTAATCTTTGTTTGATTTAATGAGCATGGCAACCTATCAGTTCCTTCTTGAATTTTGCTCGTTTAATAGAAATCAGTTTGTCCTACTTTTCCAGTAAGATTTTGTGCAAAGGAACGAATCCAATGTTAATTTAATGTTAAGCCAATATTAAGGATTTATCTCTTATTTTGTATATAATTGAATATGTGTGTGTTAACTTGCTATTATTTTCAATTACATCAAGCATAAAATTAGCATCAAACTAGTATAAAAACCCGATTTCTGTGAAAAATGGAATATTAATATAACACTAAGTCACTAAAATATAACACTTAACGTGAATTTATCAGTCGAATCAAATTATTGGCAGCGTTAAGTGTATCTTTCAATAATGTCAAATCCCGCACAATATTGCGGCTGCTTTCTCCAGGGTTTCCTCCGTTTTGGCAAAGCAGAAACGCAAAACGTGGTTTTCCTGTTTATCGTGATAAAATGACGATACAGGAACTGAGGCCACACCAAATTCCTTGGTAATGCGGACGGCAAAATCCAGTTCTTTCTCATCGGAAATGGCACTGTAATCGAGCAATTGGAAATAAGTTCCGTACGAAGGAATGATTTTAAACCTGGATTCCTTCACCAAACCGGCAAACAAATCGCGTTTCTGTTGGTAAAATGCGGGCAATTGTAGATAGTTTTCTTTGTTTTTCAAGTAATCGGCCACCGCATATTGTATTGGCGTGTTCGATGCAAAAACCACAAACTGGTGTATTTTTCGCACCTCGGCCATCAATACTGCAGGAGCCATTATAAAGCCAGTTTTCCAGCCTGTTGTATGGAATGTTTTTCCAAAAGAACCAATCACAAAACTTCGGGCTGCCAGTTCTGGATAATAACATGCGCTTTCATGCCTAATACCATCAAAAATAAGATGTTCATACACTTCGTCGCTCATTACCACAATATCTGTATTGCGGGTTATCCGGTCGAGTTCCATCAAATCGAATGCTGATAGAACACTGCCCGTTGGGTTGTGCGGTGTGTTGATCATAATCATTTTTGTGCGGTTGTTGATCAGGCATACAACCTCCGGCCATTTGATGGTATAGCCGGGAACCGTCAAGGACGAATACCTCACAACCCCACCACAAAGTTGAACCGCTGGCGCATAGCTATCGTAGGCAGGCTCAATAATAATAACCTCATCTCCAGGATGTATCATGGCAGTAATAACACAAAAAATGGCTTCGGTGGCACCTGCCGTGATATTGATTTCTGTTGCCGGATCGTACGAAATACCAAAGGTGGCTAATGCTTTTGCAGCGATGGCTTCGCGCAAAGCAGGCACGCCAGGCATTGGGGCATATTGGTTAAAGCCTTTGTGCATGTATTGGTTCACCAATTCTACGAGTTCCATCGAAATTGGAAAATCAGGGAACCCCTGCGAAAGGTTTATAGCCCCTACCTCGTTGGCCAAGCCTGACATTACGGCAAAAATGGATGTTCCGGCATTTGGAAGCCTTGATGTTACTACACCGTTAAAGTTCATAATGGAATTGTTTTTTGGTTTCAAAGGTATATGTTTTTATGAGTCCAACACTTTACAAATTTGAAAGTAACGAAAACTTCACTTTGTAAAATCCAGTCTTAAATCAAATAGATTTAGTCTAAGGCATTTCGATTTATCAAATCCTGCACTACCACATCAACTTAAAACCACAATATGCACAGTAGGATACATTAGATCATCATTGCATCATTGCATCACCACATTATCGCATTAGGGCATTAGCATATTATCGCATTTTCAAATTCACACATTTTCAAATTTTCAAATTACCAAACTATCGCATTTTCAAATTATTCCCTACCTTTGCCAAAACGACATTTTTTAATTCACACAATATGAAAAACATTGATAATTACGACTTTACTGGGAAACGCGCCCTAATCCGTGTTGACTTCAACGTTCCACTCGACGACAACCAGAAGATTACCGACGCAACCCGGATTGATGCCGCTTTGCCCACCATCCGCAAAATATTGGCCGGTGGCGGTTCCACCATTCTGTGTTCGCACCTTGGCAGGCCAAAAAAGATTGGTGAGCCTAAACTTTCGCTCCACCACTTGGTTCCGTATCTCGAACAAGCCTTGAATACCACTGTAAAATTTGCTGATGACTGTATGGGCCAATCCGCAATCGATTTATCAGCAAACCTAAAGCCTGGCGAAGTGCTGCTGCTCGAGAACCTGCGCTATTACGAAGAAGAAGAAGGGAAAGCACGTTTGCCCGAAACTGCAACTGATGATGAAAAGTCGGCAGCAAAAACACGCGTAAAAGCCGCACAAAAGGAATTTACCAAAAAACTCGCCAGCTATGCCAATTGCTACGTGAACGATGCATACGGCACAGCCCATCGCGCCCATGCATCCACCGCCCTGGTAGCCGCATATTTCCCGAACGACAAAATGTTCGGTTACTTGATGAACAACGAAGTGGCCAATATTACAAAAGTATTGCACGAAGCGCAGCACCCATTTACCGCAGTGCTTGGAGGGGCAAAGGTTTCGAGTAAAATCGAAATCATAAACAATTTACTGAGTAAAGTGGATAATTTAATAATCGGTGGCGGTATGATGTTCACGTTTATTAAGGCTAAAGGCGGTAAAATTGGTGGCTCTTTAGTGGAAAACGAATACATAGAACTTGCAAAGAACATCATGGAAGGTGCCGAAAAACTTGGCGTTACCATACTTATACCACCTGATGCTGTGGTTGCCAACGCATTTGCCGACAATGCAGAAAGGCAGATTTGCAAATCAGATGAAATCCCCGATGGATGGCTTGGCCTGGATATTGGTCCTGAAAGCATCAAACTGTTCAGCGAAGTGTTGGTAAATTCAAAAACCATACTTTGGAACGGCCCAATGGGTGTTTTTGAAATGTGCAACTTCCAGAAAGGCACAAAGGAAATAGCTCTTGCTATTGCCGAATCAACAGCGCGAGGCGGATTTTCACTCGTGGGCGGCGGCGATTCGGTGGCTGCTGTTAATAAATTCAAATTGGCTGACAAAGTAAGTTATGTCTCCACAGGAGGCGGTGCCATGCTCGAATCGATTGAAGGAAAGGTGTTACCCGGAGTGAAAGCGATTTTGGAAGATTAACTTCATATCATTGATGTAAGGCAGCTTGTTCAGAGGCAGATAAAGGTTAAGAAATTTACAAACTTGAGCCTGAACAAACAAGAAATAAGATAGTAAAAGGCGTTGAGCAAAGGACAAAACCGTTGAGATGAGCTTGTTTCGGCCATCTTTTAACAACTATTGTTTGGCACAACGCCTTTTGCTTTTGCGTTTTAACATAAATCGACTTTTTACTCTGAACAAGTTGTAGATGGTTTTTTAGGAAGATTATAATTGTGGATTCTACCACGAATTGAACAGAAAATAGCTTCCTTATAGTGAGAAGACCGAATTCAGAAGACCGAAGCAGATGCCAACTTGTTATAACAATCAAACTATGGCGAATAATCTGTAGAATGATAATTGTTCCACAATGAACGACTTGCTTGGGATAAAATGTTCTCTGGACAACTTCTGACTCCGTCTTCTGACTTCCGATCAAATTAATTTACTCACTAAATTTACTGTAGAACCAAGATTGTCAACCTTATATAAGTATTTCAGAATAACAAATCTGTAATAGCAAATATCGAAAACAGGATACTGGCAATTCCGTTTAATGTAAAAAAGGCGATATTCACCCGCCTCAGATCGTTGTATTTTACGATGGTGTGTTGATAGAAAAGCAATAAGGAAAATATCGCTAAACCAATCCAGTAAATAGTTTTAAAATTCCCTTGTATCCCAGCAGCAACAAGCAAAAGAGCGGTAAAAACATGCAGTAATAGCGACAAATTGAGCGCTTTTTTGCGGCCCAGCCACACCGGTATAGAACGGAGGTGGTTGCTGCGATCGAAATCGTCGTCCTGCAACGAATAAATTATATCAAAGCCTGAAACCCAAAACAATACCGACAACGAAATGATAACCGGGATCCAGTCAAAGCTGCCCGTAACTGCCAAATATGCACCAGTTGGTGCCAAAGCAAGTCCCAAGCCAAGTATAAAATGCGACAAGGCCGTGAAACGTTTGGTGAGGCTATAACCCAATATCACAAACAAGGCTATAGGCGAAAGGTAAAAACAAAGTGGGTTGATAAACCAGGTTGCCAGCACAAAAAATACTGCATTTAAAATACAAAAAGCCAATGCCGACCTTTGTCCGATTATGTGCGCCGGTATTTCTCGTTTGGCTGTTCGTGGGTTCACCCCATCAATATCCCTATCGGCCCAGCGGTTGAAACTCATGGCTGCATTACGGGCAAAAAGCATACATAACAAAACCAAACCCAACAGATTCCAGCTCAACGAACCGTTATGGTGGATGGTTGCCAGCGAAAACCCAAGCAATGCAAATGGCAATGCAAATATTGTATGGGCAAACTTAACGAGTGAAAGATAATTATTTACTTTTGTGCGGAATCCTTGAAATGACATGAATAGGTTATTTGTCTTTAAAGGCAACAAAATTACACAAGCTTAGTTGCATTTGCGCAATTATTTTTCCTCCTCCCTAATTTTTCTCATTCGCCATGCCAACCATATCCACAATATTAGCATACCTGCGTTACCTGAACAAATCGGGGACGCGCCATTCTGTCCATTCTCCGTTTGTTTATACTTTGGTTGACGAAGTATTGAAAAACAATAAGCCGGACGAAGCTTTCCAAAGGATAAGACATCTGAGAAATACACTTTTAAACAAAACTCAGCAAATAGAAATAACAGATTTTGGCTCTGGAGCAATGGAAAAAAAATACGTTTTCCGCTTTGAAAGTGTGGCCAAAATTGTAAAAAAAGGTTCGGTTTCCGAAAAATACGGCAAAGTCCTGTTCCATCTCGTCCAACATTTCAAGCCTCAGACTATTATTGAGTTAGGCTCATCGGTGGGCATAAGCACGCTGTATATGGCTTTGGCTAAGCCCGATGCAAAAGTCTATACCATTGAGGGTTGTACGACAAAATCGGAACAAGCTTCTTCAAATTTCAGAAAACTTGCAGCCAACAACATCGTGCAGCATATTGGCAGGTTTGATGTTGTACTTCCTGATCTACTGCCCCAAGTCGAAAAACTGGATTTTGCTTTCGTTGATGGCAATCACATTTATAAAGCCACAGTTTCATATTTTGAAACTTTGCTGAAAATTGCTCATAACGATACCGTTTTTGTATTCGATGACATTCATTGGTCTGGAGGCATGGAAAAAGCCTGGAACGAAATATGTGATAATGAGCAGGTTACTGTGAGTATAGACCTTTTCAGGATGGGTATCATTTTCTTGAACAAGCAGTTGAGCAAACAAAAATTCGTGATACGGTTTTAGCTTTGGCTGATTGGCGAATGAGTAAGATGCCTAAAGTTTTGACCACTAAAAAATGCATGGGTAGTTTTGATAAATCTCTATTTACACCCCCACGTTATAGACAACCAGACTGTTTGGCACATTTAATGAAATTTTACTTTTTGAACACTTGAATAATATGAAAATTGAATTCTTAAAATCATTAAAAAACTATCTGTTGGTTCTGATAGTGATTTTTGCATCTTGCACAAAGGAAACCGATAATAGCGAAACTCCTAAACCTGTTTTGAAATATGGTTCCCTATATGGAAACGTTAAATTGCTTAATAAGTATCAAGGAGAGGATTCGAGTTTCGGCAATTTAAAAATAGAATTAATCGATTCCCTGAATGCACATAGATTTATTGAGGTCGATAGTGGAGGCACATTTCGAATGGATAGTATTCCTTATGGCAACATTTTTTTGATAATTGATAAACCCGGATTTGGAATAGTCGATACGTTGGGTTTTGACCTTCAAAATAGGGTTGATACTTTATCAACAATTTTTTTAGCCGAAGATTTACAACTCTGTTACAATTCATTTTCAATCTATTACGAAAATAATTGGATACACTATACTCGGTCAACAACCTACCAAACCAGTGATTCATATTTGGTGGGCGAGTTAATATGCTATGGCAAATCCCCGAACGTATCACTAAACAACTGCTTGCTTTTCTCTGGAACCGGGAGTTTTTCCAATGTTAGCACTATTAATTGGACATTAAGTTGTGCAATGGGTTATTCTTTAAAAAACTTTACAGATAATGGATTTCAGGTAGGCGATAGAATTTATGCTGTTTGTTATCCTACAATACACGCTTCTTTTACCTTTTACGATGATCCAAAACAAAATTTCGATATAATTTCATACAACATCGGAAACCCTTCCAATATTAGTACTTTTGTTTTGCATGAGTAAAGTGTTTATTAAGAAACGTATTATTCCCAACAATTTTTCTGCTTAAAAAAGGAGGAATGTAACTTGTTTAAAAGTTATTTAACCATTTGTAAATAATTCACTATCTGACCTATACAACCCTCAAGGTTGGTCTTGATTTCCTTTTCCCAAAACCTTAGCACTTTCCAGCCTTTTTCGGTAAGCAGCATATTGTTTTCGGCATCGCGCTGCATATTCCTCTCAATTTTTGGTATCCAAAAATCGCGGTTGGTTTTAATTTTGATTTTTTTTTCTTCCCACTCGAACCCATGCCAAAATTCACCATCGACAAAAACAACCAAGTTAGCTTTTCTGAAAACAATATCTGGGGTTCCAGACAGCTTTTTTACATTTTTCCGGTACCTAAATCCAAGGTTCCACAAGGCTTTCCGAAGTTTAAGTTCCGGTTTTGTGTCCTGCGCTTTGATTTTGCTCATCAATTCGGCGCGTTTCTTTGTCGTATAAAAGCCGTTTTCCTCGCAAAACCGAGGAACAACAATATGGCTTTCAGGATATGGTTTCAATTGGGGAATGATGTTTCAAGTTGTTTGAAATAAACACAGAACGCAAATAAACATTGGGTTTTGCACTTTGCAATGGGAACATTTACTCAACACCGTTGGTTGGTTTGTCAAAAATAACATTTATCTGATTATGCACTATTTCCCGGCTAAATCTTTTTTAAGTTTCCTTGATTACCCCGGCATTTCCTTGTTTGTGTTTTTCGATTGATTTTTCCCAAAAAGCTTTGTACCGAGACTTCGGCCTGAGTTTGGTTGGATGCTTGTAGAAGCATCAAGCAAAGTTTAAGGAAAAATCATGCAGTTGTAGTAGTATCACCTTCAGAACAGCTATTCTTAGCTCATTTTTTTCCTAAAATAATATAACAGAAGATAAAAACATAATTTTGCTGATATCAGTATCCAATAACCACTGTTCTTGCAGTTTAAATATGTAAATTTACCGCCAAATTTAAGTCCTTCTTTCAAAACTTTCTCAAACAAACCACCTAAATCTTTAATCACAATACTTACTCTTTACAAAATGAAAACAACATTTCCCCAAACCCATGTTTCCATAAAGGAAGCCCAAACTGCAAAAAATCAGGAAAACCTGTTCAAAATAGGATTCTCATATCTGACCAGGGCTATCCTAGTAATGATAATTACTGCTTTTTTGCCCAATGCACTTTTAGCCCAATGGAATACAAATACTTCCATAAACGAGGAAATTTCAAGCTTTTCAGTTGCCGATATGGAAACAGTTTCGACCACCGATGGTAAAACCTGGGTCGCGTTTTATCATCAAAATGGCAGCGTTTACGAAATGCATGCGCAACTTTTTGATGCGAATGGATACAAACTTTTAGGTCCCGATGGGGTTTTGGTTGGCAATCAGGTTTCAGGTTCTGCCACTTTTGTTTTCAATGTTTGTATTGATCAGGATAATAACTTAATAATTGCATATCAAGATCAAAGGACTGGCAGTTCCTACACAGCCACGGTTTACAAAATATCACAAACCGGTGCGCAATTATGGAACCCAACCGGAGTAGTTATTGGAACCGGCTTGGCACCTTATCCAGTTACTTTGTCAACAGGCGAAGTGGCCGTAACCTGGAACGATGAGGCAAGCAATACCTTGAAAATCCAAAAAATAAGTACTGCCGGAGCTACCGTTTTTACAACCCCTGTTTCGGTAATGGTTGGAACCACCAAAACCACACGTGGACAAATAGTTGCCAATTCGAGCGGTGCATTCACAATGGTTTACCAAAAATCGGGTTCAGGCATTTCGACAACTTTGTACGCTCAAAAGTTCACTAATGCAGGGGTAGCCGTATATGCTCCTTTGCAAATTTGCAATCAAACAACAAGTGGGGCAAGATATTATTCTATTGTGGCCGATGCCGATACTACTTATTTCGGGTATTATAGCAGTACAGGTTTCCGGTTTAATTCGTTTGTGCAGCGCATAAACCCCAACGGAACTATCCCATGGGGAATTAATGGGTCCAGCTTTAATACCAGTACCGGTGGCGGCGACAGCTATCAGGGGACAACCTATATCAATCAAACGCCTGGTTCACCTTATGTATGGTCAGTATGCACCTTTAGCGATCCAAACCAATCTTTATATGGGGTTTATATTCAGAAATTCCTGAAATCAACCGGGGCAAGGCAGTTTAGCGACCAGGGGAAGGTTGTTTATGCCATATCAACCAACAGGGATTCGCAGGAAGGCGATTTATCGCTGGTTGACGATACGCCAATGTTTATGAGCTATAGTTATAATTATAAAATTAAAGCCACCAGGCTTGATGGGAATGGGAATTTTGTTTGGCCAGGAAATAGTGTCGAGATAAGTTCCACAACTTCTGGTGCAGGGAGCCCGAAAGGCCGTTATGGATTTGCAGATAATGGTCCGAATAAATGTGTGGGAATTTGGACAGAAACCAGGTCATCGGTAGAAAAGGGCTATGCCCAAGGCGTTTCAATAGGTGGGCTTGTTGGTATTGATGTGGCAACGCAAGGCGGGGTTCCGGCTGTAATTACAGTCAATCAAGGTGTGTTGCAAATGGTTGCAAGTGTTTTTCCGGCAACGGCAAACCAAAATGTAACCTGGAGCGTAGTAGCGGTTACAGGAACTGCAAGTATCAATTCAGCAGGTCTGCTTACCGCACAAGTTGATGGAACCGTATGGGCTAAAGCAACTTCGGTACAGGATATTACAATGAGCGATTCGCTTTTAGTTACCCTTTCGGGACAAAGTGGGATTGCAACTCCTCCGCCAACAGGCGCTACAGTACAAACTTTTTGCTATGGTGCTACCGTGGCTAACCTTGTTGCATCCGGAACAGATTTAAAATGGTATTCAACGCCAATTGGTGGGTCGCCAATTCCATCGTTCACGCTTTTGGTAAACAACAACCATTATTTTGGTTCGCAAACCATTGGTGGGATCGAAAGTACTTTGCGCTTAGAAGTGGTTGTGGTGGTTACAACAACTGTGGCCCCGACAGGTCCAGCTTTACAAAATTTCTGTGCTCAGGGAACAGTTGCGGGATTGGTGGCAAATGGCACATCTATACAATGGTATAGCACTCCAACCGGCGGCACTCCTCTTTTACCATCAACGGCTTTGGTTAACGGGTCGCATTATTATGCCACACAAACGCTTTCGGGTTGCGAAAGTTTTGCCCGTTTCGATGTAACGGTAACGGTTACCGCACTTCCATCGGCTCCAACAGGCGGTATTTTCCAGAATTTCTGCGAAGGCGCTACAGTTAGTGATTTGATAGCCGTGGGGTCTAATATCCTCTGGTATGATGTTCCCACTGGCGGTTCGCCACTGCTTTTTGGAGCTGCTCTGGTAAACGGAAGCCATTATTATGCGTCACAATCAGTTTCAGGATGCGAAAGCCTCACCCGCTTAGATGTTTTGGTTACAGTAGTTTCGACACCTGCCCCAACTGCCTCAGTATCGCAGTCGTTTTGCACCTCTGGTACAGTGGCCAACTTAACGGCTACTGGATCAAGTATTTTATGGTACGCAGCAGCCACTGGCGGTAACCCATTACCAACCAACACACCATTAACCAATGGAACACATTATTTTGCATCACAAACCGTTTCGGGCTGCGAAAGTTTTTCGCGTTTCGAGGTAACCGTTTCAATAATTACCGTAAATACCAGCGTAACCCAGATTGGGGTAACACTCACGGCTGTTGCTACTGGAGCTGGCTATCAATGGTTGAACTGCACAACAAATGCGATTATAAACGGAGCAGTGGGCCAAAGCTACACGGCCACACAAAACGGTATTTATGCAGTAGTCGTAACTCAGAACAATTGCTCGGATACATCCGTATGCATCAGCATTTTAACCGTTGGGTTGGCCAGAGAAATTGCTGCAAACGGGATCAAAGTATTCCCAAATCCAACTTCCGATTTTGTTACAGTGAACGTAAGCCCTGATTTATTGGGATCAAACTACATGATACTTGATAAATTGGGCAAGGTGGTTTTTTCGGGCATTTTTAAAGATGAAAACACCAATATTAACCTAAGTGGTTGTGCTTCCGGTTTGTATTCGCTTGTTTATGGCAGCAGGAATCAGCATAGTTTCCAGTTGTTAAAAAAGGATTAATTGTTGATCACGATTTACCAGTGTTTTTTTCGCCTAAAAGGCCCATACAAAATAAGCAACTACAAATGAAAGGAATTTCAAGAGTATTGATGGTACTGGGGATTTGTAGCCTTTCGCTTGCTCAAGCCCAAGTAAATTACAATCAGTATTTTACCGGCGAAACCATGCGCGTGGATTATTTCCATACAGGAACGGCCACAGAGGAACATTTCTCGTTGGATAGGGTTTTGAACGACGGCTCCTGGGCCGGAAGCCAGACTGTTTTATTGGATGACTTGAACAGGGGATTATACTTTTTCAAAATTACCGATACTTTAACAAATACTTTGCTTTATAGCCGTGGTTTTGCAAGTGTTTTTGGCGAATGGCAAAGTATTGGCGATCCTGCCTGGGGAACCTTTCACGAGTCCTTACGTTTTCCATGGCCTAAACTTCCAGTAAGATTAACTATAGAAAAGCGCGATGCAAAAAACAGTTTTGTTGCTATTTGGAGCAGCGTTATTGATCCCAAATCCCGGATTGTTAATCCTGCAGTTTTAAAAAGCACTTATAAAACCTTTTCGTACATCGAAAATGGAAAATCGGACAATCATGTTGATATTGTGATACTTGGTGATGGTTACACGGCAGCAGAAATGGATAAATTCCATAAAGATGTGAAAAGCCTGACCGACGAACTCTTTACTGTAGAACCTTACAAATCGCGAAAAGCCGATTTTAATGTCAGAGCTGTTGAAACACCTTCAGCAAGCAGCGGTGTTAACAAACCTCATCCGGGTGTTTTCAACCGCACCCCACTTTCAATGTCGTATGGCGCATTCGATTCGGAAAGATATGCGCTTTCGTACGACAACCGAACCATCCGCGATGTAGCTTCAAGCGTACCTTATGATTATATGTTTATTCTAATCAACGAACGCACTTATGGCGGCGGCGGTATTTTCGATCTGTATTCGACAGTTGCTGCCGACAATAAATTTTCGAGATATATTTTCGTTCACGAATTCGGGCATTCGTTTGCTGCCCTGGCGGATGAATATTATGCTTCTGATGTTTCGTATCAACCTACCGAAATAACTGTTGAGCCATGGGAACCCAATGTTACTGCACTACTGGACCCTTCGAACCTGAAATGGAAAGACCTTGTAAAACCCGAAACACCTATACCAACACCTTGGGGAAAAACCGATTACGATAATTATAGCTATGGTATCCAGAAAGAACGCCGGGCTTTGCGTGCAGCTAATGTTCCTGAAACAGAAATGGAAGCATTGTTTGAACGTGAGAAAAAAACATCACTCGAAATGTTTGGCAAAAGCAAATACAAAGATGCAACAGGAGCTTTTGAAGGCGGCAACTATATGCAGTTTGGCATTTACCGCTCCGCACTTGATTGTATAATGTTTACCCGCAACAAGCAGGAATTTTGCCCAGCCTGTACCAAAGCCATTTCGGAAGTTATTGATATGTATGCAAAGTAAGCAGTCTCGCTTGTCAAGTTTCCAGGAAAGTTTTTGGTTTACTCACAAACAAGCCAATTATCACTTCAAATGGATTTCCTAATAATTCTCAGTTTCTATCTTCTTACCTAACCTTCTAATCCAGGCTTTCTCACTTTATAACTGAACCGACTCCCTGAATTCAAAGAGTAGCGTCCTCTTTTTTTATGACAGACAAAAATTTACTCTGTTGCCACCAGATACAGCTACAACAAATCTTAATGGTGAATTTTCACTAAAAATAAAGAATCCGAAACTTGTGAATCTCACCTTTGCCTTTATTGGTATGTTCCTTTAACTATTAAAAATATTAATGTTGATGGGCGGAATCAAAATCTTGACTTGGGAGTTATTTATCTTCCCTATCGAGGTCAATGGTTTGAAGGGTATAGAAATATTAAAGAAGGGAAAGACAGAAGTACTAGACAAAAAGAAATAAAAGCATGGAAAAAAGAAGGATTACCCAATTGTAGCGGATTTGTCAATGACTTTCTTGATCCATATCAGGGAAAGGAATATGCATTAATTGAATATCCACCTTCTAGTTCAAAGAAATATTTTCTAATAAAGGAAAATGCACTAATAATCAATTTTGAAGAATTTAACGAGAAATAATAACGTGCCATAATCGAGTAGACGGCCTCGCCAGCAAATACTGACGGGGTGCGCCTCTCACACCACTGTTCGTAAGGTTCTCGTATACAGCGGTTCATTAAGATGCGGGGCAACAGGGCACACACAAACGCTATAGTAAATTCGGGTTTTTGAGCTGCGCTCAAGAGACAGCTTCGCTAAGTTGCGTGTTTGTTGAAACATTTGAAATCTTTATATACATTTGTGCTGGCAGGCTTTGAGCAACAATTTAGTCCCGCACTTGCTATGGCGTCATCCGTTATGCCTCACCTTTTAAAAACGAAAATCCGAAATTTATCAAAAATTAAAAGTTGCTATATTTGGAAACAGTGACTATCTTTGTAGAAAAAAAATAAATGCAAAAGTTTCAAACCAGATTTTTAGAGGAAGCCGATAAGTTCATTTCGGAACTTGATTCTAAAACTGTTAGGAAAATATTCTATAACATTGACCTTGCTGAACAGACTAACGACCCAAAACTCTTCAAAAAACTTAAAAATGACATTTGGGAATTTCGAACAGTATTTGCTGGAATTCAAATCCGGCTTCTTGCTTTTTGGGATAAATCGGACAACACCGATACTTTAGTTTTTGCAACTCATGGGTTCATAAAAAAAGTGGACAAAGTTCCCAAAAATGAGATTGAAAGAGCTGTAAGAATCAAAGATCAATATTTTGAAAACAAACTAAAGAAATAAGCGATGGAAAAGACAGAAATTAGATCATATTCACTTGCCGAGATGAAAGATAAATATATCGGCAAACCTGGTACTGAAGACAGAGACCAATATGAGTACGAACTTCGGATGGACGTTTTGGGAAAAATGATTAAAACTGCCCGACAAGAACGAAACTTGACACAAGAACAATTAGGAAAGCTTGTTGGCGTTCAGAAATCTCAAATATCAAAACTTGAAAGCAATACAAACAGTGCGACAATTGATACGATTTTGAAAGTTTTCAAAGCGCTGAAAGCAGACATCCATTTCAACGTAACACTTGAAAAACATTATGTTCAACTTGTTTGAAAAAATGCCGAACGCATAACAAACGCTCTAACAAATCGGGTTTTTGAGCTGCACTCAAGAGACCGCTCCGCTAAGTTGCGTCTTGGTTAAAACATGTGAAATGTTTAGTTATATTTGTGCTGGCAGACAGTTGGGAGTTACTACCGCTCGAATCCTTTCGGTACTATTGAATTAATAAATCCTTGCTACGGTGTGGCGGGGATTTTTTTTTGTTGATGTATGCACCTTTGAGTGGGGATGTTTGGCCAGACGCGACTGAAAAGAAGACGCGACAGGACGGGGAATTGGAGGCTACTGCGAATTGGAGTGTTCGCACAGAACTGTATCTACCTTATATTTTCATAGAGGTGATTAGAAAAATATCATTCAAATCAAACTCCCCATATTGAATATTTTTCAAAACTACTTCCATAAAATTTCGGGTTTTATATAAAACACTGTGTCAATAAAATACAACATTCCGTCCTTGGTCAATACGTTTTCGTCGTGTAGGTCTTCTATAATAATCCCTAGATCAGGGTTATAATAATCGTTGTTTTTAGTATTTATAAAGCCGTTGTTTTGTAAAAACAATTTTACATGCTTTAAATTTGTCGGGGTTGTTGCTTTAACAAATGGTTGTTCTACCAAAGCATAAAGGGTATTGTTATCTGCTTGTTTGTAAAACCCCTTTAAATAATAAGCGGTATCAGGAAAAAAATAATTATTGAGTTGCAGGTTGTTAAAATAATCTAACCAGGTGGCATAATAAATAGAATCGTTGAGTTTGTAAACTGTTTTTCCGTCTTTAATATACACACGCTGTTCGGCCCCTTGCGATAGGTAATCCTCAAAATTTAAAGTTTTTGTCCAAAGTTTGTTTTTTTCAATATAGGCTATCAAACTCTTTGTTTCTTCTGTTTTGAAGTGCTTGTCTGTTTGAGCCAAAGCACTTGTTTCCTGGCTTCTTCTAAGGTAATTGGCAATTGCTTGGATAGCATTTTCTGAGCCAATAGGGTTCTTTCCTGAAAGGACATTTCGTAGTTCATATTTTATGGTATTAGGCATTTCTTACTTGTTTTCGAATATCTATTCCCGGTTCTGCATTATCTTACTCAATTCAAAGTTAGGATAATCGGCAATCGTTTTTCAAAATCCTCCTCTTTTAATATTCCCGACAAATCTGGCAAGTGATTCCGGACGTAAGTAGGCGACTAATCATTGAAAGCTAAGTATGCAAAATTACATTTTTTAACTGTCGCTTTGTCACAAAAAAGTTGAATCCGTATATGTTATTAATTTGGGGATGTGATAATGTGTTAATGTGATAATGTGGAATTTGAAAATTTGAAAATGAGATAATTTGAAAATGTGTGGAGGAGGAGATTGCTGATTGATGGTTATAGAATTAAAAAATCCCTGCTACGTTGAGGCGGGTATTTTTTGTAGGGGGTTAAGAGACTTACAAAAGGGTAATTACATTTAACGATGCCTTGTATGAAAATGAAATAGCGTTTGATTTGTTTGACAAGGTGGGGTTATTGGTTATTTGCTGTGAATTGTATTTATAAATCGCTATATCTGAATTGCATATTGCTTATATTTGCATAAAAAAAACTTTGGAAGGCACTATTTACAGGCGTTTAGCAGGTTTTAGCAAATCTGCATTGTCCCTATTTACATGGACGACATGGGTGATTGTTATATTTCTTTTTTTCGCAAAACCGGCTTCGGCAAAAACTGCGTACAATGTTGACAGCCTAAAATCGGAACTTACCGTAACCACAGACGAAAACATAAAGGTTGATATACTTGTACAAATAACGGATTGTTATGTTGCAAGCGATGCTGTGCTTGCTGATCAATATTACCGTCAATGCCTTGCCATAGCAACAAAAACAGGCTATACGAAAGGCATAGCCAAGGCCAAATATGAAATGTTTAAACTATTGAAAAACGGCAACAAGCCCGACAGTGCATTGGCTTATGTAAGGGAGGCAAAATTGTTGTTCCTCCGCGGCAATGACAAAATATCGTATGCGGATTGCCTGGTAGATGAAGGGACCCTATTGGTGAAGCAAAAGGATATGAAAAATGCCATTTTGGTTTTACTGGAAGCACAGCCTATTTATGAATCTTTGGGTACCAACAGCAAAAATTCACTTGCTTTGTTGTATAACTCCTTAGGTTCGTTGCACCATGCCCAAGGAAACGAAACAACTGCATTGGCCTATCACAACAAGTCGCTGGCACTGAACAAAGCCAATAATTTTGAGTTGGGCATATCAGTTAATTATGTGAATATAGGCATTGTTTACAATGCGCAAAAAAACTATAAAGCAGCAAGCGAATGTTATGTGAAAGCCTTGAAAATAAAACAAAAACTGGATGATAAACGGGGAATTGAGAAATGCCTGAACAATCTGGGCGTAATACACATGAACCTGGGCGAAACGGAAAAAGCAATAGAATTCCACGAAAAAGCCTTAGGGTACGCATTAGGTTTTAATAGCAACTACGATGTAGCTATGTGTTATATCAACCTTGGTTACGATTACCAAAAGGCAAAGCTGTATAAAAAGGCCATAAGCTATTGCCTTAAGGGTTTTGAAATTGCAAAACAAATCAACGATCGTAGTTTGATGATGGAAGCATGCAGGGTTCTATCCGAGTCGTATGCGTCAATCCGGGAATATGAAAATGCGTATTCCTATTCGCTGCAATTCAAACAATACAGCGATAGCGTTACCAACGAAAACAATGTAAAAGAAGTAAGCGAAATACAGGCCCGCTACGAAACCGTTGAAAAAGACAACCAGATAAAATCGTTGAAAATCAGCACTTCGGCACAACAGATGCAACTGCAAAGGGTGAGGGAATATGTTGTTCTATTCGTAGCATTGTTGGTAATCGTATCGGTTGTTGTGGTGTTTTTATTCCTACAATCGAAGAGTGCGCGGAAGGTACAAGCCAAACTTCAGGAAATCAACAATTTGAAAACGGCGTTTTTTGCCAACCTTTCGCACGAATTCCGCACACCCCTTACCCTGATGCTTGGGCCAGCCGAAAAACTGCTCGAAACCGCAGGACCTAACGAAAAGCCACTTTTGCAACTTATCCACCGCAATGCCAACCGCTTGCTTGCCCTCGATGAGCAACTTTTGGAATTTACACGCATTGACAGTGGAAACCAGAAGCTTAACTTAGTGAAAGGCGATATTGTTTCCCTGGTGTTGGCAGTTGCATCCTCGTTTGAGCTGATGGCTGCCAAGAAAGATATTTCGTTCGCCCAGCATACGGTTCCCGAACAAATTGAAACTAATTTTGATCCCGATATAATTGAAAAAGTTGTCAGCAACCTGATATCGAATGCCATAAAATACACCCAGCCAGGCGGTTCGGTTGATTTAAGCATTTATATAAATACTGTTCAAAACCAGCCAAATGAACCAGATAAAATTGGCAATGGCAAAAAAATCCTCAGGATTGATATTAAAGACAACGGAATTGGGATACCCACCGAAAAACAAGGCCTGATTTTTGAAAGGTTCTACCAATTAAACAACTACACCAATGGAATTCACGATGGATATGGAATAGGTTTGGCCTTGGTAAGCGAGCTTACAATTTTGCATAAAGGGGAAATTACGCTTCGCAGTTCGGTGGGTGATGGCAGCTTGTTTATGGTTTCGTTGCCACTCGAAACTTGGGCATATACCAGCAATGAACTTGCAAACGTAAAGCCTTTCAAGAAAGACACGCTTCCCCTATCACATAATCAAGAATTTGAAATTATTCACACGGAGCTTCAAAACATACAGGAACCGGCTGAAACCATAGAAACACCATCCCATTCCTTGTTGATAGTGGAGGACAATCCCGATATGAGGGCATTTTTGGTGGAAATTTTAAAAGAAGGATATCAGATTTCAAGTGCACCAAATGGCCGCGAAGGCCTAAAGTTAGCAACCTCAACTTTGCCGGATTTGGTGATTACCGATGTGATGATGGACACCATGGATGGGATTGAATTCTGTTCAAAACTGAAATCAAACCCCAAAACCAAGCATATTCCGGTTATTATGCTTACAGCCCTAACTGCACTGGAAGACAGGATTGTTGGCCTTGACCAAGGGGCTGACGACTATATTGAAAAGCCCTTTAGTTCGAAGGAACTCACCGCGAGGATTAAAAACCTTATCGCACAAAGGAAATACCTTAAAGAATTGTTCACCAAAGAATTAAAACTTGAACCGAAATCTATATCAATAACATCATCGGATGCATTGTTTATCCAAAAACTTATAGCAGCAATTGAAAACAATATAGATAACCCCGATCTGGATGTGGAGTTTTTTGCGAAAACCTTAGGCATGAGCAGGAGCCAACTGCATCGCAAGGCAACAGCCATTACCGGACAGCCGGCCAGCAATTTTATCAGGATTATCAGGTTGAAAAGGGCGGCACAATTAATGGATCAGAAATCGGGGAACATTTCGGAAATTATGTATTCGGTGGGTTTCAACAGCCTTTCGTATTTTTCAAAATGCTTCCGGGAAGTGTACCTTATGACGCCGAGTGAGTATATGGGCAAGGCTGGCTAAAGCTGGTTAAAATATCAATAATATTTGTAATACATTCATATTTAATAGAATAAAAATTATTTCGTTTTGCATTTATTTTATATATGCAACAATAGTTATATATTTTGAAACATGAGTTTCAATTAAAAAGGCGCGCAATAAATAACTTTGGCCTGAAGTTTACCTCATCAACCAGCCAAATACACTATCTTATGAAACCAATCTGTTTTGCGATTATTTTTTCGTTGCTACTAGCGGGCGTAAGTGCCCAACCAATAACCGGCACCAAAACCATCCCTGGCGATTATGCTAAAATAGTCGATGCAATCTCAGCATTAAACCTCAACGGCACAACTGCTCCCGGAGTTACTTTTGATATTGCTTCGGGGTATATAGAATCCGAAAACCTGGGTGTAGTCAGATATATTATAAATACTACTACGGGCAGCGCTGCTTCGCCCATCGTTTTCAGGAAAGTGCCCGGAGGCGCAGTGAATCCTAAAATAAATGTGGTTTCCGGTACAGGAAACTCAACAACAGATGCCGGTTTTATGATTGCCGGTACCGATTACGTTACCGTTGATGGAATTGATATTTCGGCTGACAACTCTATTGAATGGGGTTATGCATTGGTTAAAAAAAATAATGTTGCACCTTTTGACGGCTGCCAGAATGTAACTATAAAAAACTGCTCAATCCTTCTAAATAAAACGAATGGCCAGACCACTGTTGGCATTTATACTGGTAACCATATCGCAACAAACACAACTGCTCTTACAATTACCTCAACAACCGATGCTCATAACAACTGTAAATTTTTTGGAAATACTATTTCAAATGTCAGTAACGGAATTGGTTTAAACGGGTACAATGCACCAAGTCCCTATTCTCTTTTTGACCAGAACAACGAAGTTGGACTTGATGCAGCAAACATAATTTCAGACTACGGAAACACGTACAGCCCTGTCGGGATTTTTGCTAATTACCAGCAAAATGTCAACATTTCGAACAACACTGTTACTTCAGCTACACCAGCTTATGCATCTTCCGGTTTTTATGGTATTGAACTTTTAACAGCCTCAGCAGTAAGTGCAATTGTTAACAACAATACAATAAGCATCAATTGTAGCAATGCTGTAAATGTTTACGGCATCTACAGTAGCTTCGGGGCAAGTGGAGCTACCAATACTATTTCCATCAACAACAATACTATACAGAATTGTGTGTATTCAGGGGTAAACGGTTGTACTTTCTATGGAGTTTTTAACAGTATTACAGGATCTTCCAGTTTGCCGGCAATGGTAAATATCAACAATAACAACATTCACGATATCACTGCCCAGGGAACAGGGTATCTTTATGCCTTGGAAGCGGGTTCGGCTTCAAACCTGAACATTAATGGCAACCAAATTTATAATATCACAAAATCGGGCAATGCAAACCTTTATGGGATAACCGGTCATACAGGGACTATTACAATAAATAACAATTCAATTCATGATTTAACAACCACAACAGGTACGGGATATATTTATGGTTTGTATGATAATGCCAGTCCTGCAAATGAAACCTACACCAATAACATCATAAGTAACCTTATTCACAATTCGACCGGCGAGGTTTATGGAATGTACCTCAATACGGCTGCCGGCACCCGGAATTGCTCTTTCAATACCATTCATGGGCTCTCTTCGGCTGGAGGTGCTGTTAGCGGCATGTATCAGGCATACAGTACTCCGTTTATAAATGGCAATAATATTTACGACCTGACTTCTACCACATCGGCAGGTATCGTGAATGGCATTTATATCGATGGTGGTACAAACCCGGTAGTTAGCAACAACTTTATTTCAGATCTCAAAACACCCCAGGCAACAAACACAAATGCAATCAGGGGGATTTACAAACGAAGCGGTAATGTTGGTTATTGCCATTATAACACCATTTATCTGGATGCAAGCAGCAGCTCAACAAGCACTTTTGGCACTTCAGGGATTTATGCCGACACATACTGGAATGTCGAACTCAAAAACAATATTGTGGTCAACACCTCCATACCGGTTGCCATCACAGGACCGGCTTTTACAGTGGCTTACCGAAGGAGCAATTCAACCATATCAAGTTATTCCTCAACATCAAATAACAACTGTTTTTATGCAGGAACACCCGGACCAAACAACCTGATATATTTCGACGAAACCAATGGTGACCAGTCTGTAGCGCTGTATAAAGTCAGGGTAAGCCCGAGGGAAGCTGCATCTTTTTCTGAACTTCCACCTTTTGTAAGTATTGCGGCACATAATTTCCATATTACACCCGGAACGCCAACAGCAATCGAAAGTAGCGTTGTAAAAATAACTTCACCTGTGCCAATACCAGCTGATATCGACAACGATATCAGGTGGGGCGAAACTGGCTATTCGGGAACGGGTACAGCTCCCGATGCCGGTGCTGATGAAGGGAACCATACTAACCTGCCAACAATGACCTTTCAATCTGCAAGTTTGACGCAGCAAACAGCATTCGTTTTTGCCGGCAATACCAATCAGGCTATACTGCGAATAAAAGTTTCAGTTTATGGCGGGCCTACTCCTCTTTCGGCAACACAGTTTATAGTGAATGCTAATGGCACTACTGATATTGGTGATATTAATGTTTCCCCAGCCAAAATATATTATACAAGCAACTCTTCCTATTTTGGGCTTGGTATACTTTTCGGAAGCGCTACACCTACCCTAACCAATTTCAATATCAATGGCAACCAACTTTTGACTAATGGCGATAACTATTTTTGGTTGGTTTACGACCTTAAACAAACAGCGCTGACAGGCCATTTTATTGATGGCGAATGTGTTGGAATAAACATTTCAGGTTCTGTAAAAACCCCTGCAATTACAGCACCCGAAGGCAAACGTGAGATATACGGACCAATGAGCGGAACCTACTTAGTGGGAGTAGGAAATTCGTACCCAAATTTTCAAACCCTTTCCGATGCCATCGTACACCTCAACAACCGGGGATTGAGCGGGCCGGTTGTATTAAGCCTCACTAATACAGCATCAATTCCGTACAATGCAGCAAATGGCGAAATTTTCCCCATTATGGTAAACGAAATCCCGTTGTCGTCGGCTATTAACACAGTTACCCTAAAACCCGCAAGCGGTAAAGATCCGATAATAAGCGGAAACAGCACAACTTCAACCTTTTTCATAAACGGGACGGATTACTTCATTATTGATGGCTCAAACAGTGGAAATACAACCCGAAGCCTGATAATTGAAAACATAAGTACCGGCAATTATACGGCTGGGCTTCAAATTTCGACTGGCACGAACTCGCTTGGTGCAAACCACAATACGATTAAAAATTGCAAAATAAGAGGGGGTGGTACCGAAGCTGCCAACTGGGGCATTTGCGCTTTATCCGTTGGTTCAACAATAGCTGTTACAGGTGCTGATAACGATTATCTCACCTTGGACAACAACGAATTCACAAAAGGGTATTATGGGGTATTTTTAGGTGGAACTACAGGCAATGTAATGGACAATTTAACTATTACGAACAACACTATTGGCTCCGACGATGTAAATTATTATAACAGGCACTGTGGTGCCTATTTAACTAATACATTGGGCACATTTACCAATAATGACATTAAAGGAGTTGTTGCAACAATCAATGGCACATACAACTCTTATGGTTTGTATTTAGCTCCGGGTGTGAAAAACATGACATTTGCAAAAAACAAAATACATTCTATAGGTAGCGCTTCATCTTCAAAAAATGGAACTGCACTGGCAATTGACCTGGCCAGCGCGGGCAACAATGTTACTATTGCCAACAATACCATTTATAATATTCTGGGCAACGGATCTTCAAACCTATATTCGTATGGTACATGCGGGATAAAAATAATTGGATATAGCACAAATGTGAAGATTTACTACAACTCTGTATATCTATCAGGAAAAATCAGCAATCCAACCTCAACATCCGATGCCAGTGCTGCACTGTTTATCTGGTCATCAGCATCACAAATTGATATTCGTAACAATATCTTTATCAATTCGATCGAAAATACCACCGGGGTTTCTAAAGCGTATGCCGTTTATTCGGAGGCTCCAGGAAGCAGTTTTACAGCACTTGACTATAACGATTATTTAGTATCAGGAAATGAGGGTATATTTGGCTACCTCACAAGCGATAAAACAAGCCTTGCTGCCTGGAAATCTGCTATTGGGAAGGACGTAAATTCCATTTCGGCAGATCCGGATTTTAACAGTCTGCCAAACCTTCAACCTTATGGAGGCTCAGCAGTATTGGATCTTTGTCCGGCTTTATCTGTAACCGACGATTATAATAATGTGACCCGGACTGTACCAACTTCGATGGGGGCTTTCGAACACGGAAGCGATGTATCAGCTCCTGTAATTCTTTACCAACCACTTTACAACACCCATTCGCTGGGAGCCAGGATTCTTACAGTCAATATACAGGATTATCATGGTTCTGTGCCAGTATCGGGAAGCGGGCTCCCACGCCTTTACTGGAAAATCAACAGCAATCAATATTCTATTGTTTCGGGTGTATGGATCAGTGGCAATACATATCAATTTACATTTGGAGCTGGTGTTTCGTCCGGCAACACAGTCAGCTATTTTATTGTTGCCCAAGACACTGTTTCCAACCCAAATGTGGGATGCTATCCTTCAACTTCTGCTTCCGGTTTTGGAAGCAATCCGCCATCTTGTTCAGTTTATCCTTCAAATCCCTCCACTTACTCAATAGTTCCGGCACTATCCGGAATTAAAAATATTCCAGGTGACTATCCAAACCTCACCGGCGCATCAGGCCTTTTTGCTGACATGAATAGCAAAACCCTCACTGGTAATTTAACGGTTAATATTGTAGGAAACCTGAATGAGGATGGAACCAACGTACTCAATGAAATAAATGTTGAGGACACATCCTTCCACCTTAGCATTATTGTGCCGGGGAGCATTTACCGTACAATTACCGGGAACTATCAGGGTACGCTTATACGATTCAACGGAGCCGATGGCGTAAGCCTTAACGGGAATGGGAAGTTAAAAATAGCAAATAATTCCACTGGGCCGGCAGTGGTTTTGGACCTTACAAACGGCAGCAATAACAATTTGATAAAGGGTTGCCGATTTTTGTGTGGATCCAACAATTTAACTTCATCAAACACAGGCATAAAGCTGTCAGGGCCGAACTTCAACAATACTATACAAAATGATACCATAAGCAAATGTTATTATGGTATTTATATAGATGGAATTTACTGGAACCAAAGCGCGGGCAATAAAATTTATAACAATGTTATTGGAACAAACACCGCTTCAGATTATATCTGGCAAACAGGAATTTATGCGCTTTATCAGGATGGGTTGGTAATTTCGGGCAACGAAGTGTTTAACGTAATAAGCAATAGCAGCCCGAAAGGAATTTATACCGAAGGCATTACAAATTCGATTATTGAGAAAAACTTCCTGCACGACATTTATTACAATGGCAGCAGCTACGATGGGGCTTCAGGTATTACTTTCAAAGCACTGAACGCTACCCCGAACATTACCTTACGCAACAATGTTATCCGTAGAATGGCTGGCCTTGGAGATTGCCCCAATGCTGCCGATTACAACACAATACCTGCAGGAATTAAATTATTTGGAAATGCCACTTCGGGCATTAATGTTTACTACAATTCTGTTTACATGGTTCCTGATCCGGTTTACGGGCAATACTATAACAATGAGTGGACCACTGCGCTTGAAATAGGTGCAGGTGTAAGTGGCATCAACCTCGTTAACAACATTCTCCAGAATAGTGTCGGTGAAAGAAGTGCCCTTTCAATCACATCATACTGTTATTCAATATACTGTAAGTCTGCAACTTCCCCTTTTGCAACTATTAATAACAACATCTATTTCACTTCTAACTGCGACAATAATTATGTCGGGCTTGTTGGTACGGCAAAGCCTCCGGTAAACAACAAAAACCTGGCAGCCTGGCAGGCCTTCACTGGGCAGGATGCCCAATCGCTAAATATCGACCCACTCTACACTTCGGTTTCAAACATGATGCCACAGGCATCCTCACCTGCAATTGGTGCAGGATTCCTGTTAGCAGGCACAGTTGACGATGATTACCTTGGCCATCTCAGGGGAAACCCAACTACTATCGGGGCTTATGAACTAACAGCGGCTGCAAGCAAAACGCTAAATGTTACCGTTCTACTGGAAGGCCTGTATAAGGGAGGCGGGAAAATGAGACCTGCCATGGATGCTAATGGACCTCATTTTGGCAATGCTACCGCCGACCTTATCACCATTGAGCTTCACAGTTCTGTTGCAGGTAATTTTTCATCAAAATTATATTCAACAACAGCATTGCTCGACACAAATGGTTTTGTGCAATTATCAACACCCTCAGGACTTAATGGGAGTTATTATATCGTTGTTAAACACAGGAACAGCATACAAACTGTTTCTTCAAACCCTGTATCCTTTTCAAGTACATCAATCAACTACAACTTTACTAACAGTGCGTCGAGTGCTTATGGCAACAACCTGAAGACATTAGGTGGTGGAAAATACGGCGTCTATACAGGCGACACAAATAACGATGGAATTATTAATGCAATGGATTTGAATGGGATTGGAAACGATGCTTCAGGTTTTATACAAGGATATGTTACCTCCGACCTGAGTGGGGATGGGATTGTGGATGCCCTGGATCTGATTCAGGCTGATAGCAATGCTGCTAACTTTGTATCGGCGCATACGCCGTAAACGTTAGTGACTATATATCGAGGAAGTTTTTGTGCAGTATGTTGATGAAATATTCCAATTAAAAAAATATCCCCCAAACTGCATTCTGTGTCAATTCGGTATAATAATTGTTAAAATTACAAACCTATGATGGCTAAATTCACTTTTTCCTGGCCTTCATGCAACTAAATTTCCTTTTTTTTACCCTATTAAATATCAGCTCTTAACCATGAAAAGAATTGTACCAATCATTGCTTTAATTTTATTTATTGCAACCAGTAATTCCTTTGGCCAATCCAAGGAAGATGTTGTATATCTGAATAATGGCAGCATTTTCAGGGGCAAGGTTGTCGAAAACAAAACAGGTGTTCGCACAAGTATCGAAATACTTGGGCACAATTTGATAGTGATTCCCGATTCTGCAATAAAAATGATACTCATGGATCAGAAACTCCAGACAAGAGAGAAGGAAAATTTTGTTTCTCCGGTTGAAATGAATGCAAATGTAAATTTCTACGGAGGTTCGGACAACTCGAACTCGGGAGGCATCACCTTTGTTACTTCTTATCGGTTTCCGTGCCGCCTTTCTGTTGGTGCCGGTATTGGAATGGAATGGTTTGAGCATCAACAGATACCATTTATGGCCGATGTAAAATACTCTTTCCTAAAAGGCTCCTGGACGCCATTCGTATATGCACACGGTGGTTATGCGCTTCCTATGACAAAAAAAACAGATGGCGACTGGTCCGAATACCATGGCGGTTGGCTTGTTGGTTCGGGCGGGGGCATGAGGTTCAATTTAACAAAACGCAATGCTCTGGTTTTCAGCTTTGGATACCGATATCAAAAAACAAAAACGCTTGTTAACAGTTACCCTTGGATGTCGTCGATACCGCAATACGAAACAACCCGGTACGATGAATACAACCGTTTAGCATTTTCTTTTGGATTTCTTTTCAACTGAAAGCCACTGGACATACAAAAACGAGTTTAAAGTGCAATGAATCATTCTAATACATAAAATATATTTTCAACCAATAAAAACCTAACACCATGAAAACCAAGAATTTTTTCGTCTCTGCCCCTATTCTGATACTTATGCTTTTAGGTATGGTATCGTGCAAGGATAGTTCGGTTGAATAACGCACTTATATGGCAAATGTACCTCAATACATGTCGTATGAGAATATGCGCCAGCCGGTTAAGTCAGTGGCAGCAAATGCCATCCAAACTTCAGGCAAAATTTATATAAAGGACAACTACCTTTTTATAAATGAAAAATTCAAAGGAATCCATGTGTTCGATAATACAAACCCTGCTGCACCGGTAAATCTTAATTTTATCGACATTCCGGGCAATGTAGATTTAGCTGTAAGGGGCAATTATTTGTATGCTGACAATTATGTGGATTTGGTGGTCATAGATATTTCAAATATTACTGCTCCGTTTGAGGTTGCCCGAATCAAGGATATTTTTCCGTACACCATTCCCGGTACAACCGGAATGTACCCAATTGCCAATATTGACCAGCAACAAGGAGTTATTGTGGGTTGGCAGGTACAGGAAGTAACCGAAGAGGTAAGCAACAACCAATACATGCCTTTCTATTATTTTGATTCCGGCAGCGGTAACTTTATGAGGAGTGAGGCCACAACCCTTGGAGGACCAACAACCGCCAAAACAATTGGTATTGGCGGTTCGATGGCCAGGTTTATTATCAATGGCGACCAGTTTTATGGTTTGAACCAGAACAATATGCAGGTTATCAATATTGCACAGCCGTTCAGGCCGATAGTTGGCAACAGGATAGAAATGGAGCGAAACGTGGAAACCGTTTTTATTGATAGCACTTATTTGTTTGTCGGCACACAAACCGGCATGTTGATTTATGATGTTTCTACTCCCGCTTCACCTGTTTTTAAATCGTTGTACGACCATTTCCAAAGCTGCGACCCTGTGGTTGTAAAGGATAATCTGGCTTATGTAACCTTGCGTGCCGGAAACAATTGTGGAAACTGGCAAAATTTAATGGAAGTGATAGATATTCATAACATTATGAGCCCAACGCTGCTCAAAAGCTATCCTATGGTTGAGCCTTACGGATTGGGAATAGACAATAAAACCCTTTTTGTGTGCGATGGATCGGCAGGATTAAAAATTTATGATGCAACTGACCCACTGCAAATTGACCAGCATTTGCTCACACAATATACCAACCTGAATGCGTATGATGTAATTCCTTATGGCGATCTGTTGATAATGATAGCACAGGATGGTTTGTACCAATACAACTATACTGATTTACAACACATTGAACAATTGAGCAAGATTTCTTTTGGGGGAAAATAGTTTTGAGAGGGGTTTGGATTTTTTGGAGTTTAGGAAGTATAATTCTAACATTTTGATCTTCGGATTGAATTTGAATACTTTGGAAAATGTTAAATAATAGACTCTTATTTACCTCTTTTTTATGCGGCTTGCTTATCCCGTTGTTGCTGCTTTCATGTAAAAAGGACGAACATCCTTTACATGCAGTAAACACAACTTTAATCGGCATTTGGGTTGATCCACAGTACACAGATACATTGATGACTTTCACCCGTGCAAACGGTTTGGTGCAAAACGAATATGGGATTTGTTTCAATCCTGACAACACTTGCGTGGAACGCAAAAACAATGGGTGGTGCGGTACGCCTCCAATTACTACCGATGATTATTCTGGCACATGGATCTGGGCCGATTCGACAGTTAATATTTCGGTTGGTTATTGGGGTGGAACAGCCGAATATATATGGAAGGTTGTTCGTTTAGATTATAAGAACCTTGTTATATCAACTGTGAGTGCTGATTATCACTAAGGCAAATAATATGTAATCCATTCACAAAGAATAGCTTGCTTTGGTTTGAAAGAAGGCATTATTGTTTTTAGAACCATTAGCACGAAAATTAGAAATTCAAAAACCCGGATTTACAGCCAAATTGTTTAGAATCCTGGATTTTTGTTTGTAAGCACTGTTGAGTCCACTCCGAAAAATCTTTTTTTACCGAAAAAATATAAAGTTTATATGTTTCACAAAGTTTATAATGTTGATTAACAAACATTTGTGAACCTTTGTGTTCTTAGTGCCTTAGTGGTTTTCTTAATTTTAGGGTTATCAATGTGTCTCATTATTTATATGTCGAAGTTACTTTAACTTGTTATAAGAGCGTTTATTGCTTCCAAACCAATGTTCCATCTTTTTTGATTTTTACTGATAGGCAAAGGTTTATCTTGTACAGGAATACCCCGAATTGCTTGCCAAAGCAACATCTTCACACAAATGAATGAACTCCATAATTGCAGCATTTATAATATATCTTATTCGCCAAATTCGAAAACCAATCATCTTAACTACATTTGTGCTCGATAAGTAACGCTGGTAATTTTTAATTGCCGGCTTTTAGTCATTTAATTGCATTTCATGAATAAAGATAAGAGCCTGGAATTGGCATCTGCAGCCGAACCTGACAAAAATGTATTTTCACCTTCGCGGCTATTAGAAAAGTTTAGCGGCGATTTGCACATAAAGCAACTTGCCGAATTGTTGAAAGGCACTGAAAAGCACAGGGTACATCTAAAAGGTTTGGTCGGGTCGTCAGCATCGGTAGCAGCAGCAACGGTTCATAAATTGGTTTCGGGTATCCATGTTGTTGTGCTCAACGATAAAGAGAGTGCTGTTTATTTTTGTAACGACCTCGAAAACCTTTTGGGCGATATTGATGGGAATTTTCATCGGCGGCATGTTTTGTTTTATCCTACATCGCACAAAAAACCTTACGAAACCGAGAAAACCGACAATTCCAATGTGCTTATGCGCACAGAAGTCCTTAAACGCATTTGTACACGGGGAAAGGAAACCATTATAGTTACCTATCCGGAAGCGCTCACCGAAAAGGTGGTAAATCGCAAATTCCTAGAAAAATCAACATTGAAATTAAAGCGCGGCGAAACAGTTGACCTCGATCTCGTGTATGATTTGTTGGATGAATTTGGATTTATCCGCTCCGATTATGTAGTCGAACCTGGTCAGTTTGCTTTGCGTGGTGGGATTATCGATGTTTTTTCGTTTACCAATGATAACCCATACCGCATAGAATTTGCCGGCGATGAAGTTGAATCTTTACGAACTTTTGATCCGGTTACTCAGCGATCGATTGATAAACTCGACCATATCACCATCGTTCCCAACGTTCAGGATCGGGCTTTGGTAGAAACTCGCGAAACTTTTCTTGATTTTATCCCACGATATTCCATTTTATGGCTTCAGGATGCTGGCTATGCAGCCGAGCGCATCGGCGTTGGCTACGAAAAAGCCGAAAAAGCTTTTATCGCACTCACTGGTCCTGTCGAACACTTGAAACCGGAAGAATTGTTTGCCGAC
>CAIRHD010000116.1 GCA_903878265.1 uncultured Bacteroidales bacterium | reverse complement strand
TGAAATAGATTTGTTGAAAACAAAAGAGTGCAAAAAAAAGTTGGCTGTAGCTGGAGGCATTTCTACGCTTGTTGCAATTACCCTTGCGATTTTGTTTATAATCAAGTAGGGCGCGGTTAAGTTTTTCCTGAGTTCTCTTTCTATAGATCCACATCTTCAGTCTAATAAGCGAAAATCAGCTTTTGCCTTCTTTTAGGAGACAAATTTGCTGCTTAGAATAGCAGAAGTCTTTGAATGGATAATTTCTCTTTCATTCTGCAAAGTTGAGTCTAATCCGATCAGTCCTTTTTTCGACACAAAGGCAAAAAACCTCTAAGTTTACTCACAATAGCTTGTTTTATAAGGAGTTTGTTTCGGCAAGCACTTCGGCAGGCTCAGTGTGGTACTCAACACATCGCTTGATATCGCTTCGCAAAAGTCACAAAGTTTATAATACTGATTAACAACACTTAGTGAGCCTTTGTGTTCTTAGTTCCTTGTGTTCTTCTTTGTTTTGGGTTTTCAGAGCGGACTTAAGGTTACATTTTTAATCTCCGTCTTATTGTTATCCCTACTCTGAAATTTTTTTTTTACCAGCACTGGTTTTTGCGGTTGAAAATAGACTTTTCTATCTTCACTACTATTTCAATTTATCCTTGAATACTTTCCTGAATTTTTCCAGCTTAGGCACAATTACGAAAGAGCAGTATGGTGCATCGCCGTTTTGGCTGAAATAATTCTGGTGATAATCCTCTGCCTTATAAAAGATTACAGCAGGACTAATCTCGGTTACAATGGGTTTATCAAACGCTTTTTCGGAATTGAGTTTGGCTTTGTAGGCTTCCGCAGTATGCTTCTGGCGTTCGTTATGGTAAAAAATGGCCGAACGGTATTGTGTTCCTTGGTCGGCACCCTGGCGGTTAAGTGTTGTAGGGTCGTGGCTTGCCCAAAAAGCTTCAAGCAGTTCGTCGTAAGAAATTACTGCCGGGTCGAAAATTATCTGGCAGGCTTCGGCGTGTCCTGTTAAGCCAGAGCAAACTTCGCGGTAAGTTGGGTTTTTAATTTTACCACCTGTATATCCCGAAGTTACCGAAAGCACACCTTTAAGTTCTTGAAAAACAGCTTCTACACACCAAAAGCAACCCGAAGCAAAAGTTGCCGTATCTGTATTTATTCCATTGGAAGTAGTATCCATTTGATTTTTGTTGTTAAGAGTATTGCTTTTACAGCCCGATACTATTAGGAGTGAAAATAAGATTAATGAGAGTCGCAGCATGTTTATTGTTATTCGGTATGTAACAACAAAAAATCTATGTGTTGGTTCGGCAACAAGCTCCTATATTTGGGTAAAAAGCTGTAATATTTGTTAAAAATGCAAACTTCATTTGGCACCATAGCCCACAATAGGAATACTGATTTTCAACATTTTATTAAATCTAAAATATTGAAATGCTGTAAACTAATGAGACAAATCAAGTAATAGTTGATTCGTTAAATTACCAATTCCAAGACCCAAATTCCAGTACGAAACAAAAGTTCGATCTTAAATCTTGAATTTTGGAATTTGGGACTTACAGGCCAAGCAATGTAGAAATGGCATAAAGTAAAAAAGCCTCTAAACCATAGATTCAGAGGATTTTAAATCAGTATTGCAAAAATTATTTCAAAATAAATCCGACTTTAGTTCTGATATCTGCTGATGAAGCTCCGATCAAAGCTTCAAATTCACCTGACTCGGCAACCCAGGAATGCTTATCGGCATCAAAGAAACTCAAAGCAGCTTTATCAACAGTGATTGATACCGCTTTTTCCTCGTCAGCTTTCAGGCTAATTTTTTCAAATCCTTTGAGTTCTTTTAGCGGGCGCGGCAATGTTGATTTCAAATCGCTGATATACAATTGCACGACTTCAGACCCTTCACGGGTTCCAGTGTTTTTTACACTGACCGTGAATGTCATTTTATCAGCTTCGGTCATTTCCTTTTTGTCGGCTGTAACTTTTCCGTATTCGAAAGTAGTATAACTTAGTCCATGTCCAAAACTGAATAAAGGTTTGATGTTTTGTTTATCATTCCAACGGTAACCAACAAAAATCCCTTCGTTATACGTTAGCTGGCCTTTACTACCTGGATATTCGCCCATCGCAATGGCACCATTATCTTCCAGTTTTACAGGGAAGGTGAAAGGCAGTTTCCCGGAAGGATTTACATCGCCAACCAATACCGCTGCGATTGCGTTTCCAGCTTCGCTACCTAAAAACCAGGCTTGAACAATTGCAGGCACTTCGTTAACCCATGGCATGGCTACGGCGTTACCCGAAATATTAACGGCCACGAAGTTCTTGTTTACCTTGGCAAGTTCGCTGATTAATTTATCTTGATTGTAAGGAAGTCCCAGTTCCAGGCGATCAGTTCCTTCACTATCCTGATGTTCGCTTTTGTTAAGGCCACCAACAAATATAACATAATCGGCACTTTTTGCCACGTTAATGGCATCTGCGATTAATTCGTCGGCTGAGCGTGTCTCCTTAAGATTCTGGCCAGTTGTAACGCCGTCGGCAGTACCGCTTACATCTCCGACATACCCGCGAGCAAAAACGATTTCAGTTTGTGCGCCAGCTCTTTTCCTTAATCCATCAAGCAGGGAAACTTCGTACTTTGCTTTCAACGAAGAACTTCCGCCGCCAACGGTCATCATTTTGACTGCATTTTCGCCGATAACTGCTATTTTTTTTGTTTTGCTCAAATCAATAGGCAGAATATTGTTTTTGTTTTGCAAAAGCACAATTCCTTCTGAAGCGATTTTGCGTCCGGCAATGATATGGTCCTCAGATACCATAGCACCAAAAGGCCTGTTTTTATTCATGTTGGTAAGGAATTCCAACCGAAGGATACGGCGAACTTTTTGGTCCAGTTCCTTTGTACCGACTTTACTGGATTTTATCATTGCTAGGTAAGGTTGGGCCAGAAAATAATTGTCATAGTTATTGGTTTTTCCCCATGCCATGCCCGGAGTCCATGTTCCGAATTCCATATCAAGCCCATTGGTAATAGACTGCAATGTGTTGTGCGCACCGCCCCAATCGGAAACTACCACGCCTTCAAAACCCCATTCCTTTCGGAGAATATCATTCAATAAATACTGGTTGTGACAGCATTGTTCGTTTTTATATAAATTGTAGGAACCCATTATTGCCCATGTTCCACCTTCCTGAACCGCAGCTTTAAAAGCAGGAAGATAAATCTCATACAACGCACGATCATCAACATTTACATTCACTTTATCACGATCTACTTCCTGGTTGTTCAGCGCAAAATGCTTTACACATGTGGATACTCCGTTTGATTGTACGCCTTTAATATATGGCACAACCATTTTTGAGGATAGATAAGGGTCTTCGCCCATATACTCGAAGTTTCGACCATTGAGCGGAGTGCGGTAAATGTTAACGCCAGGACCTAAAAGAACGGTTTTGTTTCGAAAACGTGCCTCTTCTCCTATTGATTTCCCATAGAGAAGCGACATATCCTTATTCCATGAAGCAGCAAGGCAGGTAAGTGCCGGAAAAGCAAAACATGAATCATTAGTCCATCCTGCCTGTGACCATTCATCCCATAACACTTCGGGACGAATGCCATGAGGCCCGTCTGACATCCAGATTTCGGGTATGCCTAAACGCGGAACGCCTGCGGAGCTGAATTTTGACTGAGCGTGAATCATGCCCACTTTCTCTTCAACGGTCATGCGCGAAAGAGCATCTTCCACACGTTCCTGAATTGATTTTGTATCATCCAGATAAACAGGCACTTTAACCTGGGCATTTAGGGTTAAGGATCCCAGTAAAAGAATCATGGTAAGCGTTTTAATTAATTTGTTCATGTGTGACTTGGGTTGTTTTTGATTTATGGTATTATTTTGGTTTCAGGAAAGTTATAAGTGGGTAGAAGTAATGCGAATTGACTATAAACGGACAAAAGTAGAAAGGAATACTAAGATATCAACTGATATATATCAGAAAATTCATTTTAACATTATCTTTTTCTCAGTGGTTAAAACAATATCTTTGTTATAGGATTTTCGATATGGTACAGAAACTTGACTGAAGTAATCGACACAGCAAAACTATTATTGGAAATCTAGTCAAACTCCCGCCAGATAATATTGCCGCGTTAGCCTCAATATTATTGAGGAAAGAAGTGCATAAAGGAGAGATCATATTGAGGGAAGGGATGATTGCATCAGATTTTTACAATATAGGATCAGGCTTGTTAAGACAGCTTTATTTTCAAGGAAGGCAAGATATTACAGAACATTTTGCTTGTGAAAAGCAATTTTCAGTTTGTATATTAAGCCTCTTCAGGCAGGAACCATCGAAACGGATTGTTGAAGCACTCGAAAACGGAGTAATCTATTTGATTCCATATTCAAAACTTTTGGATCTTTCGGAACAATCCACTTTGTTGGCAATATTTCTACGCAAAATGTTTGAAAGTTCCCTTTGTACATCATTGCAGAAAGCAGATTCATAAAGATTTAAGACAGCAAAAGAACATTATAACCGATTTTTAATAGAATTTCCCCAGACAGGTAAACGTGCTTCAATAAACCACATTGCCTCATACCTGCTGATGACTCCTGAGTCGCTGAGCAGAGTGCTTGCAGGTGCGTTATGAAAAACTGAATTATTGTCAACTATCAACCAGCAGTTCATTTTGAACGCTTTTCAGAAAGAAAATCTTATACCCACATTTAAAGATTCGGGAAGCAAAGTCATAGCAAAAAAAAACTCCCCCAAATCCATGACTTGGGAGAGTAAAAAAAATCCCTTTTCTGCTTAAACTATTTCGGAATACAAGCGCATAAACTGTACCCTTTCGAATTCAGCAGGGTTGCTGATGCTTTGCTGGTTCATTTTACCACGGAAATCTTCAATACTTCCGTATCCTTTTGCATCCATCCAATGCTCGATACCGGCTATAATTTCTGAAATAACAGGATAACCGTGCTTATACATTGCCGAAACCACCTCTACGGAAGTTGCACCGGCCAACAGTTGTTTTATAGCCGTTTCGGCGGTATGTACCCCTGTGGTTGCAACCAACGGACAAGCAACCCTGCCCGATAGCAAGGCAATCCAACGCAAAACATGCGAATATTCTGATGGATCGCTCAATAGATATTTTGAATTGACTTCCAGTGTATTAATATCAATATCGGGGTGAAATGGCCGGTTGAAAAGCACAAGGCTGCCGATTCCTGTTTTGGAAAGGTCGATGGCGGTGGTAGCAAGACCAGAAAAATAGTAGCCAATTTTAAGGGATACCGGGATACTGACTTGTTTGAGGACTGCTTCGACAATATCGAAATACACTTTTTCGTTTTCCGCCGATTTTTTCATTGTATTCGAGGGCAGTACATACACATTCAGCTCTAGGGCATCGGCACCAGCTTCTTCAATTTTGCGGGCAAAGTAATGCCAATCGTAAGCAGTTGTGCAATTTATACTTGCAATAACCGGAATATCCACGCTTTTCTTGGCTTCTTCAACAAAGGACAAATATTTGCCTAAAGTGAGGTTTTTTGCATGATCTTTAAGGTACGAATATGCTTCTTCGTAATCATATTCACGCTCGCTGAGTACCGATTGATACCCTTTTTGAAACGAGTTGTCAGTATCTTTTCCAGTATCGGTCAAGTAATTATCCATTTCGTGCAGGATTTGCTCCTCGAAAATAGATTTTAAAACTACCGCACTTGCCCCGCTTTCGGCAGCGTGTTTTACACCGGCAATAGTGCCCGTCATTCCTGAACTACCTATAATTACAGGGTTTTTCAACTTCATTCCAAGGTATTGGATTGATAAATCGGCCATAATGATTCCTTTTTTGAGAGATAAAATGAGATAACAAAGATAAAATTCTCTTTCATAGCATGGATATTAAAATTGAAGAATATTGAAATATTTATCAGTATTGGAATAACTGATAATTTGTGGCAACAAAACGATGGGTTTTAGAGAGTAAAAAACGCAAATCGCTCCCCCAGTTTGTTGGATTAGCTCCCTTGTCTGCGATGTTAGCTCCCTTGTATTTTGGATTAGCTCCCCAAAGTGGTGAATGAAAGTGACGGAATCAAGACATAAGGACAAAATATAAACATGCAAACACCACGCGAAATAAGACTTGCAATTTCATCATCGGATCAAAATAATATTGCCTCAAAAGATAATATCGGATAAATTGAAGGTAGTTTATTACTTTTGTGAGTTAATTTAAAAACACAAATTATGATAGGATCCCCAGTATTGTTATTCCTTGATATAAGTGGCGGGGAGCTATTGGTAATCATGTTGGTAGTGTTCCTGGTTTTTGGTCCAGAAAAGATGCCAGAAATGGCTCGCAAAGCAGGACGGCTTATGAATCAGATGAAAAAAGCTTCGAACGACCTTACCCGCGAATTTAAAAAAGAGACTTCAGCTATTCAAACAGAAATAAGTGCTGCCCATTCAAAAGTAGATGAGCAATTGGAAAGTGTGAGGCGCGAACTCAACCGTACCAAAGCCCAGGTTGTGAACGATTTGAGCATGGAAGACCCAAAGCATATTTCATCCAATGAACCTGGAATTCCGTCAGAAAAGCCTTTATCAGATACAAATTCCGTTGAAGACAAAACAAAAGCAGCAGCTGAAACCAAAATTTCAGAATAATAATTTAATTTCAAACACGTTTCATTTAAAGTACCAAACAATCATTTTCGTAAAGTACATTCAAAGATATATGAGAATAAAACTCCTGCTTTTTACATTCATTTTCAGCATGGTGGCATTTCCTGTTTTTGCACAGAACCGATCCCTCCGTGCTGCCGACGATGCTTTCAAAAATATGCAGTATAATGTGGCTGCCACCAAGTATAAGAAAGCCTTATCGAAAGCAAAAGCTAAACCCGACAAAGAAAAGATTTCGTTTCAAATAGCTGAATGTTATCGGATTACCAACAACACAAAAAAAGCTGAACCCGCTTATAAACGCTTGGTAAAAACGAAATTTGTCGAATCGAACCCGCTGGTTTTCCTTTACTTGGCACAGGTAATGAAATCGAATGAAAAATACAAGGATGCCCAAGTGTATTTTGAAAAGTATATTGAATTGGTTCCTGACGACCCTCGCGGAAAAAATGGCGCACTTTCGTGTACTTTGGCCCAGGAATGGATCGATAATCCGACCAAATATAAAATTGGTATCGAAAAAGTATTAAACTCCAAGGAATCAGACTTTTCGGCCACATATTCCGATAAACTTTATAACACGGTTATCTTTACATCAACGCGCGATGCTGCCACTGGAAAGGATATGGACAATTGGACCGGGCAGAATTTCAGCGATCTTTTTATATCAAAACTTGACCCCAAAGGCCAATGGTCAACGCCAGTGCTACTGGAAACCGGTAACGTGGTGAATACTGAGGCCAACGAAGGAACCCCGGCAGTTAACAGCAAGTTCAACCAAATGTATTTTACTCGTTGTTCCAATGATAAAGGGACTTTGCAAGGGTGTAAAATCATGGTGTCGAAGCGTGCCGGACGCAATTGGGGCGAACCTAAAGCTCTTGATTTGGGAGGCGACAGCACAACTGTATTTGGCAACCCATCCATTAGCACTGATGAGCTAACGCTATTGTTTACCAGCGATTTGCCCAATGGGCAAGGGGGTAAGGATATTTGGGTAAGCACCCGTAAAACCCCGAGCGACAATTTTGGTCGGGCATTAAACGCCGGGCCAGTAATTAATACAGTTGGTGATGAAATGTTCCCGTTTATGCGCAACGATACTTCCATGTATTTCTCGTCAAACGGGCATCCAGGCTTGGGTGGGCTTGATATTTTCCGTTCTACTTTCTCTAATGGTGAATGGACAAAACCTGTAAACCTCCAGGTTCCGATAAATTCTGCCGGGGATGATTTTGCCATGGTTTTCCATCCCGAAGAGGATAAAGGCTTTTTTTCCTCCAACCGAAAGGGAGGCAAGGGAAGCGATGATTTGTATTCTTTCGTGAACCCGCCAATAATTTTCACCCTCTCAGGGGTAGTGAAAGACGACAAAACACTTCAATTTATACAAGGGGCTGTAATTAAACTTACCGGTTCCAATGGCACAAGCGTTGAAGCTAAAACCGATGCAAAAGGATTTTACAGTTTTGGAAAATCGCAAATTAAGCCTAATACCACTTATGAGCTTATTTGTTTGAAAAACAACTATTTCAATAAAAAAGCCAAAGAAACAACCGTTGGCCTCGAAAGCAGCAAAGACTTTACCATTGATTTCAGGCTTGAGCCAATCCCTGACAAACCAGTTGTGTTGCCGGATATTTTGTACGATTTGGCAAAATGGGATTTGAAACCACAATATCAGGATTCGTTGCAAGGATTGATAAAGACTTTGGATGAAAATGAAACTATTATCATAGAACTTGCATCGCATACCGACTCCCGTGGCTCCGACGAAAGCAACGATGTATTATCGCAAAAACGCGCCGAATCGGTAGTAAATTACCTTATCGACCGTGGTATTGACCCCGACAGGCTTATTGCAAAAGGATATGGCGAACGCGTTCCTCGTAGGTTGGCAAAAGATGTTACAAAGGATGGCTTTGTTTTCAAATCGGGAACTTTGCTTTCGCAAACTTTCATTGATTCCCTTGCCACCAAACCAGAGCAAGAAGCAGCCTATTCCCTCAACCGCCGGTCGGAATTTAGGATCATAAGCAAAGATTTTGTACCCAAAACACAGAACCAAGCCATCAATAACCAAACCCAAAAGGTTAACATTCAGGTAAACCCAGATGACAATGTAATACCATTTACTTCAAGCACAGACAATTCGTTCACTTTTGAAGCCGTTGTAAATGGATATACCACGCAAATAACTGTAAGCACCGATGCCACAGGATTAAGTTTTTCGGTTGATGAAACCTTGAAAATGCTAAAATCGGGTGCGCTTGGCAGAACCGATTTTGATGGTGATGCCGAAAAAATACTAGGAAACAACTCCGTTGCCGATAAATCTATTTTCACGGTTGGCGAAATCAATATAGCCACAAAATCAGCTTTTGAATTGGAGGCAACAGTGATCCAAAAGCAGAAAATCGGGATATTGATGAACGAGAAAATACTGAAGAAATTCGGGGCATATACCATTGATAAAGAGAAGAAACAGATTGTGTTTAATTGATTTATACACTAATATAAAAGCAGCATTTTGAAAAAACTGACCTTGATTCTGTCCCTAATCGGACTGATTGCAAATGCTTATTCTCAATCAACACTGATTTGGTCTGATGATATTACAACTGGACTTTCGAACTATTACTCGGAGTATCCTACAATTCAGAACGTTTCTGACACAATAAAGGTAATTGGTAAAACAAATACCAGCACGGGTCAAAGATTGTCAATTGTAAATTATGACCTTAGTGGTAACACAATCTCAACTAAGACCTTTGGAAATGATTCGGTTATAAATAATACGTTAATTGACTATAAATTTGACTTAACTAATCATGTGTACCTTCTACAGGATGAAAAATTGGGATTTTACAAATCAAAAATTGTGCTGCAGAAATACTCTTTGGACGGCAACTTGATTTGGGTCGAACAAATTTATAATACCAACGATACTTCTTTTAAACCTGTTTCAATAGGATTAATAAATGATTCATGCCTTTTTGTTACTGCATTCAAGGTATATGATTACCCTTTAGTTCCAGGTGATGTTATTGACACAAAAAGTCTTCCGTATATTTATGCTTACAATTCAAATGGGAACGAACAATGGGAAAGGGAGTTTAACCCAAATTCTGAAATAAGTCACTTTTCTTACGGCATTATTCCATACAACAATACCGCCTTACTTTTTGGTGCGAATTATTCTTCCAATAGGTGTTTGGTTAAAGTTGGCTTGGACATGTCTATAACTACAATTAATGATATTGAATTAGAAAATGGCACCAACAAGGTTCTATTCACTTCCGATAATCAACTTATTATATCCGGTTTAAGCTACAGGATTTCCAAAATAGATTTGAATGGAAATCAGATATGGACAAAGAATTATAGCACAAATTTGCCGGCCAATGTTTACGGTGATGAAATCAGATCAATGATTCAAGATAGTGCCGGAAACATCTATGTAACCGGGAAACATTATGGGGATGAATATGGGACATCAAATTATTCAAATGCCGACATCCTAACCCTTAAATACGATAACAATGGCAATCTGATTTGGCAGAACAGATATGAATACGGTGTTAATAATGCTGATATTGGGAATATCATTAGGTTAAAAAACGGACAAATATACGTAGGTGGACAAAGCCAAAGACTTGGTGTAGGAACAGATTATGATTATACAATAGTAAAGATTGATTCAGCCACTGGAGTAACAACAGGTGTTTACAGATATGATGGAATCGCAAATGGGGATGACGCTTTATCTTCTCTGTACATTTTCAATAATGGGAATGTAGCCTTAACAGGATTGAGTTTTTTAAACTCACAATATAGCTGGACCACTCAATTACTTTCAGATGTTATATTATCGGTTACAGATTTAAGTTTATCCAACTTTATTGAAGTTTACCCAAATCCTGCAAGCATTGGAGACTTTTTAATAGTAAAAGGATCCAATTTTCAGGAGTACTCATTGGTTTCATCAATCGGACAGGTAGTGCAGCAAGGTAGATTCCCAGTAGATGGGGTTCAGGGTATTAAACTTGGGGAAATATCGTCAGGCATATATTTACTTTACTTAAAAGCAGACAAAGAATTAATGACAAGGAAAATGATTGTGAAATAGAAATATTTTACAAATCGGCCTCTTAAGGCAAGTTAAATCAACAACCAAATGACCGACAAATATTCGCAAAGAGGAGTTTCGGCAGCTAAAGAAGATGTGCATCAAGCTATTAAGAACATGGATAAAGGTTTGTTCCCGAATGCTTTTTGTAAGGTTGTTCCCGATTTATTGGGAAACGATCCCGAATTTTGTTGTGTAATGCATGCCGATGGAGCCGGGACAAAATCTTCACTTGCCTATGTGTATTGGCGCGAAACCGGTGACATTTCGGTTTGGAAGGGCATTGCACAGGATGCTGTGGTTATGAATACCGATGATTTGCTTTGCATTGGCATAACGGATGGTATATTGCTCTCGTCAACCATTGGCAGGAACAAAAAACTGATCCCGGGAGAAGTTATTAGTGCGATAATTGAAGGTACAGAAGAATGCCTTCAAATGATGCGCGATAACGGAATCGGAATACATTCAACCGGTGGCGAAACTGCCGATGTCGGCGATCTGGTAAGGACAATTATTGTTGATAGTACGGTAACGGCAAGGGTTCGCAGGAGCGAAATCATCGAAAACAACATTCAGGCCGGTGATGTAATTGTCGGGCTGGCATCTTTCGGACAATCCAAATACGAAACCTCTTACAATGG
>CAIRHD010000115.1 GCA_903878265.1 uncultured Bacteroidales bacterium | reverse complement strand
TTATTTACTCAAAGTGAGTGCAAATAATCAGTATAAAACAATCAAAGTAGTTAAGCATTGACAAGAAAGTTAAATAGAAAGGCAGCCGGTAACAGCACCTACAAGAAATTGGCGTTTCAGTGGTTAAATGAAGCTTTGTGCTTCGTATCAAGTTCAGTCGTGGCAGACAGTTTCGTGCTTCGAAATCGCCAACTTCTTGTAGCTGCAAACCGTTAGCAACAAGGCGTAGGAAAACGAAAACTCACAACAAACTTGACACGAAATACTGAAATTTACAACGAAATAGAGTCCATGACTGACAAGAAAGACAAAAGATTTAGTTTTTATTCCTGCCCGAAAAAAGAATAAAAGAAAAGCCATCGCACATTTGGCACATTGCCTTTTGCCCGACACACAAGCCAACGCTTCGCAAAAGTCAAAGAGCCAAATCTTCCGATCGTATTTCTTTTTAGTTTTGTTTTTAAAATCATTTGACTTTCCTTCATAAAGTAATATATTTGTCTAACAAAAAATGAATAACATGTAGAAATAGAGGTATATAAAATTTAGCGTTAAGCTAGTTTCTGTAACTGAAATCGACCAAATTAATAGTCTCACAGAATAAAGCAATAACGCCACGTCAAGGCGTGGTCGTTGTTTTATGGTGTGAGACGGGCTCTTGGTCGAGCCTCAGTTACAGCGTAGGCAATTTGGCCACGCTGTTTTTTTTGACTTTCAATAATACCCAAATAATAATTCAAACCTAAATCTAAAAGTTATGTATTGTAGAAATTGCGGTTCAGAAGTGAATGCCAAGGCAATCGCTTGTCCAAAATGCGGAGTTGCTCCATTTTCAGAAAAAAAATTCTGTCAAGAATGTGGAGGCGAAACAAAAGAAAACCAAATGGTTTGCATCAAGTGCGGTGTCAAACTTATTACGAAAGGCTCTGGAGCTTCTCTTGGTGATTTAAATCTGGATTTATCAGCTTTAAAAAATTTCGATTCACAAGGAGTGTTGAGTTCCCCTCTGATGAAACCCATTTCGATTGTATCTGCCATAGCTATGGTAATACTACTTTTTCTTCCATGGTATAGTTGGCATGCAGGAGGATATGGATCTGAGGGAAGTGGTTCAATTAACGCTTTACAAGGGATAAGTGTTGGAGAACATTGGGAACTTGTTAAGTCCGTTAGATTTATAGGAGTCATTATGTTATTGTTTTCTATTGGGTGTGTAGCAGTTAACTTTATTAAATTCAAATGGGCAATTTTGCTTGGTGCCGTTAACGTACTTTTAGCAATATCCTGGATAACTAGCCTTCCAAGTGGTGAATTAAGCGAAGGCGATTTTCAATCCAAAATTGGTGTTGCATGGGGTGCCTATTTGTTTTTCGTCGCTGCATTAGCATTTGTTGTTTCTAATGTTAAAACACTTAAAAATGAATAATTAGATTTACTTACTTAAACCCTATATTGTTATGCATTGTAGAAATTGCGGCTCAGAAATCCACCCAAAAGCCATTGCTTGTCCAAAATGCGGATTACCACCTCTTACTGAAAAAAAATTCTGTCAGGAATGTGGTGAATCTACAAATGAAAATCAAATAATTTGTTTGAAATGTGGTGTCAAACTACTAACAAAGGGCAAATGGTTTTAATTTTCCCGAATCATTAATTCAAGTAAACATACAATAATATGGAAGAATATTTGGATTTGCTTTGGAATCTTTCTTTCGATGCTTTAAGGGATGTACAACTAGAATTTAGCCAAAACCATACATTAATCCGGACAGAAGCAGATATACAGGGCATGCTCCTTTGTGCTATAAACGCCAGACGAGGCCCAGAAATCTCCTTTGAAGCGCATTCAGAGATTACTTGGTACGAAGCTGATGAGTATAGAAGTTTTCGCCGAGATATTTCAATCTTTGACCCTCTAAATATTGAAACAAATGATGTAAATAGAATTACACTTTCAAAAGGTTTCCGGCATAGAGGACCAATGCTTGGGATTGAGTTGAAATATATCAGGAGTAACGATCCTTTGGCAATCATTCATCATAAAACATGGGAAGATTTGGAAAGGCTAATTAGGTATTCACATCGTTTCTATGCTTCAAATGGTACAATTGGATGTCCCAAGAAATTTGTCATAATTATTGGATGTTCACCAGACACAGATGTCCAGGCAATAAAACAAATTTTCATAGCCAATATTGGAAGATTTATGAATGAAGTCGAACAGAGAGGCTTACCTTGGTTTAACATGATACAAACGATTATTCAACCGGTTATTTTTTCTATTGATGAATCAATTTTATTGTGGGATTGATAAAATAAAAAATGTAATCGTTCACAGGCAAGCACATTGTCAGGTCGCACATGCCAACGCACATGTCTAAACCTGCCAAAGAGCTTGCCTGTTTACCTTTCTTTTCTTAACCGATACAAAAAAACTAAATCTTTGCTGCCAGACAAAACTGACTGGAATATTTGTAACTTTGAGACTGTATTTCGTTAATAGAAAAGTTTGTAAGTCTTGCTATGACTGGAAAACGCCCTGTTGCTAACAGCACCTACCCACAATAGGCGGGTTGGTACAAATGGGGTGTTTAGTAATTCTATTCATACTTGTACTTTCAAGACAGATTTATAATTCTAAGCCGCCTACTGTGGGTAGCTGCGAACCGTTATATGTAATTGTAAAAACACAGCCTTAAAAAAATCGGAGTTCGTTTGCAATCGAAATTCAAGCTGAAAGAGCTTGAAGTGCATGAAAACAGACAGGCGTCGAGAAAGGATTTATCGGAAGCCTGACTGCTTGCAGGC
>CAIRHD010000114.1 GCA_903878265.1 uncultured Bacteroidales bacterium | reverse complement strand
CAATTGCGTTTTCCACAGATCCACTTTGCTTGTGTTTATTGGAGACAGCAAGCTTTTGTGGTACTTCATCAGTTTATCGGTCTTAAACTGCTTCATGGCCTCGTCCTGTTTTTTATAAAATTCAAAAACATGACCATAGTAAGGCAGCGAAAGGAAATCGCACATTTCGCGGTAGTACTTTTCGGGCGCTTTCACCAGGTCTTCGTACCTAATAGTATAGAACTGGTTTGGATGTTTTTTCTTGATGTAATAGAGTTTACGGGCCGAATGTTGCCAGCGATAAGCCAGCAAAGCAGTGAAAGGGCCTTCGAAATCTACATTTTTCAACGATATTATATTGTCGCGTGGGTCACGAACCAGGTGAATAAATTTGGCATCCGGGAAAAGCCTGAGCATCAGCGGTGTATAGGTGGCATAAACCGGGTTTTTATCGCCTATCCATTTTATTTCCTCTTTGGGAAACAGGGAAATGTAATCGTAATAAACAACCTTGCAAACAGTCTGAAAAGTGTTTTCGCCTTCGCAAAGCAAAAGGTCGTTTTTCATTTTTTCAATATCTATGTTCCAGGTATCGAATTTTATATGTTTCTGGACGTCGGAATGAAATTCTAAAAGATCCTCGCTGGTCCAGTTTTTGATTTTTTCGTATTTCTGGCTCATGTTCATGATAAACGCACACTCGATTGGTGTGGCTACATTAGGATGAGCATCGAACAATGTGCGTAAAAGCGTGGTGCCTGAGCGGGGCCTGCCGAGGATGAAAAACACAGGCAGGCTTGCAATTTTTTGAATATCGGGATTTGATGGCATGTAAGGAAGTTAAAACGGGCCGGGGTTCAATCATTCACAGCAAATGTGTATTTTTGAACCGGAATTTCTGTTGTAGTTTGCGCTTTCAAAAGTATGAAAATATCGCTTACAACGAACAAATCCTTGATAGAAGCCCTATTGTATAAACCAACCAGACCCTATTCTAATGAAAATTCCCTTTAATAAACCTTACTTTACCGGACGCGAAGCATACCATGTTGCCGCAGCCGGGGCAACAGGTAAAATTTCGGGGAATGGCATTTATACTGGCAAATGCCATAGCTTTTTCAGCCAGCGGTATGGTTTTGGAAAGGTTTTGCTCACCACCTCGTGTACCGACGCCTTAGAAATGACGGCACTTATGGCAAGGATTGAGCCGGGCGACGAAGTGATAATGCCTTCTTTTACTTTTGTTTCCACAGCCAATGCATTTGTGCTTCGAGGTGCGAAGATCGTTTTTGCCGACAGTTCAGCAGAAAATCCCAATATTGACGTAAATTCTATTGAAAGCCTAATAACCTCAAGGACAAAAGCTATTGTAGTGGTCCATTATGCCGGCATTGCCTGCGATATAGATAAGGTGATGGAAATTGCTGCCCGTTACAACTTGATTGTAATTGAAGATGCAGCCCAAGCTATTGATTCGTATTACAAAGGCCGCGCTTTGGGAAGCATTGGCAATATGGCCGCTTTCTCGTTTCACGAAACAAAAAATATCAGTTGTGGTGAAGGCGGGATGCTGGTTGTAAATGATATGGACTTAGCTCCCAGGGCCGAAATTATCTGGGAAAAAGGCACCAACAGGGCAGCTTTTTACCGAGGCGAAGTTGACAAGTATGGTTGGGTTGATGTTGGCTCCTCCTTTTTGCCATCCGATTTGGCGGCAGCCTATTTATTTGGGCAGTTGGATAAGCTCGACGATATACAGAAAAAAAGGAAAGCGATTTTTGATTTGTATCAAAACAGTTTGTCGGTTTTACAGGAATCGGGCGATATACACCTGCCGGTAATCCCAGAGTATTCATCGCAAAACGGGCATTTATTTTATCTAATAACCAATACTCCACAGCAGCGCGACAAACTAATCCGGCACCTGAACCAACAAGGAATACAAGCTGTATTCCATTATCTGCCATTACATCTGAGCCAATTTTATAAAGATAAATATTCCGGATTGCCCTTGTCCCAGGCTGAAAGGTATGCAGCCTGCCTTCTCAGGCTTCCATTTTTTTATGAGCTTACCGAAGATGAGATTTCTTATATTGCTGATATGGTGTTTCTGTTTTATAAAGGCTAGTCGTAAAATATTTAGGCTAAAGCAAATGGCAGCTTGCATTTGAGGAAAGTATAAAAATATTGTGTTTTTAAACCAATAAAATATTTCCGTGCCAAAAATTACCAAAGGGAGTTCCCCATATTTTTGCTTTCAGTGTACCTGAGGTTTTGTACAATTCTTCCGGTTGACAAAACTGAGCCGCAATTTTACTAATTTTACCACCTCAAATCCTCTAAGTAAACTCTCTTGAAAAAACATATCCCCAATTTCATAACTACTCTAAACCTTTTCAGTGGTTGCATTGGTATTGTTATGGCCTTGCAATACAGGCTCGATTATGCCGCCTATTTTATTGTTTTGTCGGCATTGTTCGATTTTATGGACGGTATGGCGGCGCGAATGCTGCATGTAAAAAGCGAAATAGGCAAGGAGTTGGATTCACTTGCCGATGTGGTTTCTTTTGGTGCGTTGCCCGGCTTCATTGTGTACCAGCTAATGGTCGGCAGCCCAAATACGCCCGAAACTGGCTCTGCAATTAATATTTTTGCCTTGATTGCTTTTATTATCCCAGTACTTTCGGCAGTGCGCCTGGCCAAATTCAACCTCGATACCCGGCAAACCACCTCATTTATAGGGCTTCCGGTTCCGGCTAATGCCTTGTTCCTGGGTTCGTTACCTTTGATAAAGATGCAGGCTGGTTTCAGCGAGTCCTTATCGTGGCTTACATTTTTTACCAATAACTATTATGTACTTGCCGTTATAGCAGTTGGAATGAGTTTGATGCTAGTGTCGGAAGTACCATTGATTTCACTTAAATTCAGCAACCTT
>CAIRHD010000113.1 GCA_903878265.1 uncultured Bacteroidales bacterium | reverse complement strand
TTACGAAGTTCCAAAATTTCATCCCTCAACAAGTTGACATTAATTGGGTCGAAGCCACTGAACGGCTCATCGAAAATCAGCAACTTAGGTTCATGAACAACAGTTACCACAAACTGGATTTTCTGCTGCATGCCTTTCGAGAGTTCTTCTACTTTTTTGTCCCACCAATCTTGAATTTCGAACTTCTCGAACCATTTTTTCAATCGTTTTCGTGCCTCGTTGTGGCTAAGTCCTTTAAGCTGTGCAAGATACAATGCTTGCTCTCCAACTTTCATTTTTTTATACAAACCGCGTTCTTCGGGCAAATACCCAATCATGGAAATATGATCCTGATTTAAGGGCTTCCCATTAAAAATCACCTCTCCACTGTCGGGACCAGTAATTTGGTTGATAATCCGGATGAGCGTGGTTTTTCCAGCACCGTTTGGGCCAAGCAGCCCGAAAATACTGTTTTCAGGAACATCGATGCTTACTTTGTTTAAAGCAGTAAAGTCACCAAATTTTTTGGTAACTGAATTTACTTGAAGGATCATTGGTTTGCTTTAATATAGATGAAAAAAGGCTAAAAGTATTTTTAAACGTTGGTAAAATTACAAATTATGTAATCGTGCAACCAAAATTTAATTTTTTTAACAAAAAAGCAACCTTTACGGATAAAGGCTGCTTTTGGATGTTTGGTTAGTTGAGGGTATTCAGGTAATGATAATGATCATATTTTTGCGAATTAGTTTTACATTTACGTCAGATTATCTTCCAATTCTTCCAAAACGAAAAAGATACATTTGCACCTTTATTGGAAATATTCCCGCATCCTATCGAAAAACCCTTTATCGCGTGCGCTTGGTTGGGGTTTAAAATTTTCAGCCGACTGAAGTTTTTCCAGTATCTCTTTCTCGTTGCGGTTAAGGTTTTTGGGCGTCCAAACATTAATTGTAACAAGCAAATCGCCTTTGCCATACGAATTGATAGATGGCAGCCCTTTCCCTTTCAACCTCAACATCCGACCGCCTTGTGTGCCGGGATCTATTTTAATCCTTGCTTTGCCTTCCAATGTTGGTATATCGACGGAACAGCCCAAGGCCGCATCGGGGAAACTGACATATAAATCGTAAAGTAAATTATTGCCTTCGCGATGCAGGTTTTCGTGCGGTGCTTCTTCAATCTGAATTATCAAATCGCCCGGAACGCCACTTCTGGCAGCCGCATTTCCTTTTCCGTTTACCGAAAGCTGTATGCCATCGGAAACGCCGGCTGGAATATCAATGCTAATAACATCTTCGCCTTTAACCACACCATTTCCAGCACAATGAACACATTTATGCTGGATAGTCTGGCCTTCGCCACTACAAGTTGGGCAAACAGAACTTGTTTGCATTTGCCCCAAAAAAGTATTGGTAACGCGGGTAACTTGACCGGTTCCGCGGCATGTTGAGCAAGTTGAAAACGAAGAGGAATTTTCGGCACCCGAGCCTTTACAGGAATTGCAAGGAATATATTTGTTGACTTTTATTTTTTTCTCAACGCCTGTATTGATTTCTTCGAGTGTCAAACGGACTTTCACCCTCAGATTTGTGCCACGGTTCACGCGGCGTCCGCCACGTTGCTGCCCGCCACCAAAACCACCACCACCAAAAGCACCACCAAAAATATCACCAAAATGACTGAAAATATCATCCATATTCATTCCGCCACCGCCGCCAAAACCACCGCCGTTTTTAACGCCATCGTGTCCAAACTGGTCGTAGCGTTTGCGCTTTTCGGCATCACTCAACACTTCATAAGCTTCGGCTGCTTCCTTAAATTTGTCTTCTGCTTCCTTGTTGTTGGGGTTTTTATCCGGATGGAACTTAAGCGCCATCTGGCGGTAAGCCTTTTTCAACTCGGCATCGTCGGCATTGCGTGTTACGCCAAGTATTTCGTAGTAATCTCGTTTTGTCACTGTGTTCCTTTTGGTATGTGTAAATAGTAAAGCGTTGTCAATCAGGATTTAAGTCCTTCGCATTAGCTTCCGGTAACAACCTTTGCAAACCTTATCACTTTATTGTGAAGCATGTATCCTTTCTGTATTTCGTCAACCACTTTGTTTTTCAACTCCTCGGTGGGAGCCGGAATGCTTGTTATTGCTTCGTGGAAATCGGTATCGAAATTCTCGCCAATACTTTTAATTTCCTGAATTCCTTTGGTGGTGAAAATGGCTTTCATTTTGGAATATATCAGCTGAACGCCTTCTTTTACTGCTTCTACCTTATCGGTGTCTTTCATCGATGCCATTGCCCTGTCGAAATCGTCCAACACTGGAAGCAAATCTTTGATCACTTCTTCGGATGCTGTGCGGCTCATGTCAATTTTTTCCTTGAAGGAACGCTTGCGGAAATTATCGAATTCAGAATGCAAGCGCAGTAATTTGTCATTAAGTTCGTTAACTTTTAACTGGTACTCTTCTTCAGTATATGATTTGGGGACAGGAATTTCTTGTTCCTGTTCTGTCGCAGAAGCTGTACTTGGTTCTGCAATATTGTCAGTTGCTTGCTCGACAACGATTTTTTCGTCCGGATTCTCGCTGTGCTTTTTATTTTTCATGCGGTTAAACATTTTTCAGAATTCTGGTTATCATTGATTTTAAATAACATATCCTTCACCAATAGGTATTGTGATAGTTGTTTCGGTAAAATTGCAACCTCTGTTTATCAAAAAATCTGCCAATCAGGTTGAAAAGCCATTATGGCAGTGCGTTCGCTTTATACTTGATGATAAATACACTTTCGAGAAATCACCATAAAATATAATTGCGATGCACTTCGAGTTTTGTGAATTATTACAAAACCCGAAATCGCTTTGCTGAAGTAAGCCTCAGAGTTGATTTTTTGGGGTTGAATACTATTATAAAGTAAAATATCACATCTTTATGGCAGGGAAAAAAAACATATACACGGTTTATACCAATGCAATTGAGGTTAAGCTCAGCCAACATAATCCGAAAAAGGCTTGGATATACCAGCGATACCGATTCTTGAACAAGAAAACAACAGAATTTGGCTCAGCTATTTCTTTAACTCATTAAACCAATTTATGGTTTTAAGCCCCCACGGCAGCAAACTGTATTCATGATCGGTTCCTGGCAGACTGATAAGCTGGATTTTATCCTGACCAACTCCAAGATTCAGGAAACTGTTATAAATGAGCTGCGATTGTACCGGAGGAACGTTGAGGTCGGCAGAACCATGGTAAAAATTGATTTTTGAAGTTGGTAACCAAGCTCTTACACTATTCTTCACCATTAGCGCCCGTATTTGTGCAAAATCAGCCCCACTGCCGAAATCAGAAATCATATTGCTTTTGAGAAGTTTGGGAAGGGTATCATTAAGTTGGGCATCCACTTGGGTATTGGTGTAATTTCCGTTGAAAAGTTCAGGGATACGGGAGGCATAAGGCTCGTTGAAAAATTTACTCAGCGGGTCGCTGTGTACTCCGAACAACTGCTGCGAATAAATGAAATACGGAAGGTAAAGCGGTCCTGGAAATATCTGTTGCGACAAAACGTACGTTGACATAGCCGTCATATCATAAGCCCCGGCTCCACACGAAGTTGCTTTGACGGGTATAGTGGTCTTGTAGTTTGCTTCAATGCTTTTGAGTGCCGAAAGGGTGGCCCAGCCTCCTTGCGAGTAACCCATCAGGAAATGTTCGCCACTGGATTTGACTTGTATATCTTTTTCAGTAAGCAATTCGTGGCATGCCCTTAACATATCAATCACGGCATTGTCGGTGGTTTCCCTTTCATAATAGGGATGGAGATATTTTGCCGATGCCCCAAAACCGATGTAGTCGGGGAAAGCTATGATATAACCATTCCCCGCCATGTATTCCATCAACGAATAGTAATAACTGGTTGGATTTTCGCTGGGACATTCGGCTTTCGAGGTATTGGTACCATTTTGGAAACTGATTATTGGAAACGTACCCGAGGTTTGTGGCAGGCATACCAAACCGGAAGCCAACACAGATTCACCTCTATACACTGATTTATAGGTAACTTTATAAACATCTACTCCATAATCAGTATTGTTGACAATGGAAACGGCTTCTGGATATAGCCCCTGAAAGGCACCAATTTGTTGCTTGATTGTTTCAATGTTATAATTGAGAATTTTATTGTATGAAACCAATACTTCATTTTGCGGTTCCACAATGGTGCTTTCCTTTTTACAACCTTCTGTAACGAATAAGCTAACGATTATAATTATTGTTAGGCTATAACGGGAGAAGGTATATTTCTTCTGTTTGTTTAACGATTTCATAGTTCAGGTTTTATGATGTAAAAGTATAACAATAATTGAAGGGTATTGGTTCAGTTATCAAATTTCCTTTGTATGAAAAAGGGAAAAAGGCTGATACAATAATAGATCAGCTTACTATAGGTGGGATTTCCTTGATATCCATGAGGGAAAGCTGTTCTATTGATTATTATTGCTCAGTTTTCGCCATGGGAATATGTGTTTTTCTGTTTCCATCACTAAGGTAAAGGTAATTAACCGCATGGATTAGGTTTTTGAGTTTTATGTATTTAGACGGATAGTCGGGTTTTGACCATACGCTGCATATATCCCAAAAATAATCTTATAACAGATTCCGATTTTATCCTGATATTATACTTTATTATCGAACATTTTCCTCTATTACTCGCCGAAAACTATTTAAAAAGATAATTGGGCTTTTCGCCGATTGGTTTCCGTTGTTCACCGATTTTGGCCCTTGATGGCCGCGTATTCGTGTAACATTTATCAAGGCATTTCGTCATACATCCGAAACCAAAAGGAATTAACCAATAACCTCGCAAGAGAATAAAAACACAAAAAGCCATGAAATCAAACATTTTAATTTCGAGTTTTGCTGCACTTTGTCTTATGTTGACTATCTCCGAAGTGCCGAACAACACAACCACAGAGAAAAGCTATGCCTTTTCAGCAAACCCCTTCTCGTATTTTCCAGTTAATAGCAGTAACGTGGTAAGCGAAAAAAAACTTACAGTAAATACTTCTGCTGGAACCAGCACAAATGCAAAGCTGACACCAACTGAAGATTTTTCTTATCTGAAATTTGATGTCTCCGAATATGTTGAAGATTATGGAAATTTTCAAACTGAAATGGATGGATCTTCAGCTTATAACCAAAGCACCTTTGATTATCTGAGATTTGATGTTTCCGATTACGTTAAAAACGATGTATCGAATAGTGCAGAGCCAGCCGCATTATCAGAAAAAGATGTCGAATACCTCAAATTTGATGTATCAAAATTCGCGGCTGCCAACACTTCAAACCAAGATGAATCAAGTGAGTTAACAGCTAAAGATTTCGACTATCTTAAGTTCGATGCCAACAAATACTGTTCACAAATCGCAACTCTTCCTGATGACCTGAACGAGTTTCCAAGTGCTGAATAGCTGCTTGTTTAAAAAGAAAATGAAGAAAAGACTGCTTGTATAAAGCAGCCTTTTGTGTGTTGAGCATAATTGGGTTGGAAAAACATCGGCAATGCCCTTATTATCTTGATGCTTGATCTTTGTCGGGAAGGAAAATTTACCGCACTAGAAAAATACCGGCACATCAGCAAAAACACTTTCCGGATAACCAACATCACTAAGAGTAAGACCTTTAGCAGGCACCGAATAGCCTGCTTTACAGCGGTTATGGCTGTCAATAACATTTTGAAAATCCAAGAGCGAAATCTTTCCTTTTCCAACATCAAGCATGGTTCCAACAATGGCCCTGACCATGTTTCGCAAAAAACGATCCGCTTTTATTGTAAATTTCAGGTTATGGCCTTGTACTTCCCATCTGGCCGACTGTACATCACAAAAATAATTATTCACCTGAGTGTGTACTTTACTGAAACACTGAAAGTCGTGCCGTCCGAGCAACAATTCACAACAAAGGTTCATTTTATCAATATCGATGTTGGCAGGTTCAAAATAAGCTTGTTGAAAATTAAAAGGATCTTTATATCTGATAATCAGGTATTCATATTCGCGCCACAAGGCAGTAAAACGGGCATGCACATCTGGTAAAACCGGATTGGCTTTGAATATTACGATTTCTTGTGGTAAAAACCTGTTGAGCTTAAAAACAATCTGTGCTAAATCTTCAGAAGAATAAGAAATTTCCGAATCGAAGTGTGCATAAAATTTCCTGGCATGAACCCCGGCATCTGTTCTTCCACAGCCTGTAACACCATTTTTCACATAGGCAATTACCAACAGTCCCTTTTCAACCCATTGCTGAACCGACACCGCATTTGGCTGAACTTGCCAGCCTGAAAATGCTGACCCATTGTACGCTAATTGTATAAAATATCGGTATGCCATTTTCCCTCCCAAACGCAAAAGTAATTTTTTTGCATAATAATTCAAATATTTGTTTAAGCGGTAATCAAAAGTATTGCTTCCCTTAGTCGAAGGGTTATTGAAGGTTGAAAGTAGAAAGTGAATGAATGAATGAAGATTGAAGGCCGTAGATAAGATAAGGACTTTGATCACAGATTTATAATGCCAAACTATACTTCAACTTTAAGGCGATTCGGGACAGATTGCAACTTGAAAAAGCAACTTTTGAAATACCATTCCAAGGAAAACCCAGCACTAAAAATATCGAATCGCATAACAGGCATGTTTCTGCCATTGCTTTATTTGACCAAATTAACCATTTCGATCCATCTTATATGGCAAAGTTTAATGAATTTTACTTCCAAAACGGTGTTGAATACAACAATAATAGTATGTAAATATCAATATAGCAATTGAATATCAATGCCTTATAGTACTCTTTAGAAAGGATATAAATTACAATCTTGATACATAATTAAGCGTGAAAAGTGATGCGAATAAATATAAGATATATATCTTTGCGCTTTCTATTGTGAATCAATTAACAATGTATATTAATACTAATCAATTAATTACAAACAAAGCTAAATAAAATGACAAACACTGAAGTATTAATTCAGGAACTGGTTCAGAAGCATGGCAGGAATCGTAATGCCTTGATGCCGGTTTTACAGGGAGTTGTTGCCTGTGAAAAATTTCTTTCGGAAAGCGCGATGATTGCCGTTGCCCGCGAATTAGATCTTTCGGCTGCCGATGTTTACGGCACGGCATCGTTTTACACCTTTCTTGACACCAAGCCTCGTGGCAAAAACATTGTAAGGGTCTGCAAAACAATATCATGCCACATGCAAGGCAAAGAAGAAATTATCAAGGCTATCGAAAATCACCTGAAAGTTAAAGTTGGTGAAACTTCCCACGACAATAAGTTTACACTTTTAACAGCCAACTGCCTCGGTTGGTGTCATAAAGGGCCGGTAATGCTGATTAACGATGAAGTATTTCCTTCGCTAACGCCAGACAAGGCAATCGCCATCATTGAAGAATTTTCAAAGAAAACCAATTAAATCGTAAGGTCGAAATCTTAGGTAACATGGAACAGAAACCATTAAAAAAAATAGATATTATCTTTGGCTGGGACGATAACTGCACACCAATACAGGTTGTAGAAAAATCAGTCAAAAAAACCCCGGAGAGCATTATCCTGGATATGATCGATTCCGGACTTAAAGGACGAGGTGGCGCAGGTTTCCCTACTGGATTGAAATGGAAATTTGCCCGTAACGAAGAGGCCGATGCAAAATATGTGGTTTGCAACGCCGATGAGGGCGAACCCGGCACCTTTAAAGACCGTGAAATCTTGGATCGCGTGCCAGAAAAGATTTTCGCAGGTATGACAATCTGCGCTTTTGTTGTTGGTGCACTCGAAGGATATATTTATGTTAGGGGCGAATATAATTTTATGTTGAAAACACTTCAGCAGAAAATAGATATTTTCAACCAGCAGTTGCATGATTTAAAAATTGATTTCCACATTTACCTTCGTTCAGGCAGTGGCGCCTATGTTTGCGGTGAGGAATCAGCATTGTTCGAATCCATGGAAGGCAAGCGCGGCGAACCCCGCAACAAACCTCCATATCCCACTGTTTCAGGTTATAACGGAAAACCAACCGTAATAAACAATGTTGAGACTTTGGTTTACACTTCCGAAATTTGCCGGATGGGGCCAGAGCAATTCAAAGCCCTCGGAACCCACGATTCAAGGGGATCTAAAGTATTTTCCGTTTCCGGCGATACACCTATTGCAGGTATTTACGAGTTGGAATTGGGCATGCCACTTAAAGATTTTGTTGACGAATTTGGTGATGGGGATACAAAAGCCATTCAGGTTGGAGGAGCTTCGGGTCATTGCGTTCCACGCAAAAAATTTAACGATACGATTATTGGTTTCGAAGGGATTCCAACAGGTGGATCCATGATGATTTTCAATTCAAGCCGATCGATGTACAACGTTCTTCACGATTATCTCGAATTTTTTACCGAGGAATCCTGTGGCCAATGCACTCCATGCCGTATCGGTTGCCAGCAGTTGCTTAAAGGCATCGAAGCAGTTAAAAAAGGCGAACGCCCACCTACCTATTTAAATGATTTGAAAAGGTTGACCGCAACAATGAAAATTGCCGCCAAATGTGGACTGGGACAGTCAGTTGCCAATCCTTTTACTTCTATCGTTGATAATTTCCGCGAAGAAATCATATACTAATCAATCTCTTTTAACCCCAAAACATAGGAGAATACCACCATGAGTAAATATATGGTTAACCTAAAAATAAATAATACACCCATACAGGTGGAAGAAGGCACCACCATCCTTGATGCTGCAAAACGATTGAACTTCCGCATACCAACTCTCTGCAACCATCCCGACCTTAGCGTTGCCGGCAACTGCCGCGTTTGTGTGGTCGAGGTAAAAGGGGCTCGTTTGCTGGCTGCTTCCTGCGCTACTCCTGTTTCGGAAGGTATGGAAGTAAATACCAACAGCGAAAAAGTACGTATCGCCCGTAAACATGTCCTCGAACTTCTTTTGTCGGAACATAATGCCGACTGTACCAAATGTTTTAAAAATGGGCACTGCGAATTGCAGGAACTTGCTTCCGAATATCGCTATGGCGATCACATTTTTATCGATTTGGTTAAATCGGGAGACAAAGTCCTCGATATTTCGTCGCCATCCATCACAAAAGATGCCAGCAAGTGTATCCGTTGCCAGCGCTGTGTTCGTACTTGTACCGAACTTCAAGCAGTAAGTGCTTTGGCAGTGGTTCATAAAGGTGATCATCAAACCATTTCCACATTCCTTGGAAAGCCATTGAATGATGTGGTTTGTACCAACTGTGGGCAATGTATAAACCGCTGTCCGACTGGTGCTTTGTACGAACGCAACTACATCGAAGACGTGTGGCATGCCATTTACGATCCGAATAAATTTGTTGTTGTTGAAACTGCTCCAGCTACACGTGTTGCCTTGGGCGAAGACCTTGGGATTGAAACCGGACAGCGTGTTACCGGTAAAATGGTTTCTGCTTTGCGCAAGATGGGTTTCAATAAAGTGTTGGATACCGATTTTACTGCCGACCTTACTATATTGGAAGAAGGCACCGAGTTGCTTACACGATTGAAGAAAGCTTTGGTTGACAAAGACGAAACAGTTAAGTTGCCAATGATGACCTCATGCTCACCGGGTTGGGTGAAATTTCAGGAGCATATATTCCCTGAACTTTTGGATAACCTCTCAACTTGCAAATCGCCTCAACAAATGTTTGGGGCGTTGGCCAAAACATACTATGCTGACAAAATCAACATTAAGGCTGAAAATATGGTTGTGGTCTCAATCATGCCATGTACCGCTAAAAAATTTGAATGCAACCGCTCCGAAATGCGCGATTCTGGTTTTAAAGATGTTGATTATGTGCTCACTACCCGCGAACTTGCCATGATGATAAAACAGGCAGGTATTGAATTCGACAAGCTCGAAGACGAATCCTACGACAATATTCTTGGCGAATCAACCGGTGCAGCCGTAATTTTCGGAACTACAGGCGGTGTAATGGAAGCTGCCTTGCGGACCGCTTACGAAATCATTACAGGGTCGGAAGTGCCTTTTACCAACCTCAACATCAAACCTGTACGCGGTATGGAAGGTGTAAAGGAAGCAAGTATTAAAATTAAAAACACAAAACCCGAATGGAGTTTCCTCGAAGGGGTGGAACTAAATGTTGCGGTTGCTCATGGGTTAGCAAATGCAAAACAGTTAATGGAGACTGTTAGCTCAGGCAAATCGAATTACCATTTTATAGAGGTAATGGGTTGCCCTGGTGGATGTATCGGTGGTGGCGGACAACCAATCCCAACATCGGCAGAAATACGTAAACGCCGGGCTGATGCCATTTATGCCGAAGATATGGGTAAAACCATCCGTAAGTCACACGAAAACCCAGAAGTGGTTGAAGTTTACAAGGAATACCTTACCCAACCCCTTGGGCACAAATCCCACGAATTGTTGCACACACATTACAAGGTTCGTAAGCGTTATTAATTGATAGGTTTGTAAATACAAAGCCGCCATTTTACTGGGCGGCTTTTGTGTTGTTATTGAACCCGTTTGCTTGTTTAGAATACTCGAGTATTAATGGAAAATAAATTCATTAAACCAAATATATATTGAAATATCAAGATGTAACCATCTGTTGTTTAGACACATTATCAATACACTGTTATTTTATAACAATGTGAAATAAATAACAATAGATTTGTTTATACGATTAATTACCATTAATTTTGCCGCTGAAATAAAAATTGCGATTGTTTTTGTAACAAACTAATATACAGGAATATGAACAACAGAACTAAGGACAAATAGAATGAAATTGAAAGAAGTAGCAACCTTCCTCAACGCTGAAGTTGTCTGTGGACATAGTAAACTCGACAGGGAGGTTAATGCTGTATTCGCTTCGGATTTAATGAGCGATGTACTGACAATTGATAGTGAAAAACTCTTGCTCCTGACTGGGCTTGTAAACATACAAACCATCCGTACTTCCGAAATGTCGGACATAAAAAATATTGTGCTGGTACGCAACAAAAAAGCTAGTCCCGAAATGATTGCTTTGGCCGAAGAAAACAGGATTGTGATCATGCAATGCAGCTACTCCATGTACAAATCGTGTGGCCTGCTATTTCAAAGTGGTTTGAACCCTGTTTATTAATCTTGCGGCGCTATGCAGTTCAAATATACCATAGAAGCAGGAAACTTCACCAAAGCAGGCGATGCTTCAAGTAGTTTTAAAAAAGTATTGAAACAGCTTAATGTTGATCCTCAGATTATTAAACGAATAGTGGTTTCGTTGTACGAAGGCGAAGTAAATATTGTTGCACATGCCAATGGCGGCAAAGTAATTTGCGAAGTTGACCCCAACCGTGTATTTATCCAGTTAATTGACCAAGGGCCTGGAATATCAGATATTGCAAAAGCCATGCAGGCTGGCTATTCCACGGCTTCGGCAAAAGTTAGGGAAATGGGGTTCGGTGCAGGAATGGGCCTTCAGAATATTAAAAACAATTCCGATGAATTTATCATCAACAGCGAAGTGGGTGTAGGGACAAAACTTGCAATAATTGTTAACCTGCCACAAGTTTAATTGACTTTTTTTTAAACTTGGTTTATTTTAAAATGAACGAATTGCGATGTACGATGTACGATTTGTTTTCAGCGAGTTATACTCGTCAATCATAATTCGTACATCGTAAATAAAAATAAAATTTGACTTTATGGCCAGACTCTAATTATGGACAGCAAACACTTTCATCATGCATTGAAAATAAGCAGCGAGCTTTGTATGGGCTGTTCGCATTGCATGAGTGTTTGCCCAACAGAAGCCATTCGGGTTCGGTATGGCAAGGCTATCCTTTACGAAAACCGCTGTGTTGACTGTGGCGAATGTTTTAAGGCTTGTCCGGTGAGTGCAATATTCATCGATCAAGATGATTTTGCGAGGATACAGGCCTACAATTATCGTATCGCCTTGGTTCCGGCTGTTTTCTTTGGGCAGTTTCCCGAAGAAATTTCACATAATCAGATTTACACAGCAATACTGGCAAACGGATTTACACATATTTACGAAGTAGAACTGGGTGTTGATCTTTTAGTAAACGAAGTAAAGGCTTATGCCAAATCGCATCCTGAAAAGAAACCACTTATTTCTTCATTCTGCCCGGCAATAATTAGGTTGGTACAGGTAAAATTTCCGGCACTTACCGAAAATATAATGCTGCTGAAACCGCCTTTGGACATAACAGCCTTGTATTGCCGTAAGGAATTGACCGACAAAGGAGTGAACCCAGCTGAAATTGGCGTTTTTTATATATCCCCATGCGCAGCCAAAATTGCAGCTATAAAAAGTCCCGTTAGCGAAGATTATTCCATGATTACAGGAGTAATAAATATGGATACCCTTTACAACAAAGTTTATAAATACATCCGTACTGACAGGACGCTGAACCCAAAGACGAATGCCAATAAACCGCTCACGAAAACCGCTTTGGAGTGGACGCTCACGCATGGTGAAGCCAGTCATATCCAAGGTCGTAGCCTAGCTATTGACGAAATTCACAATGTTATCGAATTCCTCGAAAAGATTGAAAATGATGAGATTGGTGATATTGATTTTCTCGAACTAAGGGCTTGTGACGAGAGTTGTGCCGGCGGCGTACTACTTTCAGCCAACCGTTTCCTTGTTGCCGAACGCTTGAGATCGTATTCAAATGTAGCTACCGAAGAAATCTCAAAAACGGATGGCATCTTCGCTTATAAAGATTACCTTTTGCGTAGGATCAACATTCAGGCGATAAACCCACGCAGCATGATGAAATTGGATGAAAACATGGAGGAAGCCATGCGCAAGATGGAGAAATCAGGCCGGATGCTGCAATGCCTTCCGCTTACTGATTGTGGTGCTTGTGGATCGCCAAATTGCCAGACATTTGCCAACGATATTGCGCTTGGTGAAGCCGACATCAGGCAATGTATTTTCATACAAAAAAACAGGGAACAAACCGGTGAACTTTCCCCCGACGAATCGCTCGAAATGCTGAAAAGCATCTGGGGCAACGAAAAGTTTTTCTCGAAAAGCAAATAG
>CAIRHD010000112.1 GCA_903878265.1 uncultured Bacteroidales bacterium | reverse complement strand
TTTGTTGAAACATAAACCGAAGCATAATACGCTCCGGGTTTAAAGGAATTCATTGTTTGGCTGACAGTTACTTGCGAGTTCCCATCCATAACCAATTCGTATTGGCCGAATTTATTGCGTTTTACCGTTGCTCCGGCTCCGTCCACATTCCAATAATTGAGGTTGCCGTTGTTAAAGCCGGGATCTTTTATTGGTGTTCCTTCGCCCCAATCGGCAACAGGTTGAGGGATTGCCTGCTTTTTGTAAATAACGTAAGGTTTGCTGGCTTCGGCCAAAATGGAAATACTTCCATCGGTAACTTTCAGGCTTTGCACAAATTGCCGCCCCTGATCTGTAAGCAAATACAGCTCAATGGTTTTCAGGTTTTTCCAGCTTGGGGGCAATTCCCAGGTAGTTGTACCGCCTTTTTGGTTCCAGTGGTATAATTTTTCCTCGGTAAGCGGATTCCATGGCAAGAGGTAAGTATCGCCATTTAAGACTATTTTACCATTTTTAGTAAAAATGCGTTTACCATTAACCAGGCTTGCACCCACATTTCCAGCGAATTGTATTTCCGTTTCATCCCACTTTAAAACAGGAAAATGTTGCAGGTATTTTGTCGGTAAATCCGTTTGGAATGTCATCCAGATGCAGCTATCGTAATTATTGCGCCCCTGCCATCCTTCAAAATCCTGCATTTCGGCACCACCCAGCAAAGGATGCCGGGCAATCCATGTGTCTTTCTGGTGGTTGCGGATAAAGCGGGCGATCTGGCTGCTGTAACCTTTTAAATCTTCGCCCCCATAATTGTAATCAACGGCCCAGTGGTTCCAAACTGCATCGTATTCGTGATCCTGCGGAAATTCGGTAGCCATGGTCAAACCCAAAGAATGGATTTCGCGGGCTGCTTTGCGGCTGTCCCAACTTCCTTTTGCATACCAAACATCAACATAAATAAATTGCAAACCTGGCACCTGATCTTTCAACGATTTGAACCTCATCATGCGGTTGTTGGAAGTGGCGTCGTAACGTTTATTGATATAGTATGAAGCGTCGAGCCAGTCCCAGCCGGGCTTGGTTTTATTTACCAGTGAATCGTTAAAAGCAACAGCTTCGGGATATGATTCTGTTCCGTTGATATGCACCCCCAATAAAGCATTGTACTTGAGTGCTTGTTTGCAAAGCAGTTCCATTTCCTGAGCACCGCCCTGGCGTTTGCCGATATCGCCGTAATCGGGATGTTTGGAATCGTGTCCTTCGGAACCATAGCCTTTTAAAATCACAAATTGACCTAGTCCATCCGTGTTCAGGTAAATACGTTTGGTTTCGTCCAGCGTTTTAGTGAATGGGTTTGTGGCCTGGCTGGCAAAATTCATTGGGATGCGCTGAACTACCAAATCAGGAATTTTTTCGCTTCCAAGTGGGTTGTTCATTATAATCCTGAAAGCGATTGCGCCATCCTGCCAATCTATTGTATTATCTGCATTTGCATCGCTGGTTATCACAATTTTGGCTGATGGCAAGGGGTCAGGTTCGGTCATTCCTTGTGCACGATAAATCCAGGAACCGCTCCAGATTCCGGTTCTAAAATATCCGTTTTTCTGTACAGTTTGTTTCTGTATCCTGCTGTTATCTGATTTTTCGGTTACCGAATTGCTCCAAAGGCTTGCTGCCAATTGGTTGGTATTAAGGATGCCATATAAAAAATCCTTTGGAATGCTATCAACGGCAACGACCCCGGTAAGCGGAATAAAAACATCGCCACTTCCTTTTATGGCTGTAAACATTCTGGAACCAGCAAACGAGGCTTCCTCCTGAATGCTTCTTATGGAGAGTAAATTGTGATCGGGAATCTCGAAAGTGCTGACTTTAAAAGTCCCATTCTCAGCAATTTGAACAACATCGAATTCAACAATTGCAGCGTTTATTTTGATCTGGATTTTGATACTTACAAGGATTTCAGTAAAATCGAGCTGATATTCGGCGGAGTTCTTTGTTGTTGAAACGGAAACTTTGGGTGTATAAAGATCACCATTGATTTTTACCTGTGAAAG
>CAIRHD010000111.1 GCA_903878265.1 uncultured Bacteroidales bacterium | reverse complement strand
AGAAGAATAGAAAAGATCAGGGCCGCCGGAATAAAAAACTCCCAGCTGAAAGCAATAAAGTAATCTTCCAGCCTGTAGGCAGTCCCAAGCGGATCGACACCTTTTACAAATCCAGAAAACACAAAAACAATTCCAATCAGAACCCTACTGATATTAGCAATCCATTTCATGGCAAATTATATTTGTTGGTCTAACATGATCAGCGCAAAAGCTGAATAATTAACTATATCAAGGTAATTGGCATCAAGACCTTCCGACATGATCGTCAATCCTTGATTATCCTCTATCTGTTTGATTCGGAGCAATTTCATCAGAATAATGTCAGTAAGCGAGCTGATCCGCATTTGCCGCCAGGCTTCGCCGTAATCGTGGTTTTTGTCGGCCATCAGGTTACGAGCCATTGAAACAAATTCGTTGTATTTTGCACCAACGATTACGGCATCCATTTGTGGTTCTACGGCTGAACCTAATTCCAACTGAATCAATGCCATAATCGAATAATTTATCATCCCAACAAACTCAGGCCGTATCCCTTCGTCAACTTTGCTTTCGCCTTTTTCTTCTATACTGCGGATCCTGCTGGCTTTAATAAATATTTGGTCGGTTATGGAAGTGGTTCGCAAAATGCGCCAGGCTGTGCCATAATCTTTCATTTTGGCCATAAACACGGTGCGGCACGAATCAATTGCATTATCGTATTGTTGAAAAGTTTTTTCAGGCATATTATCAATAACTTTGTGGTTGATTTCAATCAGGAAACCATGGCTTTTTGGAGTGATAAAATTACACCTTTTCCGGGAAACGGAACCCTTAAATGCGGTAAAAATATGTTGGTAATCGATAAACCTTTGGTTATGGGCATTTTAAATTTAACACCGGATTCTTTTTATGATGGCGGCCATTTTACAAATGCCGATTCCTGGATTTCTCAGACTGAGAAAATGATCAGCGAAGGAGCTTCGATCATCGATTTGGGGGCAGTTTCTACCCGTCCTGGGGCTGAATATGTGTCGGAAGAGGAAGAAATTTCAAGATTGCTGCCAGTAATTGATTTGCTTACAAAGCGTTATTCCGAAATGGTTTTCTCTGTTGATACATTTCGTTCTCGGGTGGCAAAACTTTCTGCGGATGCCGGTGCCGGACTTATAAATGATATTTCGGGAGGTAGTATGGATACAGAATTGCTTAAAACGGTAGGTGAAGCCGGTCTTCCCTATATTTTGACGCATATACAAGGTACGCCTTCGACCATGCAGCTTGATCCGCAATATTCGGATGTAACCACAGAAGTCTGTCACTTTTTCACGCAAAAGTTAGCTGAATCAAGCCAAGCGGGCATTCGGGATGTTATACTCGATCCAGGTTTTGGTTTTGGAAAAACAATTGAACACAATTATCAATTGCTTAATGGGCTAAGTACTTTCAAACAATTCGGTTGCCCGGTATTAGTAGGTTTATCAAGGAAATCGATGATATATAAATTGCTCAAAATCACACCTGATGAAGCTTTGTCGGCAACCTCGGCCCTTCATATTTTAGGAATAATAAATGGAGCTGATATTCTGCGGGTTCACGATGTTAAAGAAGCGGTACAGGTGATAAATTTGGCAGGGATGTTTGGAAAGAAGTAATTGATTGTGGATTGGCGATTGGCGATTACGGATTGGCAATTGGCTTTGCGCAAAATTACGGGAAGTAGTATTGCTTGAAAATCAGTTTTTTAACCTGTTTTGTCAGCGATTAACGAATTTTTTATGTTATTATAAACCAGCAGTAAGTACATTTGCATTTTATACAAACACGAATAAATGACCAGCATTTTCATACCTCTTTTCCTCCATGTCAGGATACTCGATGTAATCGATGTTTTTCTGGTTGCTTTGCTGCTGTTTTCTCTTTATCAGTTACTTAAAGGTACAGCGGCAGTAAATATTTTTCTTGGAATTTTAGCCATTTTTGTTATTTGGAGATTGGTGAAATCGCTTCAAATGGATCTTCTCAGCGATTTGCTGGGTGCATTCACTTCGGTCGGGTTTATTGCTTTTATTGTTGTTTTCCAACCTGAAATCCGAAAATTCTTGCTGGCAATAGGTTCACCGGGTTTTCTGACAAGAAACAGGTTCAGGTCGTTATTTTCGAAACTCCAACTCGAAAATAGCAACCTCGCTGATATCGATCCAGTTGTGCAAGCCTGCCACCGCATGTCGCATTCGCAAACAGGTGCGCTTATTGTGATTGTGCGCAAAAACGACCTCTCTGAATTTAAAGATACTGGATTGGCGGTTGATGCCCTGATTTCGGACCAGCTTATAGAAAGCATTTTTTATAAAAACAACCCTATGCACGACGGTGCTGTTATCATTGGCGACAACAGGATAAATGCTGCACGATGTATCCTTCCGGTTTCGGGAAATATGGATTTACCTACCGAGCTTGGCTTGCGGCACCGTGCAGCAATTGGTATAACCGAGAAAAACGACTCGGTGGCAATCATAGTTTCTGAACAAACCGGGCGCATTTCCTACTGTCGCAATGGAGAACTCTCGCTCGACATTAAAGCTTCTGGCTTAAAAGCCATGCTTACTGAGGATTTTTCGGATAAAAAATAAGCAACACATTTGCCTTAATAGGATTCCTTTTGGGATAAAAAGCTTAATAGCGATAGTTATCGTCAAAAAAAAAAAATAGCAAAAGCGTCCATTTCATTCTTTTTCGACATGCTCTTCGACCTAATAAAAATTTGCACTGTTAAACCGATATTGGCTAACTCCAACACATTCAATATCAAATAATTGTTTTTTATTCCTTTAGAATTGTTTTAAGCACGCAAAATCGCGATCAATTACACCAAACCCAAATTCTGTATTTATTTACAAAAGCTACGAAAATGAAAAAGACCTGGATATTTGTTTCGCTTATTTTTATAGGCTTGTTTGCAAACGCCTTAAAGAAATTGGATTTGCCTGAACAAGAAATGAACTCGACTGAGCAGGTTAAAAGCCTACCAGACACTTTGTTTAAGATTGAAAACCAAGCATCTACAAATCAAACTCATTTCAATCCTTACCAAAGTTGTAAGCCATACACACGTTGGTGGTGGTTTGCCGGAATCATAAAAAATGAAGATATCAAAGACCAATTGGATTGGCTAAAGAAGAACAATTTTGGTGGTGTCGAAATTGCTTTTATCTATCCTGTAAAGCGCAACCCAAAAGCTCTGAGGTATGCCTGGCTGGGTGAGGACTGGCAAGCTGCTGTGGTTTACGCAAAAAAATATGCTGATAGCATTGGTTTAGGCTGCGATTTTACCTTTGGCACCTTATGGCCATTCGGTGGAACTTTTGTTAACGATTCCGACCGTACCCAAATTTGGGGAAACCCTGATTTCAAACAACCTTTACGCCTCTCGTGGACTCACCCCGATACCGGAAATGTGTTGAACCATCTTGATAAAAATGCGTTTAAACGATATGCCAAGGTAATGGGAAATGCATTCTCACCTGCATTAAAAGGCACAAAATCAGCTATTTTTTGCGATTCGTGGGAAGTGGAAACAAAACATTTGTGGACAAAAGGGTTTGATTCAACCTTCAAACATCAATTCGGGTACGATATCCGGCCTTACATGGATAGCATTTATGCAGCCTACAATTCAGGACCGAGATACGATTACATGAAGCTGATTTCACAAAAAGTGATAGATGAATTTTATGTGCCTTTTACTCAAAAAGCGCATCAACTTGGTGCATTTAGCAGGGTGCAATGTTCGGGTGCGCCAACCGATCTTATAACTGCTTATGCTTCAGTTGATGTTCCCGAAACGGAAGCTATGCTTTACGAGCCTAACTTTACCAAAATAGTTTCTTCAGCAGCCGCACTTTCGGGCAAAAAGATAATAAGTTCCGAAACATTTACCTGCATGTATGGTTTTCCTGCAAAACACTTCAGGAAAGAACAAACCGCTGATTTGAAGTTGGTTTGTGATGCTTTGTTT
>CAIRHD010000110.1 GCA_903878265.1 uncultured Bacteroidales bacterium | reverse complement strand
CATTACCGAAAACACCGAAGGCGGATTGCTGGTGCCTGTGCCTGATAGCAAAAATACCGATTGGGGCACAACCCTTGGTGTTGGTTTCCAAACACCTATCCGCAAAAAGGATGTGCGTTTCGACCTGCGTTATGATATGGGTCTAACAGAAATTGAACAACAACCCAGCGAATACCGCACCAAGGCACTTAGCCTTACCGTGGGCATTTTGCTATAAGATAAATTTGGTTCAGGTTTGGTTAGTAATGCGAAGAGGGGCAGCGATGCCTCTCTTTTTATTGGCAAACGGGCTGAACTATTTTGGCTAAGCCAAAACACCAATCACAATAAATTAGTTTCATTTGAGGAGAATTTTCTTTCATTGAGTTTCTGAGAACTTACCGTATCCTCGTAGAAATCGACTGTAACGTCATAGAAATCGACTGTAACGTCATAGAAATCGACTGTAACGTCATAGAAATCGACTGTAAAGTCATAGAAATCGACCGTAACCTCATAGAAATAGATTGTAACCTCGTAGAAATCGACCGTAACCTCATAGAAATCGACTGTAACCTCGTAGAAATCTAACGTAACTTCATAGGAATCGACTGTAACCTCGTAGAAAACCTCCACAATCCCGCCCCAACTCTTTGAAATCGCCCCCCAATATTTCGGAATTGCGCTAATTGGAAATAAAAGTAAAATTATCCTAATCAAAAAACCATATTGTAAATCCTTTCAATTTTATCGTGCAATTCGCTGATTGATATATTTTTGCTTTCCCTAATATACTCTTTCCCCTCAAAAAAAACAAGTAGGGTAGGGGATGCGAAAACCCCAAATTGTGCGGCTATTCCGGTATGTTTTTCAGTATTTACTAATTGGAAATCCATGTTTGGAAAATCGGTTTCGACCATTTCCTGCACTTTTGGCCTCAATATTTTGCAAGGCGCACAAGTATCGTTGAAAAAATAAATCAACACAGCGGGTTTAACTTCAATAAGGTTTTGAATATCATTTATGTCCATAATGTCTCGATGTTTCATGTTAAAACGTTTTTTCATTTACACCAGTCCCGAAAAGAGCAAAATCGTATTTTATAGGATCCAACGGGTCAAAAATGCGCAAATTGGCTGTAAGTTCTTCAACGGCTTGCCAATCATCATGCTTGCGTTCCAAAAGGCCGAGTTTGCGGGCTATTTTTCCCGAATGTAGGTCGAGCGGACAAAGCAAATCTGAGGAACTTATTGCTTTCCAAATCCCAAAATCAACCCCATTCCTATCGCTCCTAACCATCCAACGCAAGTACATGTTAAGCCTTTTTGCTGCCGAACCATTCATTGGGTCTGGTACATGCTTCCTGGTTCGTGGCAAATGTTCCAATCCGAAAAACACGTCCTTGAAATTGCCAATAGATTCTTTGATGCTTCTGTTTTGTAAATACCCATTAGTAAAAACAGTTTCCAAACCACCGTGCAAGGCATATATCTTTTGAAGAGCAAGAATAAAATACATGCAATCCTCACCTTGAAATGTGCGATGAACAAAGTTCGAAAACAGGCTGAGGTCTTTTGCTGAAGCGTGGCAAATAAAATCGGATGGCGAATTATCCATGCGCTGCACCAATTCACGACTTTTGTTAATAATGGTAACCCGCTGCCCCCAAGCAAGTGTAGCTGCCAAAAATCCGGCTATCTCAATATCTTCTTTTTCCGAAAACTGGTGTGGAATACTGATAGGATCGCTTGAAATAAATGTGGGATTATTATATAAACGGCTTTTTTCTTCCAGTAATTCGAAAAGCTGCTGATGTGTGGATTTCATTTTACAAAGATAATCAGCAAGCTAATACTAATGGCCGACCGGATGATTAAAACAGGGATGTTAATATTTGAAGTGTTCTGAAAACATTTTCGTTTTTGGTCGGTTTCTTGTAAATTAACCAAAAGGAAGTTTAAACTCACAAAAAATGAACAAAAACCGACTGGAAGCATTTAGCGATGGCGTCTTGGCCATCATTATTACCATTATGGTTCTGGAAATAAAAGTACCCGAAGGAACAGCATGGTCAGATTTATTGAAATTGATGCCAGTCTTCATCAGCTATGTATTTAGTTTTGTGTATATTGGAATTTATTGGGGAAACCACCACCATCTTCTGCATTCGGTCAAACAGGTTTCGTCAGGCATTATACTTTCTAATCTCAACCTTTTGTTTTGGTTGTCGTTGATCCCTTTTGCAACCGGCTGGATGGGCGAAAATCATTTTGCCCCGAATACCGTAGCCGCGTATGGCACTATCTTGCTTCTGAGCGGCTTTGCATTCTTTATTTTGATGAAGGCTGTCGAGCGCAACTCGCACGATATTGAAGCTCTCCGGGAAGCATTTGCCATCCTTGACAAAAAAGGGATTGCTTCCACAGTAGGTTACTTTATTTCGATTCCTTTAGCGTATGTAAGTCCAATTATCTCGGCAGCTTTGTATATAATCATCTCAATTATGTGGTTGATACCTGATAAAAATATAGAAAAAGCGTTGAAAGGGGAGAAGTAAGGAAAAGAAAAACGATGTTTGCTCCAATCCAAATAAAAATTGTTTTTTTTGTGTTTACATGCTTAGTTGCAAACCAATTAAACATAGAACATAATCGGAAATATTCTGCAAGGTTTCAAAAATTGGGATCGCTAACAGTGTGTTTTTCTACTTCAAGCGATCAATCAGCCCTTGAACAAACAGAGTATCTTTTTTTAACTTTTCCTGTTGCAGGATTATAAAAGGCGTTTTATCGAGTTTTCCGATAACGGCTTCCATTTCTTTTACATCTGCATACATCATTTTACGGAAAGGATTTTCGTAATCTTTCTGTCGCGAATGGCGGATTTCGGCTGATAAATGTTTGCGGAAATTTAGGTACCAGGAAAACAAACTTAGTAATGATTCTTCATCAACCAAATTGGAGTTATTCAGTTCCCGAAGTGAAGATAAAGCATGTTTGAGCTTTTGTTCGCTGTATGCATCGCCTTGTGCCACATAAAACTCATGAATCTGTTGCCAGCTAATAACCTCGTAAGAAACAATTTTGTCTTTCAATTGCTTTAGTTCTTTTGACGGAATCATTTGGCCACCGACATTTTCAAAATCCGGCCTTTCGTTTCCAGCATTAATCAACGATAAAAGGTCGTGCTTCGTCAGCCATTCATTTTTCCTGCAATGATCTACTACACTTTCCAGTGCATAATAAGTGATAAAATCGCGGTAAGTACGGTAAGCCTCAGCAGGTTTAAGCAGTTTGACCCGACGGTTGCTGTTTTCAAAAGTGTGTTTGTCGATAAAGAGCGAAGCCAGTTTATTATTTTTGTCCGACAAGAAAGCGGCCCCAAAGCTGCAATATTCAATTTCTGTAAATGATGTTCCAGGCTGATTGTCGGCACAGTAGGATTTTCCAGCAAGTAATTCGAGCAATTTCAGTGCTTCAAAAATTGAATTTACAGTATCAGGTGCTAAGTAATGAGCATCGAGGTTTTGTGTTTTTTCTGTCCGCTTATCGCGCGATTCGCATTTCCAGGCATTACGTTCAAGTGCAAACTGATTATACATCAGCCAGTAAGCTGGCATTATTTGTAATTCGTCGTTAGCCACATCGTTGCTTACCAAGGCAAAAGGGAGCGGAATATCAAGTTCTGCCGGATAATCGGCTTTTGTTAAAATAGTAAATGGCGCAAAACGCGAATTATGTTTCAAACTGGTACACAGTGCCGGCCAGAAACCGCGGCCAGCCGATAGTTCACCATCAGCACCCCGGCTGTTGTGGTTTGAGCCAATGGTTGCACCCGCAGCAATATTGCTTTGTCCTTCGATGGTAGCTGCAATCAGGAACGAATTGTTATGGTGCTGTTCGTGAGCCGGAAATATCAACGAATTTAATACTTCGCAGCAGGAAATAGTGGCATTGTCACCTAAAAATGAGTTGATTAGGCGTGCGCCATACTTTAACTGCGAGTTGGATCCCAGCATAAACCTAACGGCTTTTACGCCATAAAAAATGCGGCATCCTTTTCCAATAATTCCATTTACCAATTCGCAACCTTCTCCAATTTGAGTAATAGCTTCGGGTGTTGAATTGATGGTAAGGTTTTTAAGTTTATTTGCCCCTTTCAGGTATGCGTCCGAACCAGCTTTTACATCCTTGATGATGCTGCAATTTTTGATAACAGTACGATCGCCGATGGTTCCATAATACCCGCGTTGGTTATCGAATTTTTTCTCGGTCATTTCCCGGTAACGGCGCTGTAAATCTTTGTTTTGCCTGTCGCGGCTCCAAAGCCAAGCATCGCCAGGAAGCATTCCATCGAAAGGGATTACTGCCCTGCCACCGTTCTCGTTGCAGATTTCCATCCAAATCCTGACCTCTTCAGGTTCGCCTTCGGTTAAAATACCATTCCCGAATTTGGCATGGCTTGAGGTTGACATTTCATTTACATTGGTGATGATTACTTCGTTGCCAACGATATAATATGCCATGTAATTTACATTGTCGATAACAACATTATCACCAAAATCGCAATTGATAATGATGCTGTTATACAAACCAACCAGCATCCTCAGGTCGTTGAATTCCAGAAAAAAGGATTCAAGTTTCCCAATACGCACCAGTCCAAAGAACTTACAATTTTTAACCAAATCGGGATTAAAAGCCTCTGATACCAACAGTGTGTTCCAATTGTCGCTGGTATTTCGATTCCGTACCAATACTTCGATTTCATGCGCATTTAACTGACGGTATCGGCTGCTATCCGGATTTTGAAGGTGACGGAGATAGTATTCATCTTTTCCCTGCGGAATATATTGAGCAGGTATAAAGTTGTGTCCCAATGTATTAAGCGGTTCTTTCCTTATGTTGTTCATGAGTATTGAATTGACAATGAATTATAAAAATGGTTGAAATATTTTGGCCAAATGGTACTGTCATTAATCTTCTGCTTCCGTAAATGCTTGCAGTTGGAATTTGAAGAAATCTACTACTTTCCTTTTGCTATTGCCAAGATTAGCCCAAGTGCGATTCCAAGTAAAGCCGCGAATAAAACCCTGAATTCGGCAGGCAATAGAAAGGTAATCGTGTGGGCCGGGATCCAAAAAAATGGGATTGTTTTTTTGAAGACGAAATTCCACATCACATCCCAATTCATGTTTTTGAAAATATTTGCAACCAGAATAGGGGAGAAGAAGCCGCGAATCGAACCACCGGTTTTCACAATATGAATATCTGTAATTTTATGTACAGTCATCATTACCGGTGCGAAAATCAAGTTCATGGTTGTGGAAATGGTAAATGAATCTAAAAGTTTTAGAGAGGTGAAACCACCTTTCATCGCTTCAGGAGCGTTGCTTAGGCCAAGATATGCAAGGAATGAAGGAGCACCAGTTGAAAATATTTGAAACGCGAGGTTGATAGCCAAACCCAAAAAGCCCCAAACTATCATCCGTGGCACAAGCCCAAATCCGGGTTCGCTGTACTTTCCTGTCTGTATCCGCAAAGCGATTACTTCTCCAAGTGTAGCAAGCAAAGCAAATTTCAAAAAGCTCATTATCATCCCGTGCTCTTTGTTGAACTGCATATACCAAGCCGCAACTGGTTGGACAAAAACAAACAAGGCTATTACAAACAGCGTTATAGCAGAGAATATGAGGTCACTTTTTTTTATCATCGTAGAAAACAGTTTATGGATTATTTTTCAATCCTGATTCGTGCGTCAACTGCTTTTAACACCAACATGTTTCCCATAAGTGGGTTAATATCCATTTCAGCAATTTCGGGAGCTGCCTTACAAAGTGCAGACACATGGGTAATAACTTTGGCAAATAGTTGCTCATTCAAACCTTCTTGTCCACGAGCGCCTTGTATAATTTTGTAACTTTTCAAACGGGAAATCATATTCAAAGATTCTTCGTGAGAGACAGGTGCAAGTGAACTTAAAACATCCTTCAACACTTCTATATAAATTCCGCCAAGCCCACAAGCTACCATGTGTCCAAAATTTGTAACCTGCACAGCGCCCACGTATACCGAATGTCCAGTGAGCATAGGCTGTATTAATATGGCGGTTGTTTCTTTAATTTGTATCATTCGATCAAATTCTAAGGCAACCTGATCAAAGTTTTTTACATTAAGCACAACACCTCCTACATCCGACTTATGCACAGGACCTACCACCTTCATAACCACAGGCAAGCCCAATTGCGATGCAGCTAGGATTGCTTCTTCCTTGGTTGCCACTACTGCTTCTCCAGCGCGGGGAATGCCAGCCGCATCCAATATTGCCTGAACTTTCTCTGGATGCAGATATCCATTTTCCGACTGATCAATAATGGCACGGATAGAAACTATGTCAACCTCTATTTGAACAACAACCTCGGGTATGGGGTTTGGAGTATTGTAAACCTTACAAAGTGCATTACCGAAATTCACTTCATCAGGGAAATTGATGCGGCCAAGGCCAATGAAATACTCTATTTCTTTATTTACATTTATAATTGAGGGTAAAATTGGAAATATTGGTTTGCTGCAAGAACGCATTTTCTCATCAAGCAACTTATACACATCATAGACCTCGAATAATCCTGGGCTGCCGAAAATTACTGCCATTCCATCAATGTTTTGGAAATCGTGTTCGCAGGCATCTATGATGTAGCCAAGCTGTTCGGCAGTACCGGTTGCGAGAAAGTCTATAGGATTGGCAACGGAAGAACCGGGGAATAACTTGGTCAGCAATTCTGGATTTTCCAATCGTGGAATTTCAAGGCCACCGTTGGATAATGCATCTGTTAACATCACAGCTGGGCCACCTGCATGAGTTATAACGGCTATATTTTTGCCTTTCAATGGTTTGTGCATAAATATACTGGCTACGGTTGCCAGTTCTTCGCGGCTGTGGCAACGCACAATACCTGCTTTTCTGAATAAGGATTTAACAGCAGAATCAGGGCTTGCCAAAGCACCTGTATGGGATGAGGCCGCACGGCTTCCAGCATCGGAACTCCCTGATTTAATGGCGGCTATCTGGCAACCTTTCCTAATCAGGGAGGAAGCATGTATGAGCAGCATTTCAGGCTTGTTAACGCTTTCGATATAAAGGAGTTTTACATGCGAACTTGTTTCGGGGTCAAAAGTTTCATCCAAATATTTCAACACATCCTCAACGCCCAACTGTGCGCTGTTTCCAACAGAATAAACACTCGAAAACCTTAGCCCTTTTGGGATTGATGCTTCCATTATAAAAACTGCAGTAGCCCCTGAACCCGAAATAAAATCAACGCCTTTTGGATCCAGTTTTGGAATCGGTGTAGTGAAAACCGAGGTGTGATGGTGGTTCATCATTCCGATGCAATTCGGGCCAATGAGGCATGCACCGTATTGGTTTACAGTATTCACAATTTTTTCCTCCAGGATTGCCCCTTCAGCACTCTCTTCGTGAAAACCAGCCGATAAAATAATGAAAGCACGGGTTTGTTTGTCACGAGCAAGTTTTTCAACAGTTTCGGGACAGTATTTTGCTGCAATAGCCAGGATGGCTAAATCGCATTGCGGCAACTCGTCAACGCTTTTATGGCATTTAATTCCTTGGATCACTTCTTCTTTTGGGTTCACCACAAAAAGGCTTCCGCCAAAACGGTTATCAATCAGATTTTTCACCACTTTTCCGCCAGGTTTGGCTGTGTCGTTGGAACCACCGATAATTACGATGCTTTTTGGGTTGATAAGTTGCTGGGTAATCATATAAATATCTGGTTTTCAATTACAAAAAATAGTTAAATCAAAAAATCGTTAACATTCCTGATTTTGGGGCGAAAGTACGAAAATGGATGGAGAAGAAAAAAAGGATTTTTGGATTCAAAGTGAGAAAGAGAAATTTACATTTTCTTGATCGTTCCGAAATTCACATTTTTAAAAACAGGGATATCAGAAAAAAATATGACCCAATAAATAGACATTGGGCCATAAATATTTTCAACTTCAAATACAGTCTGAATTATTCCTGCATGATCGAAAGCACCACCGTTCCTGGTCCGCCGTGAACCCCAAGCACTGGGCTACAATCATTTATAAACAATGGCTTTTTGCCAGTGAGTGTTTCCATTTTTGATGCATACCACTGCGCTGTTTCCATATTTTGAATATGAGAAATAGCATATCCCCAGATTTTACCTTTTTCAATCAGATGCGAAGCTTCCTTTATCAAAAATTCCATGCTCCCTTTTTCAGAATAGGCTTTGCCATAAGTAAACGCTTTACCTTCTTTATCGACCGAAATAATCGGTCTAACACCTAAAAGTTTGCCAGCAATACCTTTTGAATGGCTTATCCTGCCACTTTTCACAAGATATTTAACCGTTTTTGCACTGACTAAAATATGGTTTTTGCTGTTCCACGAATCAACGGAATCAATAATTTCGTCATGGGTTTTTCCTTGTTCTATTGCCTCGGCAGCACGCAAAACCGTAAGCCCCAAAGCACTTGAAACCCGGTTGGAACTAAAAACATCGATTTTTTTTCCGCTCTGCTCACTAACTGCTTTTGCTGCACGCTGGCTGTTGGAAAATGTTCCGCTGAATTGCTTGCTAAGGTGGATACCGATGGTTGATTCGTAATGCGAACTCAGGTACGAATATTTATTGATGAAATCTTTGTAAGCAGGTTGAGATGTGGACGGATAAACAGGCGAGGATTCGAGAAGGTTATAGAATTGTTCGCTTGCAATTGTTGTCCTGTCAAGGTACAAGGAAGCCCCAACATGCAAGGTAAGAGGCACCATGGTAATCTGATATTTTTCCAGTATTTCCTGCGGCAAATCACAGGTAGAATCAGTTACCAAAGCGATTGGCCATTTGCGGTTATGCGACATTTCCTGCTGCATAACCATATCATCTACTTTTTGGTAAGTAATTGACGACCTTTTGCTTATTGCTTCAAACAGCTTGATTGGCGTATCAGAATGTATATGTATGCGAAGGCGTTTTTCGGAACCTGCCACTACCATTGAATCACCCATGCCAGCAATTGCTTTACGCAAAGTGTCCTTGGTTTCGCCGGGGTGGAGGTCGAGGGCAAGCATGGCTTCGCAGCAATATCTTTGGGTAATTTCTTCATGCGAAAAAGTCTGGACTTCTTCCATGATCATTTCATTCATCGGTATGGCTAACCTCCTGATGGATTGCCTGTTATTGAAAAAATCGATCATTCCTTCAAGGAATAATACAAAACCTTTTGCACCGGCATCAACCACATTAGCTTTGGCCAATACAGCCATTTGTCGGGTTGTGTCAGCCAATGATTCTCTTGCTACTTGAAGTGCTTTTATCAACAATTCCACAAAATCGTCTATCAATTCTTTCATGGTATTGATAAACTCGGCCCATTCGCGGATTACCGAAATCATGGTGCCTTCCACTGGGTTGGCAATGGCTTCGTAGGCATACGTTACCGCTTTGGTGATAGAACGGGAAAAATTCTCGACTGTAAGGTTATTCTCGTTTTCAATTTCGTTGCTGAAACCATAAAGGAATTGGGCGAAAATGATTCCTGAATTGCCACGGGCTCCTACCAAAGCGGCATCCGCAAGGGCAGTGGCAGCCATTTTTACATTATTGGTCGGAATTGGGCTATCAACAATCGATCGCATAGTGCTAGCCAAATTGGTTCCCGTATCTGCATCGGCAACAGGAAAAACATTTATTTTGTTCAGCAAGCCCTGATTTTCGAAAATACGTTGGGCTCCTGCCAAAAAAGAATAGTAGAAACTTCTACCATCAAGCAATTTAACAAGCGGGATTGAATTTTCCAAGGATGGTTGGATTTGTAAAAATTTGTTTCAAACGGGAACATTTGAAATCGAAGCAGTTCTTCGATAACAAAAATAGATATAAAATAAATATGTTGTTAAATCAATATGAATACAATTCATAAAATTTGTTAAAAAGTTATCAACAATCTTATTGACAAGTCAAAATTCCATGAGGCTAAATTTCATATATTCAACAATTTAACCATAGTTATTTGATTTTAATAAAGGTAGAAAAATCACCAGAAATGATTTTGGAATTCAATTCATCGACCGCATTGCCATAAGAAGACCTTAATCCACAACTGTACATGGTCTTAATCGGGTCTTTATCAATTATTTGTTTCCAGAGTTCATCGGTATTCGGAGTTTTTGGTAGTTTAGAATACTCTTCATAAGTCATGGCAATAAATGCTACATTTATGCCAATTCCCCTGTTATCAAGCAGATAACCAGTTGCTAACAGAGTGGGAAAAGCGAGTTTGCCATCATAAAACACATCTTTTATGTCAGGATACGATTCAATTGTTTTCTTATCTTCACTAAGCATTATTGGCACATTCTTCGAGTAGTCTTTAGTGGTTTGATAAATGATGGCCTTTGGTCCAGGAATGTTGGCGAAAGGCTTCCTATCGGTGGGTTCTGGCTTTTTCATCGAAATACATGATAAGATCATTGAACTGAGTAGTAAGATTGTTGAAAGAAAAAAGGCATGTTTCATAACAAAGTGTTAAATTTAGACAAATTTAGCGTTTTTACTTCAATAATCTCTTTTATGAAATGAAATTTCAATAATTTTGTACTTATAAACTTTTCGTTGGCATGAAAATTGATTTCCTGCTTTTCCGAAATGTTGGGATTCCCCAATTCAAAACCAATAAATTTAACTAAACCAATAAATTCAAAATTATGAAAAAAGTTCTTGTTACGTTAGGCGTTACAATAATGATGGGTTTTGCTGTTATGGCGCAAGATGCTACTCCACAGCCAGTTGAAAACCCAAATTCTCCGATTATCACTTTTGAGAAAACCACTCACGATTATGGCACAGTAACCAAAGGAGGCGATGGGGCATGCGAATTCAAATTTAAAAACAATGGTGTTGAACCGCTTATATTGTCGAATGTTTCGTCTTCATGCGGTTGCACTGTACCTGAATGGCCCCGCGAACCTATCCTGAAAGGGAAATCGGCCTCGGTAAAAGTTAAATACGATACCAACCGTGTTGGACCGATTAACAAAACAATTACTGTAATGTCGAATGCAAAAGTGGCATCAATCCAGCTTAAAATTGTTGGAAATGTAGTTGATGCTACCAATGGAGCACAGATGCCACAAAATAATGTTAACCCAAGTGCAGCCCCCGTTGCAAAATAATTTTCCGATTCAATAAAAAAAAGACCGCCATTATGGCGGTCTTTTTTTTGCTGTATTTTCCGAAACGAAGACAGCTTTGTATCTCTACGAGAACCCCAAAAATGGGAAATTATAAATTAATCCATTTTGTTAATTGTAAAATGCCTTACCTTTCGTAATTCTCGCGATAATTACTTGATAAACAGCAACTCTCTATATTTTGGAAGTGGCCATAATTCATCATCTACAAGCAGTTCAAGTTTATCGACGTGATATCTTATTTTCTCGAAAAATGGCAGTACTTCCAAATGATAAATTTCTGCCTTTTCTGTGGTATTATCAATTTTGTTTGCTTTTTTTCGTTTTTCGATCATTTCGGCAACTAACTGACGCACAATGGAAATATGTTCCGAAATTTCTTTAATATTCTGCATTTGACTGTTCGATAGCTTAACAAATGTTTTATTATCAAGTACTTCCTTCAACCCTTTTACATTTTCGATAAGCGTATTTTGGTAACGGATTGCAGTTGGAATTATATGATTGTGCGAAAGGTCGCCTATAATTCTCGATTCGATCTGGATTTTTTTGATGTAGTTTTCTAGGTCAATTTCATAACGGGCCAACACCTCGCGTTTTGAAAGTACACCGTGATCTTCGAACAATTTAATAGTAGCATCATCTGTCATCACCTTTAACGCTTCAGGAGTAGAGGGAATATTGGATAGACCACGTCCAAGTGCTTCCGCTATCCATTCTTCGCCATAGCTATTGCCTTCAAATCGAATACGTTTTGATTCTTTGATGTATCGGCGCAATATTTTATAAATGGCATCTTCCTTATTTACACCATTTTCTATCAAGGTTTCGACTTCTGAACGGAAAATCCTCAGTTGTTCGGCCAATGCCAGGTTTAATGCAATCATTGGTTTGGCGCAGTTTGCCGAAGAACCTACTGCCCTGAATTCAAATTTATTTCCTGTAAACGCAAATGGTGAAGTGCGGTTTCGATCTGTATTATCAAGGAAAATTTCAGGGATTTTAGGTATATTGACAGAAAACTCTTCTGCAACTCCTTCCACCTGATTCATGTTAGTGCCGCTTTTTTCAATTTCATCAAGCATAAGCGACAATTGAGAACCAATAAATACCGACATAATAGCTGGTGGGGCTTCATGCGCCCCAAGTCTTAGGTCGTTTCCAGCCGAAGCAACTACTGAGCGGATAAGACCGGAATGTGTATCAACCGCTTTGATAATATTAACAAGGAAAGTCAGAAAACGAAGGTTGGCTTTGGGTGTTTTGCCTGGGGATAAAAGGTTTTCGCCTGCGTTTGTCATCAGCGACCAGTTATTATGCTTCCCGGAACCATTAACGCCTTGATAGGGTTTCTCATGCAAAAGCAAAGTCAGGTGGTGGCGTTTGGCCACTTTTTCCAGAATGTGCATCAGCAATTGGTTGTGGTCCACTGCAATATTGGCTTCTTCAAAAACTGGTGCGCATTCGTATTGGCTTGGTGCAACTTCATTGTGCCTTGTCTTTACAGGAATTCCTAGGCGATAGGCTTCGTATTCGAACTCGCGCATGAAATCCATTACACTTTCGGGTATGGTTCCAAAATAATGATCCGAGAGTTGCTGGTCTTTCGCCGAAGCATGACCAAAAAGCGTCCTGCCCGATAAAGCCATATCTGGGCGTGCATGATAAATTGCGGTATCAACCAGAAAATACTCTTGTTCCCAACCCAAGGTTGCAATTACCTTTGATGTTGACCTGTCGAAATATTTACAAACTGCGGTGGCTTCCTTATCGAGCGAGTGCAGAGCTTTGAGCATGGGTGTTTTATAATCAAGCGCTTCACCAGTATATGAAATAAATATCGTTGGGATACACAAAGTATCGTCCATGATGAATGCTGTTGAAGTTGGATCCCATGCCGTATATCCACGGGCTTCGAAAGTATTACGGATTCCGCCACTTGGGAAACTCGAAGCATCCGGCTCTTGTTGTATAAGTTCGCCTGCACCAAAATGCTCTATTGCTTTCCCTTCTGCTGTTGGTGAAAGGAATGAATCATGTTTTTCGGCAGTCGCACCTGTAAGTGGATGAAACCAATGTGTGTAATGTGTGGCTCCTTTCGAGATTGCCCACGATTTTATTGCAGTTGCAACCTGATCGGCAATACGGCGGTCGATTTTTTCACCCTTATTGATAACATTTTGCAATTGCTGAAAAGCTTCCTTCGAAAGGTATTGGCGCATAACAGCCTGATTAAATGTATTTTCACCAAAATAGTCAGATACATTTCCATGCATTTCAATGGTACGCTTCGGACGCGAAATAGCTAATTCAAGAGCTTTAAACCGAATGTTCGACATATGTTTTCTTGTTTAATTTCTGAAAGACAAAAGTACCTAATTATCATTGCAGGAAAGGCAAAAGAGACATTAATTTTTGATCGAAAGACAATTTCACATTACTTCCTGATTCGCAAAAACCACAACCCGATAAAGGTATATAACCCATTGATGATCAATAATTCAAACCCGAATTTGTATCCATTAAGCAATTGTACCGAATAATCGCTCAAGAGGTAACAGAAAATCGGTGAACTGATTGCCAAATAGGGTACATACTTATCTTTAACTTGAAAATTGGTGAACAACCCAAATGCATAAAGCCCTAGCAGTGGACCATAAGTATAACCTGCAACGGTAAATAGCTTGTCGATCACCGCCCTGTCGTTAATAGCCCTGAACAGTACAATTACGAATAATAGAAGGAATGCAAATGAAAGGTGAACCATGTATCGCATCCGTTTTTTTTGGTCTTCACTAAGGTCGGTTCGTTTATTAAGCCCTAGAAAATCAATTGTAAATGAAGTAGTTAGTGAAGTAAGCGCACCATCGGCACTCGGGTAAGCGGCAGAAATCAATCCAATTATAAAAACTAATCCTGCCAAAGGTCCAAGATATTTGATAGCAATCATTGGAAACAAATCATCTGTTCTCGTAGGTAATTCTATGCCGTGCTTGGTTGAATAAATATATAAAACTGCACCCAAAAACAGGAACATAAGGTTAACAAACACAAGTACGAAACTGAACGAAAACATATTTTTCTGAGCCTCACCTATATTGCGGCAACTTAGGTTTTTCTGCATCATTTCCTGATCAAGGCCAGTCATTACAATTGAAATAAAAGCACCACTGAGAATCTGTTTCACATAGAATTGTTTGCTGTGCCAATCGGTAACTACTATATTTGAATAGTCACTGTTCCAAACACTTGATATCAATTGGCGGAAATCAAACTGTAAGTCCTTGCTTATTAAATAAATAGATAATCCGACAGCAAGCAACATGAATGTAGTTTGTAAAGTATCGGTCCAGATTATTGTTTTTATACCACCTTTTAATGTGTACATTATAATAAGGGCGATAAAAATACTTACGGTAACAATAAAAGGGATGTTCCATGCATCGAAAACAAAAACTTGCAATACGTTAACAACCAAAAACATACGAAAGGAGGCGCCAATTGTTCTGGAAAGCAGGAAGAAAAAAGCCCCTGTTTTATAGGACCAAAATCCAAAGCGTTGTTCGAGATAAGAATAGATGGAAGTAAGGTTAAGCCTGTAATACATTGGCATCAGAACAGTTGCGATTACTGTATAACCGATCAAATAGCCGGCAACTACCAGCAGGTAACTAAACTGGGTTACTCCAACCCAACCTGGTACCGACATAAAAGTAACCCCAGAAAGAGAGGCGCCGATCATTCCGTAAGCCACAACAAACCATGGTGAAGATTTATTTCCTATATAAAAGGAATCGCTGTTGGCTTTTCTAGTGGTGATCCAAGTAACTGCAAAAAGCAACACAGTGTATGCCAGAAAACTGATAAAGATGAGTGAAGGCGTCAAAATAATATTTCTTTATTATATTGTTGTACAATTATTTACAATTATCTATCTGAAGTTTTGACTAAATATTTTCCTGCACATATTCAGCAAATGAAATCAGGTCAGGAAATGATAAATCAAGTATTCCGGAGCATTGAAAAACGACATCTTTATCGGATCCAACCAAGACAGTGAACATACCAAGCCTATGGCCAAAAAGTATGTCGGAATAAGTATCGCCAACCATGATGCTCTTTTTAAAATTAATTGACGGAAACTGATTTTTAGCTTTCAATCCCATTCCAATGGCTGGTTTACGGGTAAAACTCCGGGTATTTTTTAAATCGGGACTGTAAAAAACTGCATCAATCCTTCCTCCTGATATCCTTACTTCTTCAAGCATTCTTTCATGGATCAGGTGTAATTGGGCGTTTGTCATAATTCCCCTTCCAATACCTTGCTGGTTGGTTACAACAACAATCGGGTCAAAAATTCCGGCAAATGTTGATAGGCTTTTGATAACACCTGGAATGAAGGTGAAATCATCCGGCTTTTTGACATAATCCCCTGGAAATCTTTCGTTCAATACACCGTCCCTGTCTAAAAACAAAGACCATCCTTTACCAACTTCAAGTTTTCTTATCATCGTTTTTGATCATTTATCATGTTTTGAGCCTTGATATAATCAGCGGGAATTCCCATATCGAGAAAAAAGGCATTGGATTGAAAGGCTTGCATTTTAAGCAATCTACACGATTTCTTGAAAACTTCGTTCTCCAATGAAAACTTTTTTTCCTTGAATCCTTCCATTACATTTTTGTTAATCAGATAAATACCTCCATTAATCAAACCAGCTCCTATTTTTGGATCCTTTTCCCTAAAATCCTGAATTGCGCCATTTTCATCAATAATAACTGTTCCATACCTTCCTGTTTCTGATAATTGTTTTACAGCAATTGAAATATCGGCGGAGCATTTTTCATGTGTTTCTTGCATCTGTTTTAAGTCAGGGACAAAATATGTATCCCCGTTTATTACGAAGGCATTTCGGCCATTAACCTGATTCATTGCCAATTTAATTGCACCACCAGTCCCTAAAGGTTCATTTTCAATTGTGTAATCAATTGAAAGCGAACTATATTTATCTCCAAAGCAGTTGATTATATGTTCTTTACGAAATCCTACCGAAAGTATAACTTTTGAAATATCTTGAATTATCAGATAATCAAGCACATAAGTTAAAAATGGCTTCCCATTTACCGGAGCCATGCATTTAGGGATATCCGGTAACATTGCTTGTAATCTTGTGCCCAATCCACCGGCAAGTACAATTGCTTCCTTTGTATTCATTGGGAAACTAAACTTTAAAAAGTTTTGCTTCAACGAGTTCGCAAATAATATGTCCTAGCATTATATGTACTTCCTGAATTCGAGGTGTATCCATTGATGGGACGTTCAACAGGTAGCTACTTTCCGCTTTAAGCTTTCCACCTGATTCTCCGGTTAATCCTATAGTTTTCATATTCAATCTGTTGGCAACTTTAAAAGCATTTAAAATATTCGGAGAATTTCCGGAAGTTGACAATCCAACCAAAATATCATTCTGTCTGCCCATAGCCGTAACCAGACGGGCAAAAACCTCATCGTACCCAAAATCGTTTGCAACTGCGGTTATATAAGAGGAATTTACATGCAAAGCTTCGGCAAAAAGCGGTGGTCTGTCGAAGTAAAACCGGCCAGATAGTTCAGCTGCCAAATGTTGTGCATCAGCTGCACTGCCACCATTGCCACAAAACAAGACTTTTCCCCCGTTTTTATAGCAAACTACGATGGAATCTACTACTTCTTTTACTGTTTTAATGATTTCCTGATTATTTAAAACCTTGGTTTTTAAATTAATAGAAGATTGTATAATTGTCTTTATTTTAGTTTCCATATTTGAATTTCTTTATTCGGGAATGGGTTTATATAAATTTACAAAGTCCAAGTAACTAAGCCTTGATTGGTAAATTCATAACGTTCGGTATAACCGCCAAATTGCTTTAACGATTCAATTACCTGATATCGTGTATTGTTTGGGCAATAGAAAAACATATAGCCACCACCACCCGCACCTGAAATTTTTCCGCCGGTAGCTCCATTTTCCAAGGCACAATCATAAATTTTATCCAAACTTGGGTTCGTAATCCCTGAAGCCATTTGTTTTTTGAACTTCCAGCCAAAATCGAGAATTTTGCCAATTTCGTCGAGGTTACCTTTGAGGAGTGCTTCTTTCATCATTACAGCCTGATTTTTAAGCTGGTGCATTGCCTCAATGGCATTTTTATCTTCATCCTTCACATTTTGCTGTTGCTTTTGAATGATTTGCGATGATAGGCGACTTGTATCGGTATAATAAAGTACCAGGTTATGTGCAAGTTCATCCAAGTATGATTCCTTGATCCTCAATGGGTTTACAATCACTTTATCTTTGTAGAACTCCATAAAATTGATTCCACCAAACGTGGCAGAATACTGATCTTGTTTCCCACCAGCCATTCCTAGGTCGATTCGCTCAATTTCATAGGCCATTTGGGCAATGTCGTACTCACCCAATGGAAGTTTGAGCCATTCAACAAAAGCACCAAGTATGGCGACTGCCAGTGTTGACGAAGTTCCAAGCCCGGATTGCTGAGGCGCATCAATAGAAGTTATAAGCTTGAACGACAACTCTTTGTTATTATATTCTCTTCTTATTTTATTGTAAATACCCACATGGATATCGAATATTCCTTCAGGTTTAATTTCGGAATTTGTGTCAAAAGTCTTACGATTGCTGCCATCTGCCGTTTCAAAACTAATTTTCCCATCATTCGTTGGCTCGATGGTAGCATAAGCATATAGGTTTATGGTAGCGTTGAGTATTCCACCTCCATACAAGTCGGAGTATGGCGAAACATCAGTGCCGCCACCAGCAAGGCCTAATCGCAACGGAGCTTTACTTCGGATTATCATTTTAGTTTACAGGACTTTAAATCAAATTGTTTGCAATAGCATTTCCCTTTTTTTAATTTTCTCGATCCAACAAGATTTCATTTTCCTAAACTCATTTAAAAGCTACTGAATCAATGCTTTTAAGTAAGATTTCCCACGAAAACCGTTTTTTCTCCTCCCTAACATTTTCAACAAATTCTCCTTCCATATTTTCGGAAAAATACTTGAACAAAGCATCGGCAATTTGCAGTGAATCAGGTTCAACCACATAGCCAACTTTTCCATCGGGAACCATTTCCGAAAGGCCGCCAACATTGGTTGTGAGCATCGGTTTATCAAAGTGATACGCAATCTGAGTAACGCCGCTTTGGGTTGCTTCCTTGTAAGGCTGGGCAACAATATCGGATGCGCAAAAATAGTTTACGATTGCATCATTCGGGATAAAATTGGTATGCAGCACAACCCTATCGGTTAAACCTAATTTGTCAATCAGTTCAAGATAAGGCTTTTCATCGATATAAAACTCACCGGCAACCAGTAGTTTAACAGGAAGTTTCCTGAAACGTTCGTCGGCAAATGATTTTATAAGCAAATCCAATCCTTTGTATTCGCGTATGAAACCAAAAAATAAAATGTATTTGGTTGCCTTATCAAGACCTAATCTTGTTTTTGCTTCGGTCTTTGGAATTGCTTCACCAAAATTGTCGTACAAAGGATGAGGCGAAAACTGGCTTGGCCTGGATTTGTCCAATTTTCGGAGATCATTGAGCACAGCGCGCGACATGGCAATAAATCCATCGCAGCTCTTGACAAAATATCTGGAAAGTAAAGTTCCTCCCGGCATTTTTTCGTGAGGGATGATATTGTCTGTAATCGCGACAACTTTTGAATGTTTATTCTTCCTGATAATCCTTGCGATGGTCCCAAGGCAAGGCGCCATAAAGGGCATCCAATACCTTATAATTATCAAATCGGAATTGAGTTTTTTTATTTCACGCCCTACTTTGAGCCAATTCAAGGGGTTTACCGAATTAATCGCAACTTTTATGTTCAAATCTGTAGGTGGCGCATCGGTTGAATATTGGGTTTTTCCTGGAAACAGGAAGCCCGGATATTGCAGGCTAAAAGTATAGATTTTAACCTGATCGCCTCTTTCCTGGTATGCTCTTGCTAAACGCTCGTTGTATGTCGAAATTCCTCCGCCCCTGAATGGATAAGCTGTCCCGATAATGATCACCTTGCGTTTTTCCATTCCCTTGGCCAACAATTTGACAATTGGTTCAACTTAAAAAAGTTCCTTTTCGATTAAATAATGGTTTCGTTCGGGCGAATTGCGTGCAACCATTTCGGCCAAAAAACCAGTCATAAACAATTGCGTACCCAGTACCATGCTCAACAAACCAAAGTAGAAAAGCGGCCGTTCGGTCATTCTGTATTCGGCAAGAAAAAATTTGGCATAAGCTAAAATCCCGGCTATAGCAAATCCGACTGTAAACAGGAACATGCCAAGCATTCCAAACAGGTGCATTGGTTTTTTGCCAAATTTAGAGACAAACATGATCGAGATCAGATCCAAGGGGCCGTTTACAAAGCGGTTTACACCAAATTTTGTAACCCCGAATTTACGTTTCCTGTGTTCTACCACCTTTTCACCTATTTTCGTAAAACCGTTCCATTTAGCAATTACCGGGATATAACGGTGCATTTCGCCATACACTTCAATGCATTTTACAACATCTTTCCTGTATGCTTTTAAGCCACAATTGTGGTCGTGCAACTTAACACCCGACATGCGGCTAGTCATGGAATTATAGATTTTAGAAGGGATATTTTTTTTAATCGATGAATCAAGTCGTACTTTTTTCCATCCCGAAACAAGGTCGAAACCGCCTTCCTTTACCATCGAATACAATTCAGGAATTTCGTCCGGGCTATCTTGCAGGTCGGCATCCATGGTAATAACCACATCGCCGACAGCGGTTTTAAAACCAGTATTCAGAGCGGCGGATTTGCCATAATTCCTACGGAATTTAATGCCTTTGATATTCCCATTGTTAGCATGCAACTGTTGAATCACATTCCACGAATTGTCGTGGCTGCCATCATCTATCAGCAATATTTCGTAAGTAAAGCTGTTTTGCACCATAACAGCATCTATCCATCGACACAGTTCGGGCAGGGATTCTTCTTCGTTAAGCAAGGGTATTATTACCGAAATATCCATAAGTAGTTTTATATTGTTCCTCCAGCATTGTTATCAAACAAGTCTGGATTTTTTTTCATAATCGCGGCAACGATTAACGAAATGATTCCAAAGAAGACAAGACTGCCACCAATATTTTTGAGAATTGTAGAGAATTTATTCATATCCGCTGTTTGGACGTCAATTTTATCAAGGGTTTCTGCCAACTGCTCTTCCGTAACTTTACCAGCGAGATAATTTTCCATCCATGCTTTTTGGGCTTCCATTACATTTTTATAATAATCTGGTTCCACCAAAGTGATAAACATATAGCTGAAAAATTGGGATAGGATAACAGACACCGAAAAAGCAATAAAGCAATACAAGAAGGCATCTCGAAAAGATATATAACCGCCAATTTCAGTCCTGTATTTCTTGAAAAGAACTACCAATACAGTAACACTTATTGCGATTCCAATTGCTAACATAGCTAATGGCATCACTATTCCTACAGGCTTAATATCACCTACATACATGATGATAAATACAATTATCGAAACAACTCCGATAATAAGGCCCGACTTAAAGGCCGAGCTAAAAAGTGAGTTTTTGGTTTCCATAGGGATTATTTTTTAGTTTTTGGTTTAGTGCAAAGGTAAGAAACTTGGCGAAATTCAAGGAAAAATCAATCAGATGTTTTTTCGTTTATAAAAAGTTGTACTTTTGCAGTGGGTAAGTCTTATACGACCAGCTCCTATTGAACTCCCCCAGGACAGGAATGTAGCAAGGGTAAATAGTTGAGCGGTGCGATATAAGTAGCTTACCCATTTTTTATTTGTTTTGACCAATAAGTACTTTTATTTCAGCATAATATTGATTATTAATTACATATATAATATATTCATGAAAATTGATTTAGAAACAGATTTGGAAGTCCATATAGTTTTACAAAAATTTGATTCCACACTCAACAAAAGGCATTAACTTTGCTGAAAAGTCAATTTTTCACCTAAAAACAATATCATGCAGTTTTTTATCGACACAGCGAATCTTGATCAGATCAGGGAAGCCAACGAACTTGGAATCCTTGATGGAGTTACCACCAACCCTTCGCTTATGGCAAAGGAAGGAATCAAAGGCCGTGAGAACATCTTAAAACACTATGTGGACATCTGCGAAATTGTGGACGGTCCTGTAAGTGCCGAAGTTTTATCTACCGAATATGATGGTATGATAGCCGAAGCCCATATCCTTGCTGGTCTTCACGAAAATATTGTGGTCAAAATTCCTATGACAAAGGATGGCATTAAAGCAATACGATACCTTACCGATAAAGGAATCGCGACAAATTGTACACTTGTTTTCTCAGCAGGGCAAGCCATACTAGCTGCAAAAGCAGGCGCAACCTACGTCTCGCCTTTTATTGGTAGGATTGACGATACAAGTTACGATGGACTTTTGCTAGTGGAACAAATCGTGAATATTTATAGTTATCACGGTTACGAAACACAAGTTTTGGCAGCATCTATTCGCAACGTCAACCATATAGTGAAATGTGCCGAAATTGGTGCCGATGTAATTACCAGTCCTTTATCGTCGATTCTTGGATTGTTGTACCACCCACTCACCGACCTCGGAATGGCGAAATTTATAGAAGATACCAAGAAAATGGATCTGTAATAACCTGTTATGGCTTTACTTATAAAAATATATCCCGATAACCCCAACGAGCGGCAGATGCGCACAGTAGTTGAATGTTTGCGCGATGGCGGAATTGTAGTTTACCCCACCGACACCATTTATGGCATTGGCTGCGATATATTTAAAAGTAAATCAATTGAGAAAATATGCGATTTAAGAGGGATTAAACCCGGAAAAGCGACATTTTCTTTTATTTGTTCCGATGTGAGCCAGTTATCAGATTATTGCAAACCTATTGAGAACAATATTTTTCGTGTGATGAAAGCAAACCTTCCTGGGCCTTTCACGTTTATCCTCAACGCCAGCAACAATGTACCGCGCCATATACAAAGCAAGCGCAAAACCGTTGGTATCCGTATTCCTGATAACCCAATAACATTAGAAATTGTGAGGTTGCTTGGCAATCCAATCATGTCGAGTTCGGTGCATGATGACGATGAGATTCTTGAATACACCACCGATCCTGAATTGATTTATGAGAAATTTGCTAACAATGTTGATTTGGTAATTGATGCAGGTTTTGGCGGGAATATTCCATCAACAGTTCTTGATTGCACCGATGGAGAGGTAACCATAGTCCGTGAAGGAAAAGGTATTTTGAAGCATTAAATCCCTATAGAGTTGCAAGTGTTGAACAATTTGAACCAATAATACCTGAATAAGCCATTTTTTAGACAAAGAAAGGCATGGTTGGCCACAGTTTTAACCATTTTGGAATAAGGAAAATTAATGTAAGCTGTTGATTCTCAAAAGGCAATAAAATATTTTCATTTTTGGTTGCAGAATAAGAGAAAACATGTACCTTTGCACCCTCAAAATAACGGGAATGATTCGCTAGCTCAGCAGGTAGAGCACATCCCTTTTAAGGATGGGGTCTTGGGTTCGAATCCCAAGCGGATCACT
>CAIRHD010000109.1 GCA_903878265.1 uncultured Bacteroidales bacterium | reverse complement strand
CCAGAACAAATGGTGGAAACTGCCAGAAAGTTCTATTCAAACCCATCGATTTTAAAAGCAGTTTGGCTTCCTGAAAAGGAAAAATAGGTTACCTTCAATGCGATCAATGACTTTGTAGTATCGCTTTAAAACAAACAAATCCCTGATAATATTCAAATTATCAGGGATTTGTGTTGTATGGAATTTGAGAATTGTTGGTTTATTTACTGCCCAATATAGTCAACGAACCTTTGTAGTTATCGGTACGGTAATAGCCAACTGTCTTCAGTTTAAAGTAATATGCTCCATCGGATACGCCTTTGGCTGTCCAATCGCTTTTGTAATCGGTATTGTCGTATAGTTTTCGACCCCAGCGATCGAAGACAATTAATTCCATGCGTTGAAATTCGGAGGTAATCTTGATTTCTTCCCCCGAACCGTTTTTATTCTCGTTCAGGATCATAAACACATCATTTTTACCATCTGAATTCGGTGTAATTACGCCTGGGATTTTGAGTTTAGCTTCTTTGATTGGGATGCTCAATTCAATTACCGTATCGCAACCGTTTTCGTTTTTTATGGTCAATTTCAAGTCGTAGGTAGGCTCTGTATATGTATTGGCTCTCGAATAAACATGTGTTGGATTGAATGCACGGGCGGTGTCGCCATCTCCAAATTCCCACAATGGCGGATCGACAACATGGGTAGGATACACTTCTTCGAATCGGAAACTAAGAACAGGATTTTGAATGTAAATGGTTGTATCTTCGTTTCCTTCGACAATAAGTTTTACGTTTGCACCAGGCAATCCATTGATTGCAAAGGCACTGTCGAGTTTGCAGCCTTTTGAATCTATTATAGAAATCACATTTGGCCCCGAACACATATTAGTCTGTATGAAGCCATATTGCGACGACAATCCGTTCCACAAATATTGGTAAGGAACAGTGCCACCAGAAGCATCTGCTTGATAGTTGGCAACACAAGTTTTTGAACAGGTTGGGTTAACTTCCGTCAATAGAACGTCAATCTTTGGGTTCACCGCAATGCTGCCATTAATAAAATTGTCCGACATATTTATACCAGCCTTGCAATAATAACTTCCAGCCTGCTGCCAATTTAGATTTGTTGAATTGCCCAGCCCCCTGAATTTTACCCAAACCAATGTATCGTTGAAAATTGTTGCAGGGCTTTTGCCTTTCCAGGAAATTATTATCGAATCTGTTTCATTGTTAACACTGAATGTGCCGCCCGCCAGCGACGAATGGGTAGCAAAATAATCGACAAAGCTGGCAACATCGCCATTAAATGCAAGTGCAAGCCGCAACGAGTCAACGCCAACCATGTTTTGAACTGTTACCGGCATGGAAACATTTGCGTGGAAACAAATTGGAAAGTTGCCGATTCCGGTTGTAATTGTATCCTGGGCATGATTCTGCTGAAATGGAAATGCAAGAAAGAATACAGTTAGTGTAATAAACGACAATGTTTTGCTCATGCTTTTCGTTTGAATCTGGGATTGTTTTTTGATACGCTTTTAGGGCTTGTGTGTTTGCATTGCTGTTAGAATACAAATAGTGATAACGGATTTTTGTTGGATTTGGTATTGTCTCCCGGTTTTAAAATCTATCGCCTTGAACCATCATAATAGTGCAATCCTCAATAATTTCGATCCCTGATTTTATCAACATTTCTTGAAATTCGGGGTTTTCGGTACCGGGATTGAAAATCACCCGTTCAGGGGTAAGTTTCAGGATGTAATCGTACCAAGGTTTCTGGTTTTCGATACCCAAATATAGGGTAACTGTATGGATATTGTCAATTTCTTGAAAGCCGGAAAAAATGGGTGTGCTTTCAATTGAGCCTTCGCGCAAGCCTAAAGCATGAACTGGAATGCCAGCAGATACCAATGTTTTTACACAAGTGTTCGAAAATCTGTTAGGATTGGGGCTTGCACCTAAAACCAAAGTGGGTTTATCCATTTGAGACGAAATTTAAAGTTGAAGCATTATACTTCCCTCAGCAGCATTTCGAGGTTTTCGAATCGGCGGCGGTAATCATCGCCAGCCCGGCGGATAATTTCATGCGCTTCTTCGATACCGAAAGTATGTGTTATTTCCACACGTTTTTCTTGTCCAGGCAAGTCTTTATATGTAAGGAAGTAGTGTTTCAAACGGTCAATAACCAAATCCGGGCAATCGGTAATATCCTTATAATCGCCATAAACGGCATCGTTTCGTAAAACGCAAATAATTTTATCGTCCGACTCATTTCCGTCAATCATCCTAAATCCACCAATGGGAATGGCTTTAACAAGAATATCGCCATGCGAAATCACTTTCTCGGTAAGTACGCATACATCTATTGGGTCGGCATCGCCTTTGATATCTTTACGCCCCGATTTTTCCATACAATATTCGGCAACGGTTTTTCCGCTAAAAGTTTGAGGCAAAAACCCATACATAGCAGGAATGACATTGGAATATTTTTGAGGGCGGTCTATTTTCAAATATCCGCTTGTTTTGTCTACCTCATATTTAACGGTATCGGTCGAAACCATTTCAATAAAGCAAGTCAGGCATTCAGGAGCTTCGTCGCCCAAATCAACACCGTGCCAAGGATGCGATTTATATCTTAACCCCATGAGTTTTCCTATGGGATCCATTATTTTGTTCGACATGACCGTATTGTATTAAAGTGAAACATCGTGTTTTTTGCAAAAGTAACTAAATACAGCATGTAAAATGTGCATTTGCCAATATTCTGTCAGTTCTGCTTTACCAAATCAAAATACCAACCACATCAGGCACTTTAGGCCACAATCGGAATAATGTTTTCAACACTATTTTTGAATATTATATATTGAAATCCCATCAGGATTTTGTCTATTGAGACATTCTATTGCAAGCAGGTGCTATTAATCTGGTTCTATGAGCCCTATTGTGTCTATTGGGGTTTAAAATTTTTGCCAATTTTTTTTGTGGAGCAGATTAAGGCTATTTCATTTTGTTGATGTAGAATATCTGTTTTGTTTCCTTTAATGAATCTACTATTCGCTTGGCTTCCGATTTTGTTGTAAAATAGCCAAGCCTTACTTTGTAAAAAGGATTTTCGTAAACTAAAAACCATTTTTTTGCAGTTTTAACCGAAAGGTCATCAGCAAACATTTGGGCATAAGTTTTGTTTTTCCATGCGCCTACCTGAACATAGTATTTGTTTGAGTAGATGGATGTTGACGAACTGTCGGCAGTCGCAACAACTGGAACAATTGCTTTGTCCGGTATTATTTTCCCCGCCTCAGTTGCGGCTTGGGTTGCTTGTTGTGGAGCAGGTTGCGGCTTTTCGGTTTTGGACTGATCTTTTGGCTTTTCAATATTGGTTGCGCTTACTGGCGTGGCAACAGGTGCCACAACTGGCGCAGACGGTTTTTCGGTTTTTTCTGCTGGTTTTATTGGTACAGTGGGAGTTTGCTTTTGTTCCGTTGTTGCTGGTGCATTAATGTTTTGATCCTGTTTCAATTCACCCTGAACCTCTTTGACCTCTTTTGTTAGCACAAATTCAATATTGTCGATAATATCCCCATTTTCGGTAGGGTGGATTTCGAAATCGAAGCGTACATTATCTGTAGTTGCCTTTAAACGTGTAACTTGCATCTTGTCTATTTCGGCATAATATTTACCTGGAGCCAGGCCGATATAGGAAAAATATCCATCGGATTCGCTCTGCGTTTTGACAACAAAAGTCCCATTTTCGTTAAAAATATTGATAAGTATCCGGCTTTGGGGCTTTAACCTTGTTCCGGTTCTCATAAAAACCATCCCGTTTATTTCGCCCATTACTTTAATAGGCACTTCCAATAATTTGAACTGGTTGGGATCCATCAAAATACTGATAGCTTTATTATGTATTTGCCAGGCAATGTTATCAAATTGGGTATCGCTGAATTCGAGCAGATAACTTGCATAAGGCTCCAAATCAAGTATTCGTATAATCGAGTCTTTTGAATTAGGTAAAATCCTTCCTCCATTTATGCGTATATTCATACCTGTTGTAATCGGCTCGTTTGCATCGCGATGGTCGTTGTTGTTGATATCCAAAAATGGCACTACGGTCAATCCTGCACGGCCAACCTGCGAACGGCGATCAGCAATAATATAGCCGTTGCCACTGCCCAAAGCAAAACTTCCCCTTGCGCTTTGCCCAGTAATAATAGATTTGCTCGAAACCCTTGTGTTCAGACTAACCTGAGCGAACGAAAAATCGTACCTGAACGTTAGTTCAACCGTATTAAAGTTGCTTCTAAAATTATTCTCCCAGGTAAGTGAGAGATTGCTCTTGGGCGAGAAATTATTTTCTAACTCGGCTTTTGTGGTTATAAGTTTTCCGTTCGAAAAATCGTATTGTGCCTGTGGCCTGAAAGACAATGTTTTGAAAAACCTGAACCCAAGGGCCAGGTTGCCATAAATATACTTGTCGTAGTTGCCAAGCCAGTTGGCATTTCCGGTAAAATTGGCACTCACGCCCTTGTAAAATGTTGAAATTGTGGCTTCAGCAGTTGAATAGGTGGTTTCCTTCAAAATATTCTGGCTGTAACTTAACCGGCTGTAAGCTTTAAAAGTCTTGATCGAAATAGGGATCGAAACCCTTACCTTCCTTTCTTCCAAATAGTTGAACGTGATTGCTTTCTGTTCATTTGCATATTTGGTGTAATCAACATCAATAACAAAGTTGGAAGGCAAGCTAAAGCTCAAAAGGGCTTTGGTACGCACTCCATAAGCATACTCGCCATTTAATAGTAAATTGCTGAATAACTGGGCAGATCCGTTTACAAATGGAATCGAAGGACTCGAAGCAATTGAGCTAAGAAACTCATAACCTGCACCGAAAGTAATATGACGATTTATTCCAAAATTAGCTTCGGTGTGGGTGAAAACGTTGTGGCTGCTATCCTGAAGCATTGCCCCAGAGAAAGAATATTGTATTTCGCCTTTTGGCAAGAAATTAAATGGGACATTGATTATTTGTTCTTTCTGCCGCTCTTCGCCCCAAGGCCCATAAAACTTAACAAGCACATTGGATGCACCATAAACCAGTGGGATATCAAACTTGAAGAAACCGGAAGCATCGGCTGTGGTAAAATCAACAATTACGTTATTGATGTACAGCTCAACAGTCCAGCCAGGTTCGGTGAAATCCGACATGGTATAAGTCCCGAATGATCTACGGAAAGATGTTGGCGCATTGGTGATAACGGTTCCAATAAGTGGGGAATAAATGCTGGCAATGGAACGAGAGGATATTTTACCTATAACAACCTGTTTCACGAGCTTTGTATTGTTGTTGGCCCATCGCCAATGGTATTGTTGCTGTCGTTTATCGAGTTGGCTTCTGGTGGAATAATTAAGTTCTACATCGGTTTCGCCTCCTAGAAATTCAGTTCCAATTGCAAGAGAAGTCCGTGTTTCTGTGGCTCCACCAATCAACTGGGTTGAATAAACGGCCCAATCAGCCATGCCTAGCCTTAAAAAATGGTATTTTCTTGCATAATTTGTATCAACTTTAACCTCCCCACGCAAACGGCTGATATTTTTGCGCATTTGCTCCAAGCGCAATTCTTTTATAACAGGCAATTCATGGCTGGTCTTCAGTTCGACTGACAAACTGTTAAAATTAAACCGGCAATCCAACCCAAAAATTTTACCGAACTGATTAATCTTGAGTGCGATCCCTGATGATTCTGTACTAAACATTTCATTTTTAGTAAGTTGTATCATCTTGCCGTCTATAAATATCGAGTATCCAAGCTGGCTGATTATATATTTGTTGTTTTCGACCAGATAGAAACCACTGATAGTATCATTGGATTCGGATACCGTATGATTGATTTTGAGGCAACGGAACATCTCTGGAACAGGAAGGAAAACTTCCTCATTTTTATAAATCGCAGTAATCTCGTAGCCTCCAATACCTTGTACCATCAAAAAGATAGAAATCTCCTCGTAATCATCGCCTGGATCCTGAGCATTTGCTGTTTGAGAAACTAACAGTGTTAAAAATAAAAAAAGGAAAATGGTGAAAATTTCCTTGACATGATTGTAGAAATGCACTGGTTGCAATAGCCTTTTCGCAGGGAAATTCAAGTCTGAAAAGAGTGCTGGAATCATCAAGCTATTGTTGGATAAAGGTTACCGAAAAGTATCCGATATAATCGCCAGAAGGATTATTCAGCATGGTACCAACCGTTAGTGTGCCTCCAATCCTGACCTGGGTCTTAAATGGTGGGTTTATAGTATTTATAAATGGCGATGTTGGGATTGACGTACCAATATGTAGATTGAGCGTTCCACCGTGATTCCCAGTCATAGTAATATCTGGGCCGTTGAAAATTGTGATAATTGAGCCAGGAAGAGCCTCCACTTCAAAAATTGCTGGATAAACCTGATACCCAAGAAAAACCGGTATCAAGTCGCCGGTTAGGGATCGCGAACCTATTGGATCAATAATTACCTGACCACCTGTGTTGCCTTGGATAAAAGCACCAAAACTCAAGTTTTGAAAGGTTGTTACTTTCAGTGGCCGCGGTGGGTCTTCTTGTGCATTGGCATTAAAGCAAAGTAGTGTCAACACCAATATGCTGATAATATGAGGAATATGCCTAAAACTGGCGGGTTTATAAGTTGTGTTCTGGATCATAAATTCGGGATATAGAGCTTTTGCGATTGTATTCCTTTTTGCGAGTACAAAGTTATAACGTACAATCCGGCAGGCAAATTTTGACCTAATTCGGTTGAGCCATTTCCATAAATATCTTTCTTGAGCATAACCTGTCCCAACAAATTACTGATAATAAGTTTCGCTTCTTTTCCACTTGCAAGTTCAACAAAAACTCTCAGTCGTCCATTTGAAATAGAAGCATAAAATGTATCTTTTTCCTTTGGGATGCGCACTAAGTTTTTTTCGCTAAACAAAAGTGCAAACCTTTTATCAAAAGTCCCATTTTGCAATTGGATCCGATATTTGTGGTTTACCTGCAAATCCTGAATCAAACCGGTGGTCTCGTCAGAAAGATAAACACGCAATACTCCAGGTATATTTTCAATATCTACAGCTGAAATAGTAACCCAAGCTGTTTTATTAGTTTTCAAACCAAGTGGTACCCTTGTGATACTATCGAAGGGATATGGTATTGCATTTATCGACAAGCGTTCTGACTGTGGTGTTAAACCGTAAAAATTTGGCACGTTTAAGTCGGTGTTCATCAATTTCAGCGCATCAAATTCGGTATCAAATTCAGGTGTGGCCAAATCGCTAAAATAAACCACGGTTGGATCCGAAACTACTTCGTTCTCGTAAGTAGCTGTCAATCTTAAAATTGGCCTTGATTCGAATTGGGCCGACTTATGGAACGCAGGTGTAAGGTTGTTCACGCGAACTTGGTTGTTCATCCCCAAAGTAGCTGTTACAGGAAATGTGCCATTGGTTACATGAATAAAAAATCCCTGCATGGATGGAATTATAGGGCTTGCCACTCCATTGCTGGAAACTCCGTTAATGTACGAACAATACGTCCCTAAATATTGGTTTGCTGTACCAGCATCGAAATAATATATTGCATTGTCGATATTGGTTTTTGTCCATCCGCCTGTTGCGTTCCAATCAATTGGCGAGGGATAGGGGTTTCCAATAAGGTTAAAGCCTTTGGTATATGTGCGGTTGTGGTTAAATAGCGTTTTTGTTGATGAAATGTTATTGTTCACAACTCCTGTCATATCAATGGTTTTGGCTGCTGTCAATTCACCATAATTGGCTGCATACCCTTTCATTGGGATAAGGAGGTTAGAGGTTGTGGTGTATTTAACCCAGCCTGTCGAATACAATGCCACCCCTAATGAATCCCTGTGGTTATCCTCGTCGTAATCGTAAAAAGTAGGGAAAGGTGCAGTAAGATCCATATCATCGGAAAATTCGTTTACTGTGGCAGCCTGAAATGGTGTACCAAAATATTTGTATCCAAACGCTGATGGGATATACCGTTGCATGTTCACATTGCCCAACACTTCGCCAGTTCCTGAACCGCTTATCAGGGCTGTTTGTGATGCTGTTGAAATAAGTGTAAGGTTACCACCCGAAAACAGATTTCCGGTTTGAGCTGTAACAACGCCTATTATATTGAGCGGACCGTTTAAGGTTACATTATTTAGATTATTTACCGTGAAATTATAAGCTTGGTTATTGTAAAAAGTTCCAGCTTGTATAGTTTGGGACGAAAATCCAGCAAATTCTACCGTTGAATTGGTTGCAGTAGCATCAATCTGGGCACCATTGGTGAAATTCAGATTCCCTTTTACTGTGAGTTTGTTCCCATTTGTAACCATGCGGAATGTTCCTTGTGCGTTTGTAATATTGGTAACTGATCTGTTTTGATCCAATTGACAATGATTTAATGGAACATCATCGAAAAGGATATTGGCATCAACAGCAGGCACATAATTCTCGGTCCAGTTTGCGGCAATGTTCCAGGCGTTGCTTATTGCACCTTTCCATTTGTTAACCCGTGTCCCTTCCCAGGCACCGATTGTTGGGGTAGCTGCCCTGGAATTCCCTCCATAATCGATGCTGATTGTGACAATTGTAATCCCAGGAAGTATCGAATTTGGTAAATAATCAGATGCATTGGTTCCACCAGCAGTTGCAAAAACAGGGTCAATGGCCATACTATTGGCATCCTGACCCGTTACAATCGGAAGTGTTGTTTTATTGCTTCCATTGTAAAATCCTAATACACCGCCTGTTCCCGAAACAAAATAATCGTTATAATTATTTGTCAAGCTGGTGTTTACCGTATAGTTATAATAAGCAGCATAATGCATACTTGAACCGCCAGTTGTGGATCGGGCATTTACAAAAATGTTATTCCTGAAATTGCGGACATTTGTGGAAACGGCACTGTATAAAGCATAAGATTTATTTGTTGATCCTGAAACCAGGCTGCCGCCAATATATACTGTGTTAAAATAGAGGTTGTTGTTGTTGGCTGAGGCACCAGTTTCGTAAATACCATATAAAGTTGTTTTGGTGCTTCCGCCTAGGTTGATAATGTTGTTGTAAAATGTCGTAACACCGGCAGCCACCTTGATGCCATATACCGATGCTGTTGTTGAACTGGCTCCCGTAACCGACAAACTATGGATAAAATTGCCCGATACCATATTCGAGCCGGTGTTCCCGGTAAAATACAAACCAATAACGCTTCCTGCAAACGAAGAATTAGAGTTGGAAAGGTTATAAATTGTGTTACCGCTAACTGTTTTAAGGGACGTGCCGGTAAGAACAATACCACATACGGAAGCGGTATTGCTGGTAGAAGTATTTTTGTTGGCGATTGATAAATTGCAAATCGTATTATTGTCAATAATATCAACTCCATTGGTTGATTTGATACCATTTATCACCCCTCGTGTACCGGCATTTGTATTTGTCGAGCTATTGTTGAGATTCGAAATTGTATTGTTGCTTATGGTAATAGTTCCGGTTCCTGCATTACAAATACCAAAAACACTTTGTGCGTTGCCACTACTTGTCGAATTGGCACTGAGGCTATTGGCCGTGCTTGTGCTCCCAATAATGTTATTACTAATTGTCAAAGTTCCAGCAGTAGCAGTCTTGTTAATCCCATACAAATTGCTTGCATTGGCGGCGGCAGTTGCAGCAGTTATTGAGCCAATTTTATTATTTTGGCAAACAACGGTACCGGTACTAGCCAAATTTATTCCATAAACTGTTGCTCCAGTTGATGTCCCAGTAACAGTTATTGATGAAATTCCTGTTGTTGCACCAATAGTATTTCCGATAATTGTGCCAACATTTACATTGCCTGCTGCAATATTTATCCCAGTCCATGCTGCCGTTCCTGAATTGCCCCAGACTATATTTTGAATGGTATTGTTGTTCACATTGCTGCTTGTAGCAGTGCCCACATTTATATTTATACCTGTAAAAGCATTGTTGAAAGCATTGGTTTTTGTCCATGCCGTTCCGCCGCACTGTGCCGAAGTACCTCCAATGTAATTATCAGAAACAGTAAAATTTACACCCGAGGCATTGCTTATTTGTACAATAATGTAGGCAACACTTGCCGTTGGGATATAGGCAGTTGTTTCGTAAAAACTATTTCCTGTAATTGAACATGCCGTTGTATAAGTGTTGAGATTAATCCCATACGAAGCCGTGCCATGTTTCAGGAAATCGTAAATATTGTTGTTGCTTATTGATATTGAACTATTCTCAAAGCCTGTCGAACCAAGAGAATACACAGCATTTATTGGCCTACCGGCAGCGTCGCTTGTGATGTTGTTGTTTATTAATGTATTTCCATCGTTGCCGTTTCCCGCAGCGGAAGTTGAGAAAAAGATTATTCCACCTGTGGTGCTTGTTCCTGATCCTTTGATTGTACAATATTTTATCGTATTGTTTTCGGCAGAATTGATAAACCGAATTGTTGATGCCGAAGTTCCAGTATTTGTATTGGTCAGCACAAGGCTATTTGTTGAGCCGGTGCCATTTACTCTTCCATCCAAGGTTACATTATCTGCACTGTTAAAATCTATAAGTGCGGCATTCAAGTTTCCTGTTACGGTGATTCCGGTTACGGATGGGAAAATATGTACCGATGTGTAGTTTGATGTTCCATTGTACCCACTTTGGTATAATACAGCAGATGCAGTCTCAATAGTGTTTGCTTTTATCCTCACATCAAGGGTTCCAGTATGGGTTCCATTGTTGATTTTATCAAAAGCATCTTTTACCCGTAAATATGTTGATTGGTAAACGCCTGATTGATAAACATCCACATTCAAAATCAAAGTTCCTTCAAGCGCACCCATTGTTGGTGTGGCAAGGCGTATAGTTCCTGAATAATCGATAGTTATTCCTCCAATTGATGTTCCAACCAAAACTGTAGAAGAAGGCATGTAATCGGATGCTGAAGTTCCACCAGCATTTGAGAATAATGGATTTAAACTCACACTATTTGCATCCTGACCAGTGGCTGTCATCAATAATGCCATTGTTGTCTGATTGGCACCACCCACAGAACCTAATACACCACTTGTGCCATTCACAAAATAATCGTTGTAATCAATGGTTAAGTTGGTTGTTCCGGCAAGGCGCACAGCATAATGTTTTCCGCCCGTACCGCCCGAGCGTGAATTGATCAGGAGGTTATCGCGATAATTTCTGGCTGAAGTATTATTGTTGTTCCATAAGGCACAAGTTGCTGATGTTGTTGCTGTTGAAACAGTTCCTCCAATATAGACGGTATTGAAATAAATGCTGTTGTTATTTGTGGATTGTCCCTCGTCCCAAATACCATTTATCAGATAACCATTTGAGATACCGACACCCAAATTCACAATATTGTTGGCGCAGGTTGTTAACCCACCATATAATACAATTCCATCAATATCGCATAACAGGTTTGAGGATGATAGGGTCAAACTATGGACAAAATTTTCTGATACTGAATTAGTTCCGGTTATTGGGCCGGCATAATAAATACCATAAACATCAACTCTTGCCGTTGTGTTAACATTAGATATTTCAGAGACTGTATTTCCTCTAACGGCTTGGGTCGAACCTGATGTTATGCTCTTTTGTACAATTCCAATTGCCGATGCTGATGCACCAATGAGAGGTTGTGCGCTTCCTGTCGATATTTTAGCTACTGTGTTGTTCTGTATGGTGTTGCTACCAGCAGTAGTTTGAATGCCAATAGTTTGCGATGAACCTGAAAATATTGTTTGCGAATTTGTAAGGTTCGATATTGTATTGTCCGAAATGGTGGTTGTTCCTGTTCCATCACTGTTTATACCTATAACATTTTGGATGTTTGCCGTACTGCCCGAACTGGCTTGAATACTGTTCGCTGTAGTGCTGCTGCCAATAAAGTTGTTGCTGATTGTTGTGGTTCCAGCAACAGCCGTCTTGTTTATCCCATAAAAATGGAAACCTCTTGTGGGATCTGAGTTTGCTGTATTGATAGAACCAATATTGTTATTTTGACAATCAATTGTGCCGGTACTTGAAATATTGATGCCATAAAAATAAGGAGGCGAATCTCCGGCTGTTACAATAATAGAACCCGTACCAGTTGTTTCCCCAATAGTATTTCCGGTGGTTGTGCCAATGTTTACATTCCCTGCCACAATATTGATACCTGTCCATGATGCAGCACCCGAATTGCTCCATGCAAAGTTTTGTACTGTATTATTTTGAACGCTACTCGGCAAACTGGTTCCAACATTAAGGTAAAGCGCGTTAAACGCATTGTTATTCGAATTGGTTTTGATCCAGGCTGTACCTCCACATAAAGCCGAACTTCCTCCTATTGAATTATCCGTTACCGAAAAGTTGACACCCGAAGTATTGTTGACGCGTATGATGTTATATTCAACCCATGCCGAAGGTGTAAAAGTGGAAGTTTCGTAAAAACTATTTCCAGAAATAATCCAATCAGTTGAATTTGCTGTGAGATTAATCCCGTTGGAAACGGAAGTGCGGTTTAAAAAATCGTAAATGGCATTGTCGTTTATACTATTGCCGCTGTTTTCATTACCTGTTGATCCTGCAGAATAAATCGCATTAATGGGTCTTCCTGCTACATCGCTGGTAATATTGTTGTTGCTGATTGTGTTTCCATCATTTCCATTTCCACTCGTTGCTGTGGAGAAATTGATAATGCCGCTGGTAGTTGAGGTTTCCGAACCTTTGATTGTACAGTATTGAATGGTATTGTTTTCGGCAGAACCAATAAACCGGATTGTAGATGTATTAGCTGATGATGAAGCACTTGTGTTTGTGATTGTCATATCGGAAGATCCTGTTTGATCAACCCGTCCATCAATAATAACATTATCGGATCCATTAAAATTAATGAGCGGACCTGCCACATTACCGCTTACTATTATTCCTGGTACAATAGGGTAAAGGGTTAAAGCATCCCAATTGCCTGCATTTAGACTGTTTATGCCGGACTCGAAAAGTGAATTGCCTTCGATTGTAACTTCTATCGTATTACCAGTTTGGTTCTGTGCATTAATTGCTGCAAAAGCACCTGTAGCATTTGTAAAGGATGCGTAAGTGCCGTCAGCTCCTGTTGAACCTGAAACAGTGATAATGCCTCCGGCAACAATTGAAACACTTGTAGTTGCTGTTACTTCCGAACAGCCTCCTGATGCTGCAATCGTATAAGTTACGACATAGTTTCCTCCTGAACTTGTGCCTGGAGTAATTTGACCGTTTGATGCATTTATTGATAAGCCGGCAGGTGAAGCAGAATAAGTACCTCCAGATGAACCAGCTAAAGAAACGTTTTGAGGTGGGTCAGTAGTATAAAATGTTGGGCTGGAATAAGAAATCGTTGCTTCTGGTAAAGTTGTAATCGTAACCGGACTTGTGGCAACCACCGCTGCACATCCACCCGAAGCAGAAATTGTATTTGTAACGGTATATGTGCCTGCAGTGCTAGAAGCTAAATTTACTTGACCAGTTGCTGCGCTAACAAATACCAAACCAGCGGTGGAAGAAAATGTCCCGGCAACGCCACCACCGGAAAAAGTTGGAGAAGGATTTGTAGCATTTGTACAATAAGGAGTTCCAGGGTAGCTGAAAGTTGCTATTGGCAAAGCCGTTATAGTTACAGAAGTGGTTGCGGTTACAACTCCACAACCTCCCGAAGCTGGAATTGTATAAATAACGGTATAGGTTCCGGCAGTGCTTGTACTTGGTGTAATCGCACCTGATGAAGAATTGATTGATAATCCTACAGTTGAACTAAATACCCCACCAGTGTATGCACCTGTTCCGTTTAAAGTTACAGATTGTGCCGTGCTTACCGAAGTACAGAAAGGCGAACCTACATAGCTTATTGTCGCTGTCGGTACAGCGGTTATGGTTACTGAAGTTGTTGCTGTTACGATTCCACAACCTCCCGATGCTGCAATGGTATAGGTAACGGTATAAGTACCTGCTGTACTGGTACTTGGCGTGATGGCACCTGTCGACGAATTAATAGATAATCCTGTTGGAGCAGCCGAATAAATGCCACCTGTTGTTCCTGAAAAGGTAACTGTTTGGGCCGAGCTGAGACTTTTACAAAACGGTGTCCCAGAATAAGAAATAGTTGCTGCGGGCAAGGTTGTAATCGTAACCGGACTTGTCGCAACCACCGCTGAACATCCACCGGAAGCCGCAATTGTATTTGTAACGGTATATGTGCCTGCCGTGCTAGAAGCTAAATTTACTTGACCAGTTGCTGCGCTAACAAATACCAAACCAGCGGTGGAAGAAAATGTCCCGGCAACGCCACCACCGAAAAAAGTTGGAGAAGGATTTGTAGCATTTGTGCAATAAGGAGTTCCAGGGTAGCTGAAAGTTCCTACTGGCAAAGCCGTAATTGTTACCAGTGTTGTTACCGGAACAGCGGCGCAACCACTTGAAGCCGGAATGGTATAAGTAACGGTATAGGTTCCGGCAGTGCTTGTACTTGGTGTAATCGCACCTGTCGATGAATTTATTGACAATCCGGCAGTTGAGCTAAAAGCACCACCCGTGTAAGCACCTGTCCCGCTTAAAGTTACAGATTGTGCCGTGCTTACCGAAGTACAGAAAGGTGAACCTACATAGCTTATTGTTGCAGTCGGTAATGGGGTAACATTAATAATTATATTGTTCGTTTTATCACAACCATTTCCCGAAGAAGCTGTAACAGTATATGTAGTATTAGCAGTTGGATTTGTAGTAATTGCAGCGTTG
>CAIRHD010000108.1 GCA_903878265.1 uncultured Bacteroidales bacterium | reverse complement strand
TCAAATCGAAATTAATACTTGGGATTATGTTCACGAATTTTTTGCTAATTTCCTTGCTCACACCCAACAATCCATCAATAGCGTTGAATCCGCTAAAATCGAAGTCGGCAAAAATACTTTCGAGGTTTTGTTGCTCGTAATTCAGTATTTCCTCAACCAATCCCGATTCGTTGCCGAAAGCATTTATGAGCACATCGGGAGGCAGGTTAAGGTCGCGGGCAAGGTTCTGGAATGTAAATTCGAGTGAATTGTAGCCCGAAAGCACTTTTCGTAAATCTTGTACCAATGGGTGATTGGGATCGCTCATAAGCTTTGTTAATTATTGCCGCCTCAATTAAACCAAGGCAGCTTTTATCCTAAAATTTATGTGAATTAAAACAAAGGTACAATTTTGACTCGAAAAGTTGTATATATATGTTATACTGTATATTTAAAAATGAAATTGGAAACAAGGGATGTAGGATTGCAGACTGCGGAAGGTAGGTTTAGAAAGGTAGGAGCGAAGCCGCATCCTTTGTCAACTATCCAATGATCTTTAACTTTACTTATTTCGGTTTTCTGAACTTTGACTTTTAACCTTTGACTTTTAACCTTTGACTTTTACCCTTTGACCTTAGTCCTTCCTTCTCCAAACCCTTCACTCAAAGGTTTTCCCTTACTCACTTGCAATAGACTATTTTGCTTTGCTTGTTGATGCCATTTCCGGAAAGCGAAAAATAGTAAACCCCTGATGGCAGGCCATATTTTGCGGGTTCGAACTTATAAATGTATTTTCCGGGCTGAACCAACGAATTATCAATAAATGTGGAAACCCTGTTGCCAAAAACAGAATATACGCTTAAGCTGAGTTTGGTCTGATACCTTAATTTGAACGAAAAAACCGTGCTTTCGCTGAATGGGTTCGGGTATGCTTGTTCTATTGCAAATGGGATACTTTCATTTTCTCTAATACCTGTAAAGTATGGCTCCAAAATGGCGGTCCAGGTCGAAAGGGCGGTAGTATCGAGCCTTGTCCATATGGGCCGAACAATATTGTTATGTGCCGAAATCCCGGTATAATCGCCAAAAAACACGTTTGCATTGGGGATAAACGGACTTTCGCTCACTTTAAAGTTTTCGAATGTTTCGCCACCATCCTTAGACACTGCCATGTAAACATCTGTTCGGGTATCGGGAAAGTTGCGCCGGTCGTAAAAAACAAACCACAAATAGCCAGTAACCTGATCGATAGTCATCCATGTAAAAAACTGTTGTTTGCCGGGCGCATCGTTGTTCACACGGCGTGGCGCACACCAGGTATTTCCACCATCGCTGGATTTTGCCAACCATACATCCACATCTTGTTCCGATCCGTTGTTGCTCCTTTCGTCGGTCCAATTGATGTAAATATTGCCACGGTTTGGGCCGTTGCTTATATCACAACAAGTAATGGGCAAGCCATTGGCGCGGTAAATGCCTGGTACCGAATAATCCCAGCCTCCAGGAATATCGCTGACAAAAATATCCTGATCGAGCCATGTTTGTCCATTATCAAGTGACCGGTCGAAAACCAATCCTGCTGGTCCGGCCCAAGCAACAAAAATTTCGCTATTAGGTCCAACCGCCGGAACCGCACCTTCAGCAGTATTGTCGCTATCGACACAATCGCCCGACACTTCGTTTATTTGCAAGGCATCGCTCCAGGTCAATCCCTGATCCGCTGATTTCGAAAACATGATATTCGATTTATCGTTGGCATTGCCTGAACCATAGCTGTCGAACTGAGTCCAAGTTACATACAGTTCATTGGTTTTTGGGTTTACGCAAGCCCATTCCTTATCTTGCTGCTTTGGGTCGTTTTTCCCAATACCTACCCCACTGTTCCACGACAAACCATTGTTTGTGGAACGCTGACACACAATACGGTCGATAAAAAGATACTGGCTTGGGTACGACAAATGTAGATAATAGAAATAACCGCTGGTATCTATTACAAGACAAGGATCGCCCCATACGTTAAAGGTGGAAACCATAGGGTTGCGGTTCCAGTTCAGCCCGCCATCAAACGAAAAATAATAGGAGTTGAGGTTTGCGCCCGCTATAATTTGTTTGGTGTTTTTGGGATTTATGTAAATTGAGGTTTCGTTCGGGTTTTCAACATCGCTTACCATTACGTTCGGATATTGCGCTTTAGCACTTAATGCACTACACATCAATATTATGACTATGGTAAATGTAAAGAAACTTATTTTCATGACCCCTTGTTTTATCAATTTGTTCCAAAGTGTAAAATTAAGGTGTTTTAAGGTAGGTTAGGAAAAGCTTGCATTTTATTTTGATAGGCAGCGAAAAGTAAAAATCACATAACAATTTATCAGCTTACAAGTTATTGAAGCATCTGAACCTGTTTTCTTTATAATGATTTAAAACTGGGGAAAATGCAATTTTAAAGGAGTGATTGCAGTGTGTTTGGCGTAGCAAAAAGATTATCGGATTCTGGCATATTAATATAGCACGTTTTGTTGGCAAAACAGTATTATAGGTTGTTGAAGTAGAAATGATGAAAAATACTTTATCCGCCAATAACTAACTTGCAAGAACTGGTAAAGCCATCCATTTGTTGCAATGTAACTATATAAACGCCAGGAAGTAAGATGCTGCAATCAAATTTTAAGTTATATTGGCCTGAGTGGTGATATTTATCCAAAATCAAACTATTTTTCATTCCTCCCATCGAACTAATTGTTAGTTTGACATTTCCATTGTTCACTACCCAATAGTCGAAATTCACATGGTTTTGAGCCGGATTTGGGTTTACTGTAAGAATGTTGGCGGTTTCGCCTTCCGTTTCGGGGATACTCACATTTGTGTTCAGGTCGTGTTCGAACAATGTGAATGTTTGGCCACAATCAGCACTGCTGTAAATTTGAAGTATTTGCCTCTGAAGCTGCTGATCAAATTTCCAATTTACCGCTAAAAACGAACAGTTTCCCCTGCCACCGCTAAAATCGGTATTGGCCGATGATTCATCGAATTTTAAGGTGTTTTGTAGCGAGTACGCTGCCCCATAATCAGTAGAATGATAAATTTTATACACATGGGGAAAACCGCTTTGCTCAGGTTCGAGGGTGATGAGGTAACTTTCGCCTGGCAAAGCACCATGGCAAACTTTTTGGGCAAGATTGCCGTTTGGGTTGTAAATTATGGCCGAATCAATGGCAATAGTGTCTATGGTAACCCCAAAATCAGTCGAATGGAGCAAAAAATCGCGATTGCTGGCGTAGGCGTTGTTTATCCCATACATCTCGCCCGAATTGATCCCAACTTCGGGTTTGGCAAAATAGGAGCTATAACTTGCGTTGGATGTGTGGCTTGCAAAAAAGTCAGTTGTCGAACCAATACCATACTCCTGCACCGAAAGCCGTTCGGTCATAATAATCTCGCCTGCAACCGAACCTCCCATCAAGGCTATTGGAGGGCTGATACCGTTAAAAATGGTGTTCATCCATTGCCACGATTTCCCGAAATCGGTACTTTTAAAAATAGAGGTATCGGCATTGCTGAGCGAAGTGCAAAAAAGCAATCCTGAAGTTGGGTCGGCTACCATATTCTTCAAATTCAGGTCGTTATCGTCGGCAGGGTAGGGGATGGTGTATTGTACTTTGATGTTTTTCCCATTAGCGGTCAAACGGTACAATTGATAAATACTATTGGACGTCAGATACTTGCGGCAATACACATACAAATCGTCATCTGCATGGCCTCTTTGCACGGCATAGCTTTGTGCGTTTGCTTGAATACCAAGAAAAATAAATAGGATGTTTGTGCAAATGTGAACGAAATACTTAGTCATTGGATTGGGATTTAACATGTATGGCTTGATCCTAAACACACAAATCTTAGAATCAAGTTTAATATTATGATGCTTTTAAAATATCTATTTCGTTACCAGCAACTTACCGATTGAAACAATTTCACCATCGGCCACAATATGCACTGAATACAATCCCGAAGCCTGATCTCTCAAGTAAATAACCTTCCGATATTCGCCTGCTTGCTGCATTTCAGCGGCTGTTTGCAACACACATTTACCTAACGAATTGTAAACTGCTACCGAAACCATTGATGGCTTTGCAATAGTACAACTTACTGTGGTTTGGTCGGAGGTTGGGTTGGGCGAAAATGCCAAATTTGAAATAGTCCTGTTCCTTTCCACTATATTTAAGTAGGTAGGCAGTTGATAAGTGTGCTTGGTATAGGTTTCACCACAGTCGGAACTCGCATAAATATCCATGGTATAATTGGGATTACCGTTCCAGGATTTATCAACAACATAAAATTTGCAATTGCCACGCCCAGCGGTAAAATAGCCCTCGGATAAACCACTTGGAATATTTTTTTCTGTCCATGTAGCTCCATAATCTAAGCTGTGGTAAAGGTGATAATCCCAAATGGCAGCCGGCAACATTGTTACCATATATAACTCACCAGGCACAGCCCCCCTGCTTAGTTTCCAAAAGCGAAAATTTTCGTTTATTATGGAATCGGCGATATACATCGTATCGTAAGTCATACCAGCATTCATGGTGTGGGTTATATATGCATTAGAATAGGGAAAGTTGCCACCATAATATTCGTCAGCAGCAAACCCAACTTCAAGTGGATAGTTGCCTATTGCTTCAATATTCGAAAAAGAATCTAAAGTCTTGAAATTTAACCAACTTTGGGTACTGTAACAGCGGGTTCCTGTGTAAAATAGATCTTCGACTTCGCCACCTCGAATAGAAAGGATTGATGTATCGGCACTTAACCAAGATGGTGAAAGTTTAGAAAATGTGTTTCCATAATCAACGCTTTTAGCAATCCCTTCATCTTGAAGGGTAAATATTACCCCAGGCGTCGATTCGGTTACATACTGATTATGCCATCCTGCCTTTGTGTTTTTGAGTACTATATTATTCCCATCATCAGTGATATAATACAAATGAAACCAAGTCGTATTTACAAAATAAATATCGTTTGTTGAATGTCCCCTATAAGCATCATCAAGGGATTGGGAAAAAATCTGCGATACAAAAGTTAACAACAAGATTGATGTGTTAACGAAATAAATTAATGATTTCATGGCAATAGGTTTAATAGTTGCTAATTTAAGTTGAATTGTCTGGTGTTTCTATCTTGAACAGAAATAGAAATCCTCGAATAAAAAAAAATCTACTACATAATAGACACTTGAAAACGGTTTTACCCTTACAACCATAAAAAATAAAGTTTTATTTACGTTTATGGAATCTATCATATCAACACGATAACGTAAATTCCAAACAGATTTTTGATACTTTTGCAAACTCAATTTTCATTGACCCAGCAGGGTATTTACAGTGGCTGCAAAGTAAACCATAAAATATTGTGAATAAGTCTTTGGATTTTAAAATTATAATAATACCTTTGCACCCCTTTTTACACCTAAGAAGGCTTTTTTGATTAACTGCATTATAAACAGGAAGATGAACGCTTTAAGCTACAGAACAATTACCCCTAAACCCACCGAAATCACCAAGGAATGGGTGTTAGTGGATGCCGAAAACGAAACTTTGGGCCGTATGGCAACACAAGTTGCAAGGATTCTGCGTGGTAAAACCAAGACAAATTATACCCCTCATTTGGATTGTGGTGACAATGTCATCATTATCAACGCCGAAAAGATCCGTCTTACAGGCAAAAAAATGAACGACAAGGTGTATGTTCATTATTCAGGGCATCCAGGTGGCCAGAAATTGAACACCCCAAGGGTAATGTTGGCAAAAAAACCTACTTATGTAGTTGAAGAAGCCATTCGTGGAATGCTTCCAAAAAACCGCCTCGGTGCAGATTTATTCCGCAACCTTCGCGTATTTGCTGGCACCGAACATACCCACGGCGCACAGCAACCTAAAAAGATTAACATAAACGAAATTAAATAAGCAAAATGGAGACTACGAATGCAATTGGTAGGCGTAAATGTGCTGTTGCACGGGTTTACATCAAAGAAGGCACTGGTGTAATCACGGTTAACGGTCGCGACTATAAAGAATATTTCCCAACCCAAATTCTACAGAATACTGTTTTACAGGCTTTTGAGATTTCTGCAACAGTTGGAACTTTCGATGTTACAGCTAATCTTAACGGAGGTGGCATTGCAGGTCAGGCTGGAGCTTTAAGGCTCGGTATTTCGCGTGTACTTTGCGAACTCGACCCAACACGCCGCCCTGCATTAAAAGCCGAAGGCTTGATGCGACGTGACCCACGTATGGTTGAACGTAAGAAATTCGGTCAGAAAAAAGCCCGTAAACGCTTCCAGTTCAGCAAGCGTTAATATTGGAAATGAAGGTAGTTTAGTATCTAAATTGTCAGGACTCCTGCTTTTACAGGGCTACCTGACAATTGCGACATTAAAGAATGTAAACTAATTAAACCAGGAGATAAATTAAATGGCAAGAACAACATTTGACGAATTACTCGATGCAGGCGCGCACTTTGGGCACCTGAAGCGTAAATGGAACCCAAACATGGCGCCCTATATTTTTATGGAGCGTAACGGAATCCACATCATCGACCTTTACAAAACCATCGCTAAAATTGATGAAGCAGCCGCTGCCATCAAACAAATTTCAAAATCTGGCAAACGTATACTGTTTGTAGCTACCAAAAAACAGGCAAAAGAATTGGTTGCCGAAATGGTACGCCCTACCAACATGCCTTATGTTACTGAACGCTGGCCGGGCGGTATGCTCACCAACTTCGCAACTATACGTAAGGCTGTCAAAAAAATGTCATCTATTGACAAATTGATGGTTAGCCCTGCTTTTCTTGGTATTTCAAAACGCGAACGCCTTCAGATTACCCGCGAACGCGCCAAACTCGAAAAGAACCTTGGTTCAATCGCCGATTTGAATAAACTTCCTTCGGCCATTTTCGTGGTTGATATAATGAAAGAGCATATTGCAATTGCTGAAGCAAGGAAACTTAACATACCTACTTTTGCAATAGTTGATACCAACAGCGACCCCAATTTGGTGGATTTCCCAATTCCAGCCAACGACGATGCATCAAAATCGATTGCCTTGATTATCAAAAAAATGATCGAAGCTATTGACGAAGGCAGCAGCGAACGTAAACTCGACCGCGATAAACGCGAAGAAGAAGGCGAAGAAGGCGAAGAACACTCAACCAGCAAAATCAGCGATGATGATGATGATGATGCTCGCGAAATTGCCCGTAAAAAACGTGTTGCTGCTGGCCTCGAACCAGCCGAAGGCGATGATCGCAAACGTCCACGTAAACCAATCGCTCGCAAGCCTGCTCCAGGAGCAGCACGCAAACCAAGACCATAATAAATACACAAAATCTTACTGTAACCACAAACCTGTACACAACGTGCGGGTTTGTGTAATTACAGCAATCAATAACTAATTGAAATAAAAAACAATGGCTACTATCACAGCATCAGATGTTAATAAACTGCGCCAAATGACAGGTGCAGGAATGATGGATTGCAAAAATGCTTTAGTTGAATCAGAAGGCGATATTGAAAAAGCAATCGATATTTTAAGGAAAAAAGGACAAAAATTGGCTCTTAAACGTGCCGATCGCGATGCTAACCAAGGCATTGTAATAGCTAAAACTACTGAGGACAAAAATTTCGCTGCGGTTATTATGCTGAATTGTGAAACCGACTTTGTTGCCAAAAACCAAGAATTTATTGATTATGCTCACAAAATAATCGATTTGGCTATTGCAACCAAACCAGCATCACTCGAAGTTTTATTAGCAATGACAATTGATGGCCGCACTATCACTGATGGAGTTACAGACCTAACTGGGAAAACTGGTGAAAAAATGCAATTGTCGCATTACGAAATGGTTGAAGCTCCTCTGGCTGTTGCTTACAACCATTTTGGAAATCGCCTTGCTGCAATACTTGGCTTGAACAAAGTTGATGTTGCAGGTATTGATGATGTCGCCAAACATGTAGCTATGCAAATTGCTGCAATGTCACCTGTTGCTCTGGACAAAGACGATGTTGATGCCGAAACAATTGCCCGTGAAATTGAAGTTGGTAAAGATCAGGCACGTGCCGAAGGCAAAGCAGAAGAAATGCTTGAAAAAATCGCCCTTGGTAAACTAAACAAATTCTACAAGGAAAACACCTTGTTAAATCAGGAATTTATCAACGACTCGAAAGTGAATGTCCGCGAATACTTGCAAAAAGCTGATAAAGACCTCACTGTTACCGCTTTCCGCAGGTTGCAATTAGGAGCATAAGAGTTTTTTTTTTGAAAAGTCCTGTCCTGATAAGACGGGATTTTTTTTGTTTTTATCCTAAAGTTCGGAATATTCTGTTATAACGCATTAAAAATATCTATCTATGCAAGAGCAAAAAAAGCAGTATTTTTGATGTGTTCAATGCATAAAAGTGTATGTCTTATGGATTCTATTGACCAACAAAAAGAGAAGAAGGAAATTGTAAAACGATATCAAGCTTTATTGAGATCTTGGAGCGAAAATAAAGGCATTAAAAAAAACAATCTTGTCCGTAAAGCTTTTATTATGGCATCGCAAGCCCATAATACTATGCGTAGGCGAACTGGCGAACCATACATTTATCATCCACTCGAAGTTGCAAGGATTGTAGCTGGCGAAATTGGTTTGGGCGAGACTGCTATAATTAGTGCTTTGCTTCACGATGTTGTTGAGGATAATCCTGATTATACAATTGAGATAATAAGACAAAATTTTGGGGATAAAGTTGCCTATATTGTTGATGGATTGACCAAAATTAAAGATGGTTACGAGCGCCTCGAATCTAATTCACAAGTTGAAAGTATCAAAAAAATGCTTCTTACACTTAGCGATGATGTGCGGGTTATCCTGATCAAATTGGCTGACAGATTGCACAATATGCGTACGCTTGATTCAATGCCACCATCAAAACAACAGAATATTGCTGCCGAAACGCTTTACTTATACTCGCCTTTAGCCCACAGGCTTGGATTATATGTTATCAAAAGTGAACTTGAGGATTTAGCGCTCAAATACAACGAGCCGGAAATATATCGCACCATTTCCTCAAAGTTGAAAGAATCAGAAATGGAACGTTATAGTTTCGTTAGCAGGTTCATTTTGCCAATTAAACAAGCTATTTCGGCTCAGGGAATAACCTGTGAAATTGACACGCGCGATAAATCTGTTTATTCGATCTATAAAAAAATGCAAACTAAAGAGATTCCTTTCGAGGAAGTATATGACTTGTTTGCAGTTAGGATTATTATTGATTTGCCATTGGATCAAGAGGAAATGAATTGCTGGCGGGTTTATACATTAATAACAAAACTTTATAACCCAAAGCAGTCACGTTTGCGCGATTGGATTTCGACACCCAAAGCCAATGGGTACGAATCGTTGCATACAACTGTGATGAGTCCAATGGGTCAATGGGTTGAAATACAGATACGTACGCGCCGAATGCACGAAATTGCTGAAAGGGGTTACGCTGCTCATTGGAAATACAAACAACAGGTTGATAACGACAAAACCCACGAAGGCGGCTTAGATGATTGGTTGGGCGAAGTGCGCGAAATATTAAAATCGAAAGATTCGAACACTTTAAATTTCCTCGACAATATTAAACTTACACTTTTTAGCGACGAAGTTTTCGTATGGACTCCAAAAGGCCATCTCAAATCGTTGCCAGTTGGCAGCTCTGCCCTCGATTTTGCATATTTGGTACATACCGAACTTGGCACACATTGCATTGGCGTAAAGCTAAATCACAATCTTGTGCCTCTGAACCAAAAGCTGAGAAGTGGTGATCAGGTTGAAATTATTGCATCAAAAAAAAGTTTCCCAAAGGAAGAATGGCTCGAATATGCAATTACCCCCCGTGCCCGGATTAGTATAAAGGAATCGTTGAAAGAACAAAGAAAAGTACAAACTGCCGAAGGGCGGATAAAATTGGAAGAATTATTTGGAGATTTTCAACTCAAATTCAGTAAAAGCAATATCAACAAGTTTAGCGAACACCTGAAATTTCGAAGTACATCAGATTTGTTTTACAGGGTATCGCTCGACGAAATAAATGCTGAACATGTTAGCGAATTCAGTGAAATGGGAACAATTGAAAACCTTTTGCCCAAAACCCATCCTGAAAATTTACATCAACTTGATTCACAGATAAACTCCAATCAAAATAAACCTAAATCGTCCATAACTTACAACCTCGACGATTTATCTTTTTCGGTAGCAACTTGCTGCCACCCTTTGCCGGGCGACGACATAATGGCTTTTTCACCAGAAGGGATGCATAATATGGTTCACCGCACTAATTGCAACGATGCGATTGGGTTGATGACACGTTTTAGTAAAAAAGTGATACATGCACACTGGGAAAATAAACCAATGAACACTTTTCTTGGCGGTATTAAAATTAGCGGTTTCGACCGAAAAAGTATGATTTCTGATATAATCAGGGTTGTAAGTGATGAAATGCGCTTCAATATCAGATCGTTCCATATTGATACTACTGGCGAATTGTTTGAGGCATATATCAGCCTATTCGTCCATAATACACTCGACATTAAAAATACAGTAGAAAGGTTGAAACAAATTGAAGGCGTTTCGTCGGCTGCACGTATGCTTCAATTTACTAAAACATAGGCTTATAGCCTGTAGTTTGATATGAAATTCTATTTATAGTAATTTCCAATTTTGAATGTTTTGAGGTATTGGTATAAAACTAATAATTTTTCTTGTTTTCATCTATTTTTATTTATTCTAAATAACAATAAGAAATTTTTGTAATTTTACCCCAAATTCAAGGGCATGATAACTGATTCAAAAAAACTTAATTACGAAACTGTAAAGAAGTTGTTTACTGACTACCTTGAGAGACAAGGTCATCGTAAAACACCAGAGCGGTTCACTATACTAAAGGAGATTTATGCTACCGAAGGCCATTTTGATATTGAGACTTTGTATATAAAGATGAAAAACAATAAATACAGGGTTAGCCGGGCAACTTTGTACAATACTATTGAATTGCTATTAAGTTGCAACCTTGTAACAAAACACCAGTTTGGCAACAATTGTGCGCAATTCGAGAAGTCGTTCAAATTTAAGCAGCACGATCATTTTATTGACATGGAAAATGGGGAAGTCCTTGAATTTTGCGATCCTCGGATACAGGATATAATCGTATCGGTCGAAAAAGCCATGGGTTTAAAAATAACACATCACGCACTTACACTTTTTGGTAAACGTATTCAAACGGAGAGTACAAACTAAATAGAGCACTCTTCATTCAAATAACTTTATTTGGTCAAAGTCGGCAAAAAAATTACCTTTGCCACAAATGAACAGCAACCTTACCGCGTTGCCAAATTTGTATTTAAATGAAAGTAGATGTACTGCTGGGCCTGCAATGGGGCGATGAAGGCAAAGGTAAAATTGTGGATGTGCTAACTCCGCAATATGATATTATAGCACGGTTTCAAGGAGGGCCAAATGCTGGTCATACACTTCAAATAGCTGGTGACAAGCATGTTTTGCATACCATTCCTTCAGGGATTTTTCATCCTGAAAAAATCAATATTATTGGTAATGGGGTTATCGCCGATCCTTATATTTTATCCCAGGAATTAGCCAAACTTGTGATCAAAGGCGTTGATCCACGCGTTAACCTCCGAATATCAAAACGGGCGCATCTTATTTTGCCTACCCATCGAATGTTGGATGCTGCGCATGAGCAGGCACTTGGCGAAGGCAAGATTGGCTCCACACTTAAAGGGATTGGTCCTTGTTATACTGATAAAACAGCACGTTATGGACTTCGGTTCGGCGATATACTTTCTTCCAGTTTTATCGATAAATATAACCAACTGAAACAGCGTCACCTAAATATTCTGAAATCCTATAATTTTGATCACTTGGTTCAGCTTATTGATAAAATTTCTTTTGCTGAGTATGAAAAAAACTGGTTTGCCGCGGTTGAGGAGTTACGGTCGTTCCCACTTATCGACAGTGAATTGTTTATAAATAAAGCCTTGGCCGAAGGTAAAACCATATTGGCCGAAGGTGCTCAAGGGAGTTTACTTGATGTAGATTTCGGTTCCTATCCTTATGTAACATCTTCTAATACCATAACCGCTGGAGTTTGTTCGGGGCTTGGTATTCCTCCTTCAGCAATAGGCAAAGTATTTGGGGTTTTTAAAGCATATTGTACCCGGGTTGGGAGTGGCCCTTTTCCAACAGAATTAAATGATTCGATTGGCGAAAGCCTTCGCGACCATGGAAAGGAGTTTGGATCCACTACCGGCCGTCCGCGCCGTTGTGGCTGGCTCGACCTACCAGCTTTGCGTTATGCAATTATGCTTAATGGGGTCACCGATTTGGTAATGATGAAGTCGGATGTGATGAACAGTTTTGATACCATTAATATCTGCACCGGCTATGAAGTAAATGGGCAGACTGTTCAGGATTTGACTTTCGAAACCCTGAGCAACCCTGTTACGCCTTTATATGCGTCATTTCCTGGGTGGAAACAACCTTTGCATGGTATTGACGATTTCGGATTATTGCCACAAAGGCTGAAAGAATATACTGCTTTTATCGAAAAAGATGCAGGGCTTCCAGTAAAAATACTTTCTATTGGGGCTGGCAGGGAAGAAACGATTATAAAATAGCAATTGTTAAACCAATTGGTTGATAAAAATCTGCAAGTCAGATTTTTTGATTTGATTCCAATCATAAATTTTCTGTCAAAATTCACCGGCACAAAAAGCTGGTGTTTTTTTTGTCCAAAAATAATAAACCAAAACGGCCACCAAGGGCAGCCGTGTTTGTTTTTTATAGAAAACTGTATTAATTATAAGTTGTGTAGAATTATTTCGTTACAATTTTCGTTTTACTTCAACTTCTTCGTAGCCTTCAACAATATCTCCAATTTTTATGTCGTTGTAATTCACTATGTTAAGACCGCATTCGTAACCCGTAAGTACTTCTTTAACATCATCTTTGAATCGTTTCAACGAATCAAGCGAACCGGTATGTACTACAATTCCATCGCGGATAACACGTATGCGCGTGTTGCGGGTAATTTTGCCATCAAGCACCATACATCCTGCAATTGCGCCAACTTTTGAATTGCGGAAAACTTCGCGTATTTCGACATTACAAATAATTTTTTCTTCAATTTCAGGGGCAAGCATACCTTCAATTGCCAATTTGATTTCGTTGATTGCAGTATAAATGATCGAATAGAAGCGGATATCTATTTCTTCACGTTCGGCTAATTTTCGGGCACTCATACTTGGGCGCACCTGGAAACCAGCAATAATCGCATTAGAAGCCGATGCAAGCAATACATCGCTTTCGGTAATTGCACCTACACTCTTGTGTATAACGTTTACTTGCACCTGTTGTGTCGAAAGTTTGAGCAGTGAATCGGACAGAGCTTCAACAGAACCGTCCACATCAGCTTTTACAATAATATTCAACTCCTTGAAATCACCAATGGCAATACGGCGTCCAATTTCGTCTAAGGTAATATGTTTTTGTGTGCGTATACCTTGTTCGCGTTGCAATTGCTGCCGTTTGGTAGCAATTTGTTTTGCTTCGCGCTCATCAACCATTACCTTGAATTTATCTCCAGCTTGAGGAGCACCTGTAAGGCCAAGCAAAAGTACAGGTGCAGATGGGCCAGCTTCTTTAACCGGAAGGTTACGTTCGTTATACATGGCTTTAACTTTTCCGTAAACCGAACCAGCGAGGATAAAGTCGCCTAATTTTAAAGTGCCGGATTGTACGAGAAGTTTCGCTACATAACCACGTCCCTTATCCAAGGATGATTCAATAACTGTTCCGGAAGCCCTTGCATCAGGATTGGCATGAAGGTTGAGCATTTCGGCTTCAAGCAATACTTTGTCCAACAATTCAGTAACGTTGATCCCTTTTTTGGCAGATATTTCCTGGCTTTGATATTTTCCACCCCAATCTTCAACAAGGATATTAAGCTTTGAAAGTTCTTCCTTTATTTTTTCCGGATTTGCTCCGTTCTTGTCGATTTTATTGATTGCAAATACCATTGGCACACCAGCAGCTTGAGCGTGGTTTATTGCTTCTTTGGTTTGAGGCATCACCGTATCATCGGCAGCTACCACAATAATTACAATATCGGTAACTTGAGCACCACGGGCACGCATGGCAGTAAATGCTTCGTGGCCAGGGGTATCGAGGAATGTGATTTTGCGGCCATCTTCAAGTTGAACTTCGTAAGCACCTATATGCTGAGTGATTCCTCCCGCTTCGCCGGCAATTACATTGGCACTGCGGATATGGTCGAGAAGCGATGTTTTTCCATGGTCAACGTGCCCCATTACGGTAACTATTGGGTTACGTGGTTTGAGTAGCGCCGGATCATCTATTTCATCAGCATTGTCAATTGCTTCTTGTACTTCAACGCTAACAAACTCTACTTTATATCCAAATTCATCGGCAAGTACCGAAATGGTTTCGGCATCCAAGCGTTGGTTAATAGAAACAAACATACCGATTGCCATACAGGTAGCAATGATTTTAGTTACAGGCAGTTCCATCATTATTGATAAATCATTGGCCGTAACAAATTCGGTAACTTTCAGTACTTTTTTGTCTTCTTCCAACTTTGCAATTTCTTCTTGCATGTGTTGGCTGGCAACATTTCTCTTTTCGCGGCGGTATTTCGAAGCTTTCGACTTACCTGTGCCGCTTAGGCGTTGCAGTGTTTCTTTTATTTGCCTTTGGATATCCTCTTCGGTAAGCTCCGCTTTAGGCAATGTTGGACGCTGTTGCCCTTTAATTACCGGTTTAGTCCTTGGTCTGTCGTTAGGTTTTGCCGTTGCACCAGCCCCTGCTTTATTTGCAGGCGATCCCGTTCTGTTAGCTGGAACAACCACTCTTGGAGTGGTTCCTGGCGCACCGGTTTTGGGAGCATCGGTTGCACCTGTTTTTCCTTTGTTCAAGCGTTTTCGTTTCCGTTTCTTAGCTTTGCTATCTTCATCGCTTGATGAAGCAACAGGTTTGCGTGGTTCGGGACGCGATGGTTGCGGCAATTCAATTTTACTCAAGATCTTAGGCCCCTCAAGTTTTGTAAACTTGGTTTGAAGATAGTTAGAGTCGGATTTGTTGTAAGTCCCGTCAATGGATGGTTGGTCGCTCTGGCGTACCAAAGGAATTTCAGGAACTTCAGGGGCAATGGTTTGTAAAACTACCGGAGTTTCGGCAGGTTCTGGTTTTTTTTGTGCTGCAATAATGGTAATTTGCGGGTCAGCAGATATTACAGGTGCAATAACGTCTGGCACTGGAATTAAAGGTATCGGTACAACAGGTGCCAGCACATCTGGGGTAGTTACTTTAGCTTCCTTTTTATGCTCTTTTGCCGTATGGGCTTCCTTTTCAACCGGAAGTTTCTCGGGTTTTGCCGGTTTCTCTTTTTTCTTGGGTTTTTTATCAAATTGTTTCAAATCGATTTTGCCTAATACTTTTGGGCCGGAAAGCACTGATTCTTCTCCCTCGGCCTTAAATATTTGCTCTTGATCTGGAACTATTACCTGTTCCGCGGTTTTAGAATTTGCGACTTCAAGTTTAGTTGCTTCTAAATGAAGGTCAGTTTGAACTTTAGCCTTTTTGGAATCATCGGTTTCGTGTGGAGCTATTGTATCTTTCTCACTAGCAATTGGTGTTTCAATTGCTTTAATGTCAGCTTTTATTTCAGCTGGTGGGGGAGGGGGAGATACCGTTTTTGGTGCTTCAACTTTTGGAGCGTCCTGAACTGCTGCTAAACCTTCTGTAACAACCGCTTTTTGAGGAGTGTTAACAATAGCAACAGGTTTCGAAACCAAAGGCTCAACAATTACCTTATCCGGAACAACGGGAATTGCAACAGTTTCTTTAACCTCAATAGGCTCTTTTATTGCAGGTTTCTTTTCCTCAGCTTTGGCAGCTTTTTGGGCCTGGTACTCCAACTCCAAATGTTTGGCGTTGTCTTTCGCAGCCTTATCGGGCTGATACTCTTTCACCAAAAGAGTAGTCATTTCCGGACTTAACTTAGTGTTCGGATTACTATCAACTTTAAACCCCTTCTTATGAAGGAAGTCAACGATAGTGGTTACACCGACATTAAATTCGGTTGCGGCTTTTCCAAGCCTGATTGAAATGGGTCCGTCTGACATGCTTTTTTCGAAATTTCGCCTGAAGCTCGGAATAAGTGAGTAAAAGTACGATTTAATTTTCAAACTTTAGTTTATTGGTTACAGAAAGCAATTTGCTCAGTTTTACTGCAATGCCTTGCTGGGATGATACCGATATTTAGGAAACCCCAGCTTCTGTGATTATATTATTCAAACTCGGCTTTTAGTATCCTATGCACTTCGCGAATGGTTTCCTCTTCTAATTGCGACCGGCGTACCAGTTCTTCTGCACTTAGTTCGAGTACACTTTTAGCAGTATCGCAACCTATGCTTTTTAATTCGTCAATAATCCACTGATCAATTTCATCGTTAAACTCTTGCAAGTCAACATCTTCATAGTCGGAATCCGTGTCGCGGTAAACGTCTATTTCGTAGCCGGTAAGTTTGCCTGCAAGTTTGATGTTATGTCCACCTTTTCCAATAGCCAACGATACCTGATCGGGTTTCATATACACTTCAGCCCGCTTGGTTTCCTCATCCAGATTGATGGAGGTGATTTTAGCTGGGCTTAACGAACGTTGGATATAAAGACTGGAATTAGAAGTAAAATTGATAACATCGATATTTTCGTTCCGCAGCTCACGAACAATGCTATGTATTCTTGACCCCTTCATGCCAACGCAGGCACCGACGGGGTCGATGCGGTCGTCATACGATTCTACTGCTACTTTTGCCCTTTCGCCTGGCACGCGAACAATATTTTTTATCGTAATAAGCCCATCAAAAATCTCCGGTACTTCTCCTTCGAGCAATCGTTCGAGAAATAGGGGCGAAGTGCGCGATAAGATAATAACAGGCGAGTTTTTCTTCATATCAACGCGCGATACCACAGCCCTGATGCTGTCACCTTTTCGGTAAAAATCACCAGGAATCTGTTCGTTTCTGGGCAGGTTAAGCTCAAGATCTTCTTCGTCGAGTATCAGTATTTCGTTTTTCCAAACCTGATAAACCTCACCGGTTACAATGTCGCCAATCCTGTCCTTGTATTTACGGAATATGTTGTCCTTTTCGTATTCCTGAACTTTCGAGATAAGATTTTGCCTAACGGTAAGGATTTCGCGGCGGCCTATGTCGGCAAGTTTGATTGGTTCCACCACTTCTTCCCCAACTTCGAAGTCAGGTTCAATTTTAATGGCTGCGGAATATGAAATTTGAAGGTTTTCGTCCTCCAATTCATTGTCTTCCACAATCGTACGTTTACGCCAGATTTCGAGGTCGCCTTTGTCAACATTTACAATGATATCGATGTTTTCATCGGTACCATTCTTTTTAATCAACATGTGCCTGAATACGTCTTCAAGAATACGCATCAGGGTTTCACGATCAATATTCTTGAATTCTTTAAATTCAGAAAATGTCTCGACAAGGTTGATATGTTCCATTTCGCCCATGACAATTCAATATTTGGGGTTCAGATTTTAATTATTTCTTTCGTTTCCTTGATGTCGCTATACTGGAAACTATGTGTGGTTTCGGTAATGGTTTTCTTTACTTTGGTAATTTCTTTTATACTGAAGCTTTCATTGTCGGCGGCTATCAGCGTGCCATTTATTTTGTTGTTGTCCTTAAGCAGGACGGCTACCTCGCGGCCAATGTTTTTGATGTACTGTCGTGATAGTTTGTAAGGTTGGTCAAGCCCCGATGAGGACACGTTCAACTCAAAATCTTCGATATCACGATCCAATTGTGACTCAATGAATTTGCTTAGTTCGATACAATGTTCAATAAGAACATGGGTGTCGCTGTCTATAAAAATCCTGATACGGTTATCGGATCTAACTGCTATGCTCACGGCAAAACGATCAGTACCCTCCAGGTGAGTGTTGGTAAGCTCTTTTATGAGTTGTTCGCTGATCATTTGTGCTGTATGCTTCGCTTTTTTAAGTCTATTTTAATAAAAGAGGGGACCAAAGTCCCCTCCACTTGTCGTAACACACTTGCTGACATTCATTGTGAGCAAATTGTTGAACACCGTAACCTAACCAAATTCCCTGATTTAACAAGGCGCACTTTTTATCAGGAAATGATGAAAAATGCTTTTAATCAGTTACTTCTATCAAAGTTGTCCGACCAGGATTCGAACCTAGACCGAATGGACCAAAACCATTCGTGCTGCCTTTACACCATCGGACAAACTGTTTTTTCCTTCTTAAAGGACTGCAAAAGTAATATTTTTTCTTTACATATATGGTACAGAGCAAAAAAAAATTGAAAATTTTCAGAATCGGTTTTAAAGCCGATTAGATTTCTTTACAAGAATTCGATTGTGAGGTTCTTTCAATTTTGGGTTCCTGACCTCTAACTTCTTTACTCTAACCTCATTATAATGTTGGCAATCAAACTTTAACAGGAAGGGTGCATGTAAAGGTACTTCCCTTGCCCACTTCGCTTTCAACCCCAATTACACCACCGTGGATTTCAACAAATTCTTTACACAATATCAAGCCTAATCCTGTGCCCAATTCGTCTTGGGTACCTGGTGTTGATTGGTTTTTGTCGATCCGAAAAAGATTATCGATTGCAGTTTGAGGTATTCCAATTCCAGAGTCTCTGACCGAAATGTTCATCGACCCTTCAACAGAAATTGCCGACACTGTGATTGCGCCACCTGGTTTTGTATATTTTATGGAATTTGATATCAGATTTCTTAAAACTGTGCCAATCATTGCTTTATCGGCATAAATGGATCCGTTTTGAATTAACTCAATGTTGAGTGTTATTGATTTTTTACTGGCAATGTCATCAAATAAAAAGGCTACATCATTGATGAGTTTGTCTATTTCGAAATAAATTGGATTAAATTCGATCCTTCCTGTTTGCGATTGTGCCCATTCCAAAAGGTTGCTTTGTAATCCAAGAACCAATTCTGACGATCGCAGTATAATACCGGCATATTCCTCAATTCCTTCAAGGTTTTGGCTTTTTACCTGATCCATTAGGAGTTGGCTGAAGCCTACAATTGCATTGAACGGGCTTCTAAGGTCGTGTGCAATAATGGAGAAAAATTTGTCTTTTTCCTTGTTTATTTGCTCAATTTCTTTTTTTGAATGATACAGGTTAAGGTGGTTCTTTACCCTAACTTCCATTTCGACAGGGTTAAAAGGTTTGGCGATGTAATCAACAGCACCCATATTAAAGCCTTTGATAATATCATCAATATCAGATTTTGCAGTTATAAAGATAACTGGGATTTCTCTGGTTTTTGGATTTTCCTTGATTTTTTTGCATACTTCAAACCCGTCCATTTCGGGCATCATAATATCGAGGAGTATCAAGTCGGGGTTGCTCTTCTCAAGGATTTTCAAGGCATTTACACCATTGTTGGCAAAGCTTAGCGAATATTTTTGGCCTAAAATGCTTGCAATTACTTTGATGTTGGTTGGCTGATCGTCAACAACAAGAATCATGTCCCTTGAATTTTTTATCTCTGAATTAAGCATAACAAGTATGGTTAAGATTTGAATATTTCTTTAATTTGTAGCAATGAATGTTGTATTTTATCAAAATCGAAGGCATCGATGTAATTTATCAGGTTGCTGCATTTTCTTTCCAACTCCGGGATGTTGTGCTGTAATGCAAATATCCCCATTCTCTCCGACAGTTCAGTCAAATTGTCGATAATCATATACTCGGGCTGATTGTCGATTTCTTCAGCGAATTCGATTAGAAAAAGGGCTTTTGTTTCAGGGTTGATAAATATCGGTCCTGTTGGTGCAGCGGGGTTTTCCAATTTGGAGTTGATACCATTCTGGTTATCGCTTTTGCTGAATGGCAAGTGCTTTTTCAACTCGTTAATAAGTGTTTTCTTTTGCACCGGTTTGCGCAGATAACCGTTGAAAAGATATTGTAACTTATCAATTTCGCTTTGCATGGTTGAGGCCGTGAGTGCAACTATAGGAATATGCGCAGTTATTCCATCACTCCGAATAATTTCGGTGGCCTTATAGCCATTCATTACAGGCATTCTAATGTCCATAAGGATAAGATCGGGCATACATTCTCTTGCCATTTGTACAGCCATTTCCCCATTTTCAGCTTCAAATAGCTTTAGATCATAGTTTTCGAGGTAAGCTAGCACTAAGTTCCTGTTGAAAGCTACATCGTCAACAATTAAAATTTTGGAACCCTCGAAAGCAATGCTATCCTCATGCCATAAATAATTGTTTTTAGTTTCAACCAATCCATCAGAAGAAGGCAGGTTTGCAAAAGTAATCGTAAAGCGGCTTCCTTTTCCTGGTGTGCTGTTTATTTTTATTTCGCCATTCATCAAATCCAACAGCCGTTTACATATTGAAAGCCCTAAACCAGTTCCGCCATATTTTTTTGTGTCCATTCCCGATAACTGGCTGAAAGACTCGAAAATGCGTTGCTGGTCAGAATCAGGGATGCCAATGCCGCTATCTATTACAGCTATGTTAAAACTCAAGGTTTCATTTTTTTCGTCAAATACCGTGACTTCAATTTTTACGAAACCGGTATACGTAAATTTAACTGCATTTCCCACCAGGTTAAGCAGTATCTGACGCAGCCTTACTTCATCGATTACAATGGTTTGGGGCAGATGCTTATCTATTTCAACTATAAAACTGAGGTTTTTTTCATTGGTAATATGCTGGAAAAGTTGTTTTATTTCACTTATCACCACTCTTAAATCGGCAGGTCCTGGCGATATTTCCATGCGGCCGGCTTCAATTTTCGAAAGATCGAGAATATCGTTTATAAGCAAGAGCAGGGTTTTGGAACTGTCTAATATGGTTTTTAAGTAGTTTTTTTGTTTTGAGTTCTCGGTGGTGTTGAGTAGTACTTCGCTAAAGCCGACAATAGAGTTCATCGGCGTTCGGATTTCGTGGCTCATATTGGCCAAGAATTCAGATTTGGCAATGTTGGCTGATTCGGCAAGGACTTTGGCCATGATAAGCTCCTGCTTTTTGTTATGGATGGACAAGGCGCCGCCAACCGCATTGGCAAAGTTTAAAAACAAAGCATCCTCAAATTCTTGCCATTGCCTTACACTGGTGCAATCAGCAAAAACAACTGTACCGTAAATGTTTTCCTCTACATATACCGGCAGGTTGATAAATGCCTTGCAATCAAGTTTTTCCAGGATCGGTCTGGAGGCATCATCAAAATCAGGTTCGTTTTGTTTGACAAGTTTATTGTGGCGCAAACTGGAAGATGCTTTTTCGAATGCATTGGTTTCGTGGCCTGCTATAATTTCAGGAACTACTTCGGCAAACGGTTTTACCAACGATTGGTCGTACCATTCGTACTTTAATCGAAAAACCTGAGTATTCCCATTAGGCCCGAATTCGAGCAGGTAGGCACGATGATAACCAAGGGATTTTGCCGTGATTTTCAGGAAATTGTTCATCGAACTTTCAAAATCTGGGTTGGTAAGCAGTTCCTCAGAGGCTTGGTTGGCAGTACGCAACAAAGCATCTGTTGATTCGAGGCGTTTTTTTGCTGCCATCATTTGCGTGATAATTATCGAGAACAAAGCGATTATACTAGCAATAACCACCAAGAAATAGATAAAAATCGTAATATTCGACTCGTTCTGCCTCTTCCACAGCGAGTCGGTATCAACCGAAAATACTATCCCTATTTTCTTGCTGAGAATATTAACTGGGTAAAAGACAGATAAAACGTTTATGGCCGTCGCTTGATAGATGGTATGTTGCACCGAAGCACTAAGGTTTTGCCGAAGTTTTGAACGGAATAGTCCGATAGAATCGGCTTTAAGGTTTGCTGTCAAAGATCGCTCGCTATATTTGTGAAACAAAACCCTTCCGGTAGTATCAATGGCCCAACTCCATGAATTTTTTCCTATGTAAAACTTATCGGAATGTGAGGCCAGAAAAGCTGAAATGTTAAGTTCAAACTTAATATTTGCCACCAAATTGCCATCGGAATTCCTGATAGGTTGTATATAAACCGGTTTCCCATTAATTTCTGTAAGCTGAGTTTGGTTCAACAACTTCACCTTGGTATGGAACGGTTCAGGGGAAAGCACAATAAAATAATTCTCATCCTTGCGCTCAAAACTTCTAAAATGGGAATCGTTATTAATAATAATTTTTGAGATCAAAACTTGATTGAACGAATAAAAACGTCTGATCCTTTTTATTTCGCCATCAATATATTTGCCACGGGTTTGAAGGTCTATTTTATCGGTTTCGGTTGCAAAGAAATACCGTAAGTCATGGTCGGCAAATTCAAATTTAACCGATTCCTCGAAATCATTGCTTGCATCTTCAATACTTTTCCCGCACAGGATTATCTGTTTATGCACAAAATCGGCAGTCTCCTTGCGTTGGTTTATGTTCAGTACATAATATTTACGTATGGATAAGCCAATAAAAATTAGCATCAAAGGAATCAGCAAATAGAATTTATTTTTCATCTCAGAATTTCCAAAAGATGCCAGTTCAGTTCCGGGATATTTGCCGCAATAATGGTAATCTGCTCCCCATTTATTTCGGCCTTAGCTAAATATTTCTTCTTTTGTAATATCTCAATGGAAATTTTCCTCACATTTATGTCCTTGCTCAATGCCAAGTTGTATGAATCCTTGCGGTATGTATCCTGTTTGATAGTCTCGATGTATTTGTGGTCGAACAATGGCGGAAACGAAAGCAGGTTGATGGCTCCTTCTTGGGCGGCAACAATGGCTCCATTATTGTCGATAATCATTGTCATGCTTTCAGGTTTGTCGGGCATATAGCGTTTTGCCACCAGGTTTATGGTTACATCAATTCCGGGCACTCCAACCAAACTGTCGTTGAAATAAACCGGGGCTATTGCCGAAACCATCCAGCCGCGACCCGCAGGATCCACATAAGGTTCGTTTATCCAAAGCGATTTTTTTTCAGGATTATGCTTTGCATTGGCAAGATAATAAAAATTGAAACTGGGAATATCCATCTTGGCTTCGTACTGTGATAGCACATCAAAGAAAGGGAAAATACGGTTTAAGGAGTGCTTATCGTTGTAGTAAACCTGAACAATTTCGGGATATTCCTTTACCAATGCGTTAAAATCCGCATCAATAGGTTCAGTGAAATATACTATCTTTTTAATGCTCTCATTAACAGGATAAAAACCCGATACAAAAATAGCCGAACCGCCATCATCAACAGGCTTGGTAAAAACCCCATTTCCTGCAAGCTGGTATTTTTTAGTATCGATGCCAGTAAGGATTTCGTCTTGCCGTTCATAAAGTTTTGCAATCTTGATAACAAGGGAATCAACTTCCATCCTGATTTTCTGAAAATCGTTGTTGATATTGACAGCTTGTTCCTGTAGTGCTTCCTGTTCTTTTGCCAGATCAAATTTAGTTGATTGGTTGCAGGATGAAAAAAAGACCGCCAAAAGTAGAATTGCTGTAATTGGTTTCATAATAGGCAGTGAGTTTGTTATCTGTTGAATTTCAGTGTTTCCCGTCAAATTGAGACTATCAACGACAAATAAATTTTCTTGATTTCGGGGTTTGTGGACAGAGTGAGTTTTATCGGAAGCGAAAAGTTATCGGTTATTTTTATTGATTTCTTTGCAGTGGCTCCAACATTTATAAATGAGAAACCATTAGTTTGATAAAAAGTGCTTTCGGTAGGGGTGAAGCCAGCAAATACCTCATACGGATTATCGTTTAGGTTCCCCAAATACTTTATTTCGAAATAAGGTGAATAATTCATACTTGTTGAATCGTTTGGATCTGGATCTGTTGAAGTCCCATATAGGATGATGCCGCCAAATACCGAAAAGGGGATTTTTTCGGATCCATTAAAACTTAATCCAAGTTCGGCACAGTGGCCTGTGGAGCTTTGGCTAAAATTGAAAAAGTTCTGATCAAGGTCTTCATAACCAGGAAAAAATAAATCCACAAAGTTCAGAGAGAAGTTCCCAAAGGTATATTTCGCATACAAATCCACTTCTTTGTTGTCGCCGCTAAAGCTATAACTGCCCCAAGTGCCGAGTGTAAAACCTTTGTATGAGAATTCGCCCCACGGCTGCACCGCTGGTGAGTTGCCCAATTCGAAACCACGCCAAAGATAGGAAGTGGCAAAATCGGCCCCGATGGAAAGTTGGCAGTTGGAAGGTTTGGTTTCCTGTGCCATGGCTTTAATGGAAAGCCCTGCCAAAATGAGCAAGAAAGCAAGTTTTATATACTTCATGATGGATGTTTTAAGCACTGTTTGCAGCCAGAAAAAGTCAGGAGTACTGTTTTATGAGTTCAATATTCAGACTGATTTTCATTCAGCAAATATAGGGAAATCAGAAATGTAAAATATTTTATTTACACTTTTCAATATCCTATTTATTTTACATTTACCGATAAAAAACCTAAACCAAACAATCTAGTTTTGGTTTCTATCACAACAGAAATAAAGTGGTAAAATCAAATATGTTCCTGTAATGATAATAAGTAACCCAAAAAGCCAGCTCGACCTTTTATTTTCAAATAGTATTGCAAATCACAAACCAGGAAACCTCGGATAGGGAATACAATAATTTAATCGATATAAAAGATAATTTCCCTAAATACTTGATTACGTTGGGTGAATTGGGGCCCGCCGGCTTCAAAGGTATCAAACACTTAGATATCAGGGCTTTTTTAATGATGGAATGATAAAATTGTTATCAATAACTGCATCTAAATATCTGTTTTTGAACAGAGATTTGCTTTAATCCATTCTGGCCGAACGTCCATTTTCTTAACAATTGCTAAAAGTTGTGCTTACTTCACAATAAATAGTTAATTTCGTCCCTTCAAAATAAATCGTTTATTCATTAATCCAAATTTTTCATGAAAACATTCAGGAAACTGAATAACTTACTGGGATGGCTTGTTTTTGCTATCTCTTCGTGGGTTTATCTGTCAACCGTTGAGCCAACAGCAAGTTGGTGGGATTGTGGCGAGTACATTTCTACCGCGTTTAAACTTCAGGTTGGCCATCCGCCGGGAGCACCTTTTTTTCAGTTACTGGGTCGTTTTTTTAGCTTATTTGCTTTTGGCGATTTAAGCAAAGTTGCTGTTATGGTAAACTATATGTCGGCATTGAGCAGCTCGGCAACTATCTTGTTCCTCTTTTGGAGCATAACCATGTTAGGGCTTAAATTTACAAAAGACGAGGAAATTTCGACAGGACGCATGATTGCCATACTTGGTAGCGGGCTTGTTGGTGCATTGGCTTATACTTTTAGCGATTCGTTTTGGTTTTCGGCTGTCGAAGGCGAAGTTTATGCTATGTCGTCGTTTTTTACGGCCATTGTTTTCTGGGCAATTTTAAAATGGGATCAGGCTGCCGACCAACCTCATTCGCAACGTTGGATAATAATTATCGCTTACCTCATGGGGCTTTCCATCGGCGTGCATTTGCTCAATTTGCTTGCTATCCCTGCAATTGCGCTTGTTTTTTACTTCCGCAAATACAAAACTACATGGAAAGGTGTTGTGCTTACATTGGGCATTTCATTCTTTATCCTTGCATTTATCATGTTCCTGGTAATACCTTATACGGTAAACCTTGCCGGGAAATATGAGATATTGTTCGTGAACAGCTTTGGGCTTCCGTTTAATTCGGGAACATTATTCTATTTTGTTGTCCTGATTGGTGCTCTGGTATGGAGCATCAGGTTTACTTACCAGTCGAAACATTCGGTGGCAAACTACATCGTTGGAGGTGTGCTTTTGCTGTTGTTGGCTGCTTTTTCATGGACAACCTTCATTGGGCTATTAATAGTTGCTGGCGTTTATTATTGGTATAAGAGCGAACCCGGTCGGTTGAACCGCAATCAGGTCCGGTCGGCAGCAAATACAATTTTTCTGTCCATTGCATTCCTTTTGATTGGGTATTCGTCCTTCTTTATGCTCGTTATCCGTGCCAATACCAATACGCCAATAAACGAAAATGACCCGAGTGATGCAGTTAGCTTGCTCTCGTACCTCAACCGTGAGCAATACGGTACATGGCCTGTAGCTTATGGACAGTATTACAACGCACCCCAGGAAAGCCAGGACCAAGCCGGCGATGCAACCCCATTTTATGTAAAGGACAAGAAAAACGGGAAGTATGTAATGACCGATGACCGGAAAAACACCATACCTGCGTATGATAAAAGATTCTGTACCATTTTTCCGCGTATGTGGAGCAACCAGAAAGCCAGCCATATTGCGGCATACAAATCGTGGGGAAAAATAAATGGTATCCCCATTGATGTAACCAACGAAGAAGGGAAAACCGAAACTTTGTATAAGCCTACTATTGTGGAGAACGTACGGTTTTTCCTGAGTTATCAGGTTGGGCACATGTACATGCGGTATTTCTTCTGGAACTTTGTTGGGAGGCAAAACGATATCGAAGGGCATGGGGGCATCCGTTACGGTAATTGGCTTAGTGGTATTGCGCCACTTGACAATGCAAGGCTGGGCGACCAAACCAATTTGCCCGACAGCATGAGCAATGCAGCCAACAACAAGTTCTATTTCCTGCCACTATTGCTCGGGCTTTTGGGCATGTTTTTTCATTTGCGCAAGCATTTGGATGGCTTTCTGGTAGTGCTGTTGCTGTTTTTTATGACAGGCATGGCCATTGTTTTATACCTTAATATAACGCCCCAACAGCCGCGCGAAAGGGATTATGCCTTTGCAGGCTCTTTCTATGCCTTTGCTATATGGATAGGACTTGGCGTAATGGCCTTGTGGGATATGCTCAAAAAAGTGAACGAAAAGTATGTTGCAATCCCTATTACGTTGGTTTGCTTGCTTTTGGTACCTGGCATTATGGCCAAAGAAGGCTGGGACGACCATACACGCGCCAATAAATTCGCTACCCGCGACTTTGCCGTCAACTACCTCAATTCCTGCGCCCCCAACGCCATACTTATTACAAACGGCGATAACGATACCTTCCCTCTATGGTACGCCCAGGAAGTGGAAGGGATACGCACCGATGTTAGGGTGGTGAATTTCATGCTTTCGTCAGGAGATTGGTACGTGCATCAATTGATGCGGAAAATATACGATTCGGAAGCTCTGCCTTTCACACTTTCCTACGATCAATATAATAAAGGTATAAATGAGGTGTCGGCATATTCGGGCCAGATAAAGGATAGGGTTGAACTTCAGGATTTGATGGATTTGATTGCCAGCGAGGATCCTTCGTCCAGGTTCCAAAGCGGTTCGAGGTCGATTGCTATTTACCCAACCAAAAAGGTGAAAATTACTGTCGATTCGGCCAACCTGGTAAAGAATGGCATTGTTCCGGCATATTTGGCCGACAGGGTTGTTGGTACTGTTGAATGGGATATCAAATCGAATTATTTGTATAAAAACGATTTGATGCTGCTTGATTTCCTAGCCAAGAACAAGTTTAAACGTCCTATCTATTTCGCACAGCCTTCGAGCGTCAGCGATGCTGTTGATGTTGATAAATACTGTTACCAGGAAGGTTTCGTATACAGGTTTATGCCTGTGAAGCCCGATGAGGAAGACTATATTAAAGGTGTGGGAAGTGTAAACTCGCAGAGTTCGTACGATATTTTGATGAACAAATGCAAATGGGGCAACCTCAATCAGCCCGGTGTGTATGTCGATCGCGAAAGCTCGCGCAATACCATGATCCCAAAACAGAACTTTGCCCGTTTGGCCCGTACCCTCACTTTGGAAGGCAAAAAGGATTCGGCTGTAAAAGTTTGTGATTATGTTCAGGAAATTTTCCCCGACAATAAAGTGCATTTCGATTACTACATGATCCAATTTGTTGATGTGTATTACAAAGCAGGCGCTTTCGAAAAAGGCAACAAGCTAGCCAGTAAGTTGATGCACATTTATCAGCAGAATGCCGATTATTATCTTTCGCTCAGCCCCGAATTCCGTGGCAATTACGAAGAAGACCTTAGCGAGGCTTTTGGCTTTTTCAATACTATGAAGCAAATTGCTGACCAGTACAACCAGAAAGATATTTCGCAACGTATAGATAAATTCCTGAGCCAACGTGCAGGAACAATGAAATAAAATCGAAACATCACACGAAAAAAGGGGGCAGATGCTCCCTTTTTTTATGCCAACAAGCTAACGTTTATTCGCACTGATGCCAGATATTATCGTTCCTGAACTGGGAATCACATCCTTTTCAAATGTCGGATGTTATTGTTTCGTATTAAGAAGCTGATATTTTAAAGACAGTTATCTAAACGTTAACGTAAGTATTCAATTACCTAACGTAAGTATTCAATTGCCTAAAGTAAGTATTCAATTGCCTAAAGTAAGTATTCAATTGCCTAACGTAAGTATTCAATTGCCTAACGTAAGTATTCAATTGCCTAACGTAAGTATTCAATCGTTTAACGTAAGTATTCAATCTCTTAACGTAAGTATTAAAACGCTTAACGTAAGTGTTCAATCTCTTAACGTAAGTATTAAAATGCTTAACGTAAGTGTTCAATCTCTTAACGTAAGTGTTTAATATCTTAACGTAAGTGTTCAATCTCTTAACGTAAGTGTTTAATATCTTAACGTAAGTATGCTATTTCTTAACATAAGTATTCAATCGCTTAATATACAGTCCAATACTATATCATATAATAATAAACAGCACACCCAAATACTAAATGGCAATCATATCTTCGCATTTTCAATAGCCCAATTCCTAAAATAATCCCGTAAACAACCTCTTGCTTAGAATCTAAAAAGGTGATAAGAGATTTCTTATCACCCTTTTTAGAGTGCCGAATAAGCAACTTTGGTATCACAAGCGGAAAGGCATAAACAGCCTGAAGCTTTGTTTAAAAAGGCCAAAACTGATTATCGTACCATATACTTTCTTTCAGTGCTTCGTTAAGGTCGTACAGGATTTTGTGATGGCCGCTTTCCCAATCAGCCAGCCATTTGTACATTGCCTTTTCGTTTATATCGTCAGTTTCAACCGAACGCTTTGAATAAAGTTCAACAGCCTTTGTTTCAAAATCCATGGCTGCCGAAATGGCCGCTGCCTCAAAACTGGCTGCCGAAATCTCTTTTATCAACTGTGGATTCATGATGTGATGCGAAATATCCTCTGGCTCAGCGTTGGTATTGTATTCGGGTTTGGAGAACTTACCTTCCTTTATAAAGTTCGCAAACTGTACGGAGAGAAATTCTACATGGGCTTTTTCTTCTTCGGCCATCGTCGTAAATATTTTCCGCGCTTCAGGGCTGTCGGTCTGTTCGGCCATTTTTTCATAAAAAGCTTTGCCCCGCTTTTCGAGGAGTATCGCTGTTTTCAGGATCTCCAATGCTTTTGAGTTTTCCATATTATAGGTTGTTGATTGTTTTTTTTATTGACGGACAGCAAATATACTATGTTTAACAGATAGCAACCTCAGTTGTTAAATAAAATTATCCTTTTTTATTTCTAAAAACCGTAAGTTTGCATATCAGCCTAACAAGTTATTCAATCCAAAAGTTTCTATGCATAAAACAGATCACACCGATATACTTCGAGGTCTCTTCTCAAAATGGGCAAACGAAGATGGAATTGAAATCACTCCGCTTCCACAAGCCGGATCGGATCGGCAGTATTACCGGCTTACCGGGCAGCAAAAACAGGCCATTGGTGTTTACAGCCCCGATAAAAACGAAACGGCGGCATTTATAAATTTTACGTACCATTTCCGGCAGCATGGGCTGAAAGTCCCTGAAATTTTTTCTGCCGATTTGTTGAGTGGCTGTTACCTGATAAGTGATTTGGGCGATATTTCCTTGCTCGATTACCTCGGAGCAAATAGAAAAGATGGATTACCTTCCTCTGATACTTTGGGGTTTTACAAAGATGCAATCGCCGAACTTCCACGTTTTCAGGTTGATGCTTGCAAGGATTTGAATTTTTCGGTATGTTATCCTTCAGGCCAATTTGATGGCCGGGCCATGCGCTGGGATCTTAATTATTTTAAATATTATTTCCTCAAACTCCTGAAAATACATTTCAACGAAGCCGCGCTGGAAGACGATTTCGACAGGCTCATCGTGCATTTGCTCCGGAGTGGAAGCCAGTTTTTTATGTACCGCGATTTTCAAGCCCGAAACATAATGATACATGATGGCAAACCGTGGTTTATTGATTACCAGGGTGGCCGCCGCGGCCCGTTACAGTACGATCTTGCATCATTGCTTTTTCAGGTAAAGGCTTCGTTGCCTTACACTTTCAGGGAAGAAATGCTGTATTGGTACCTCGAAAACTTGAAAAAATATATCCATATCGATGAAAATAAATTTGTTGAGGATTATTATGGGTTTGTTCTTATCCGCTTGCTACAGGTGATGGGTGCTTATGGTTTTAGGGGGTATTTCGAGCGGCGGGCGCATTTCTTGCAAAGTATCCCTTATGCCATCGAAAACCTGCGGTGGCTGCTCCAAAATGTAAAATTTGGGATTGAAATGCCTGAGCTGAATAAAGCATTGAACGAGATTGCCAAAAGTGAAATCACAATCCCAAAGGACACAGATAAAGATTTACTAACGGTTTCGGTAAGCAGTTTCTCGTACAAAAATGGTGCCACTATCGATTATTCGGGTAATGGTGGCGGTTTTGTTTTCGATTGCCGTGCTTTGCCCAATCCTGGAAGATATGATCACTATAAAAAACTTACTGGCCTCGATGAACCTGTGATACAATATCTTAGCCGCGAACTTTTGGTTTCAAAATTTCTTCAGATTGCAATTAAAATTATTGATCAAAGCATTTTGGAATATCAAAGGCGTGGATTTAAGCATTTGCAAATCGATTTTGGGTGTACTGGTGGTCAGCACCGATCGGTATATTGTGCTTCGCGTTTGGCTGCTTATTTAGATGAAAACTATTCGGTGAAAGTTGAAATAAAGCACAACGAAATGAAAAATTTCGATTCCCTTTAAGCAGTTTTCTTTGTTTGTCGAACTTCGTGCATTGTATCCTGTTTGAATGTAATGTACAAACTATTAAAAGTGTATCTATGTCTAAAACTATGTGCAAAACCAAGGATGAAGCCAAAAGAGCTAAAAAACAGGCAGACCCTAAGTTTGAATGTGCCAAATGCGGCAAAAAAGTGAACAAAGAAAAATACGTGTGTAAACCTGAAAAAATATAAGCGATTTTGGAATCATTTGATATTGAGATTTATAAAACAAAAACTGAGGTTATACGGCAGACCGTTGAACAGGTGAAAAAGGATTTCACCATGTTTGGGATGGATATTGACTTTACTGGCAATACCGAAATGGCTTATGGTGAGATGTTCATGCAGCTTGCTATGCACGTTTCGCATCTTTTGGAAATAGATCCGCACAGGCTTTCCGCGTTGCTTTACCAAGTCGATTTAGGCGAAAACAAAATTATGGAATCCACCGAACTTCACCCCGAGTGGTCTTTGTCCGAAGTAATCACCGAACTCATCATCCATCGCGAATTGAAAAAAGTCCTGATTCGGAATTACTATAAAAACAATCCCGATAAATTATGAAGGCAATGATTTTTGCCGCCGGCTTGGGCACAAGGCTAATGCCATATACCGAAACCATGCCCAAAGCCTTGGTTCCGGTTGCAGGCACACCGATGATTGAAATCTTGATCAAGCATTTGATATCGAATGGAATAACCGATATTATCGTTAATGTTCACCATTTTGCGAATCAGGTGATTGCTTTTTTAAGCCGGAACAATAATTTTGGGGTAAAAATCGCCATTTCAAACGAAACAGATTTACTACTCGATACAGGTGGCGGACTTGAAAAAGCGGCCTGGTTCTTTAACGATCATCAACCTTTTCTGGTTCAAAATGTTGATGTAATTTGCGATGTAAATTATTCCGATTTGCTCCAAGAGCACAATAAATATAACGCAATTGCCACTCTTGCTGTAAGCCAGCGCGAAACAACGAGGCGGTTTATTTTTGACAGTTCCATGCAACTTTGTGGTTGGGAAAATTCAAAAAACCAAGAAGTTAAAATGGCACGCACACAATCAGAAAACATGAAGAAATTTGCTTTTAGCGGTATCCATATAATCGATCCAGAAATTTTCGGTTTTATGTCACAGCAGAGCAAGTTTTCAATTATTGAAACGTACATCGAAATGGCGGCAACCCAAAAAATTGTTGGGTTTGTACATAATCCTGATTATTGGGTTGATATGGGTAAGCCTGACGAACTATTGAAAGCTGAGAATTTATTGACGAGGATGAAAAATAAGCAATAGATGAAATTTCTTTCCCTTAATAATGCACTGATATTAATTCTTTTTACCTGTATTCTTAGATTTTAAATCCAGGATTTTGTTCAAATTAACAAGCCATTTTAAGCCAACCGTTCCATCGCTCAAATACACCTCCAATGCAACCCTTTTTAGATAAACTAGCCAAACACCTTTACGCCAAGCATAAAGATAATTTCAGCCGGATTTGCGTGGTATTCCCAAGCCGCAGGGCAAGTTTGTTTTTCAAACAGTATGTTTCGCAAATAATAGACAAACCAATTTGGCTTCCTGATACTTACGCACTTGAAGATTTTGTGGTTCATGCTTCGGGCTTAAAATTGAGCGACCCACTCGATTTGATAGCTCGGCTTTATAAGATTTATAAATCGCTTGAAAAAGATAAAGCCCAACCGTTTTCCGAATTTGTTTCATGGGGTAATATGCTGCTGAACGATTTCGACGAAATTGACCAATACATGGCCGATGGCGAAAAGGTTTTCCAGTATCTGGATGAAATAAAAGCCATGAAACACTGGAATCCTGATGGACAGCCACTAACGACATTCGAGCAGGATTATTTGCGGTTTTATAATTCACTTGCACCCTGTTATAAATTATTTCGGCAAGGATTGCTAAATCAGGGCGAAGGATATTTTGGCCTGGCTTTTTCGGTTCTGCTCAACGATATTCAGAATAAACCGTTTGCCGAGTGGGAAAGTATCGTTTTTGCTGGGTTTAACGCATTAACAAGTTCCGAGGAAAAATTATTTAAACACTTGGTCTCAACAAAAAAAGCCGAAATATATTGGGATGCGGATGAATATTACCTCTCGGATTACAACCAGGAAGCCGGCAGGTTTTTGCGCGGATATGTTGCCAATAACACTTTTGGTCCGCTCAACTGGATTGGCAATTCGCTGATTACCAGCGAAAAAACAATTTCTGTTATTGGCGTGCCCGGTAATGTTGGTCAAGCTAAATTGGCAGGCGAGCTGCTTGCAGAATTGATCAGAAAAAAAGGGACTTCCGATGGAATTGCGTTGGTTTTGGTCGATGAAGGACTGCTCCTTCCTGTTCTTAATTCAATCCCAACGGAAACTGGCAGCTTTAATGTAACCATGGGTTTCCCACTCAAACAAACACCTGTATTTTCGTTGCTCAATATTGTTTTGACAATGTTTGCGAATGCAAAACGGTTTGCAAAATCAACAATTGAAAATCAGGCGTTTGAATCATCTTTTTTGCGCTTTTACCATAAAGACATACAACGTTTTCTAACCCACCCATTTATTGTTTCGGCACAAAAAACTTC
>CAIRHD010000107.1 GCA_903878265.1 uncultured Bacteroidales bacterium | reverse complement strand
TTCCTTTGCGGGTTTATGTATATCGGCTTCGAGTTTATTTATAGCCTTGCAATATTTGGTTCTTTGGGCTTGTTGGTGAGCCAGTTAGGCGTAAATGCCCATTATGCGGGCATGAGCCGCGGGGTTATTGATACGCGCGATGTGTTGTATTTCTTAAGTCTGATTGCAGTGTTCCTGATGCTTACACGATTCAGGCTCGAACGCAGAAAATGGTAATCCTGAAATAAAGTAGAGAGATGACAGAGAACAGAAAAAATATCAGGAAGAACAGTTTTGTGCAACTTGCCATCGGTCTGGCAATTATTTTGCTGTTAAATATTATTGGATCGTTTGCCTTTTACAGGCTCGACCTTACCGCCGAAAAACGATATACGCTTTCGCCTTCTACACGCAAAATGCTGAAAGAATTAAAAGATGTGGTTTATTTTAAAGTTTATCTCGAAGGTGAATTCCCGGCAGGTTTCAAACGGCTACGCAACGAAACTCGTGAAATGCTGAACCAATTCCGTGCCTATTCCGATAAAATCGAGTACGAATTTATTGATCCCACAAGCGGAAAAGATAAAAAGGAAACTGAGGCATTGTACAATCAGCTTGCGCAAATTGGCTTAAATGCCACCGATCTCAGGGTTAAGGAAAAAGATGGTATGACCAGCAAGATGATTTTCCCTGGTGCCGTTGTTACCTATCGCGACAAGGAAATCCCTCTGGATTTGTTGCTTACACAGGTTGGCCGCCCACCCGAAGAAGTGCTGAACAATTCGGTGCAAGGCCTGGAGTTTGGCCTTACCAATGTGATAAGGAAACTTACCGTATTGCAAAAGCCAAAAATTGCTTTCATTGATGGGCAAGGCGAATTGACGGCGAATTATACCGCCAGCATAGAAGCGGCACTGAGCGAGTATTATACGATTGAGCATGTACGCATTAACGGGCAACTCTCGGCACTCACCGAGCATAATCAGAGAGGGAAAGATTCAACTTCATTTACCATTAGGAATAAATACTCGGCCATTATTGTTGCAAAACCCGATTCCACTTTCGCGAAAAACGAGCAGGATAAATTTATAATCGATCAGTTTATTATGCGAGGCGGCAAAGTGCTTTGGCTTGTGGATGCTGTAAATGCCAGTATGGATAGCCTGCAAACCAAGGAGCGTGCGATTGCCACCACCAACGATGTGAACCTCGATGATATGCTGTTCAACTATGGAGTTCGGCTTAACAGTAACCTGGTAGTGGATATGAATTCGCTGCCGATTCCTGTGGTTATTGATAAAAAGGGCAACCAAAAACTCATCCCATGGATTTTCTTTCCCGTTCTGGTGCCTACTTCCCAGCATCCTATTGTTCGAAACCTGAACGCGATTAAGACCGAATTTGTTGGCAACCTCGATACCCTCGAAACGCCTGGCATCAAAAAGACAATACTGCTCTCGACTTCACGCTATTCGAGGGTTTTGAATACACCTGTAATCATGAGCCTCGGTTTTTTGTACCAACAGCCGGATATTACACAGTTTAACCAACCCTATCAACCTGTTGCCATTCTGCTCGAAGGGGAATTTACATCTCTGTTTCTGAACCGCATACCACCCGAATTGGCAGAAGCTCCCGAAATAGGATTTGTTGGCAAAAGCCCCAAAACCGAAATGATAGTGGTAGCCGATGGCGATATTATCAAAAACCAACTCCAAATGGGCGAAAAAGGCCCGGTTCCCTTGCCTCTGGGCTTCGATAAATATACAAACCAGCAGTTTGGAAACAAGGATTTTGTGCTAAATGCCATGAACTATTTGTGCGACGATTCGGGATTGCTTTCCGTGCGCTCACGCGATGTAAAACTGCGCAAACTCGATACTGCCCTTGTTGACAGCGAACGTTTGTATTGGCAATTGGTAAATACAATCGTACCAATATTACTTGTATTGGTATTTGCCATAGCGCAGGGCAATTGGAGGAAAAGGAGATATACCAAGAGTTATTAGTTAATGGGTTGATTGGTTGAATGGTTGATGGGTTGGTTGGTTAGTTGATTGATTAGATGATGGGTTGATTGGTTAATAGTTGTATAGATGATGGTTGTTTATTTTGTGGGCGGACACAGGGCGATGGTTGTTGATCGATAGCCGAAACAAGTAGAAGGATTGAATGTTTAGTTGATGGTTATTCAGTTGATGAGCGGACTCAGAGCGAACTGTGGATTTATCGATAGGTAGTAATAGCAGTAACCCCCAACCCCTAAATCCTAACCCCCAAACCCATCCCTCGAATATTTACAAATTTCAGTATATTTGTTTCCCGAAACTATCATTTACAGATATGATTTCCTTATTGGTCTTATTTATCTACCCGACTGATAAATAGTGTGTAAACCCAAAAGGGAATGTTATCGAACACATAAAAATGCCTATTGGAACATGACCAAGCATCACAAAAAACCAAGTCCTGAACAGCAAAAGAAACTACTTACGGCTCAAAACAGGAACGATTTTTTTAAACGTTTCGAGCAAGTTGTTAATTTGGTTGCAGGCAATAAGGAAACCTATAAATCCATACCACAAAAAACACTCGACCATTTCTACGCCTGTAGGATACGCTCCCCCAGGATAGAATCTGAAGAAGGGCATATTATTGATCCGGATGTATTGGAGGAATTCAAGGAGTTTACTGTTCCCCTTTTAAAGTCAACCAAAGCAGTTTTTAACGAAAATGGCGATTCCATCACATTATTCGATTATCTTACGGTTGGCCTATCCTTATTTCTGATGACAAACTTTATCAGAGAAATGTTCGGGAAAACCAACAAAGACTTTGTTGAGAAGGTTGCTGCTATCACAGATAGGATTGGCGAACCAAATTCTTTAGCGTTTAAGGCGCAACAAATAGCTGCCGCATTAGCAATTTTTATTAGCGATCTAACAGCAGAAATGTATTGGGTAGGTTTGGATTATACGGAAGCCAAAAATTCGATAATCCCCACCTTGCATGTTGCGTTCAAAATATCGTGCCATCACCAGAAAAAAGAATTTTTCGGCATCGATGGGATCTATCGCCCTGCGGTAAGGATGGGTTGGTGCTTTCCCCCAAAAGGGATTGACTGGTGCATGTTTTCGCCCGAATTATTTGGCCTCCCCAAACGTGACGAAAACCATTTGCTGCCTGTATTTATTCAGCTCCATGCTTTGCAGCGTGTTAACGAACGGGTAGATTGCGTGGATAAGAATTTTGTCGGTATCTATATTTATTCGTCATTGAAAGATGCGAAGATACACCCTGGGCGTAATGGCAAATTCCTGATCGAAAGCCAGTTCTATGAAAAGAAAGTAGGCTACTTTGTGGCAAGCCTGCTCGACGACAAAGTTGTGTTGCGCACCTTCCTTTTCCTTACCAACAATGGCACGCCTGAAGGGCAGAAACTCGCTGAACTTACCGGGATACAAAAACAAGATAAAAAGTACCTCTCTTTGGATAAATTGAGCACATTTATGGATCCCGAATTGCGCAAGAACGAAACCATAAGGCGCTTGTTTGTTGATGCAGGCTGTGGGTCACTTTTCGAGCTTACTAAAATGGGGATGATGGATGTTGACTCCAAGAGTAGCAACGTTAAAGCAGAAACCCTTATGAAATATTTAAAACTTATGCCCATTGAGGCTGATGAACCGCCCGATTTCAGCGATGCCTTAATGGATGCCCGGTATAAGAATTTCTTTTAGATCCTCATTACAAAGTTAAAAAACAAACCACAATAGGTACAATAGGCACAATATGAAGCATGGTTTTCAATAGTGGAGTTAAGTTTCAACTTTTAAACTATCGTCAGGTATTTTTCTATTATGCTGTTGTATAATAGGCAGTACTTTATATTTATCTAATTCTTTGTGCCTATTATGCCTATTATGGTTCAAATTTTCGGTCAGGTTTATCATAATAAGGTACGATTAAGCCGAAATTATTGTTGGCTGCCGCTAAAGCACATAACAAAAGGAAGACATTTTGGATTCAATTTAATGAAATTTAAAGATATTTCAGAAATAAATTTCTGTCTATATACATGCAATAACCTATATATAAGATATTTGTACAAATGGCCATAAAAATAATTTTCGTGCCGTGAACAATTCGGCATAAGTCGTTGTACCTTTGTGCTATATTTTTATGCAAGGTACTTGAAAAGGATAATTACAATACACATTGAGTTTTAAGATCAGTTTTAAAAGAGCATTGTTTACTACGGAATTTTACACGTTTATCAGCAGCAACGCACTACATATAATAGCCTAAACTGGGAATATTTGATTGTTCGACAAAAACAAGCTAACACCAACAATCAATAAACACTGAATACCAATCATTGAATATTTAACATGACTCTATGTCATCTCGTCAGCAATCTTTGAGTGCTTAACAACAATCTTTAACTGCTTGTCCTGACTCTATGTCAGCTCGTCACAAATCTTTGGATACTCAACGCCAATCTTTGTCAGCTCGTCACCAATCTTTGACCACTTGGCCTGACTCTATGGCAGTTCGTCACCAATCTATGGCAGTTCGTCATCAATCTTTGGATGCTTAACGCCAATCTTTGGATGCTCAACACCAATCTTTGGATGCTTAACATCAATCTTTGGATGCTCAACACCAATCTTTGAATACTCAACAACAATCTTCATCATGCCAACAACAATCTTTGGATGGTCAACGCCAATCTTTGAATGGTCAACACCAATTTTTAAACCCTGAACTTCGAACATTGAACCACGTTGATCCCTTTTAGAACCATCTTGAATCTTTTTTTAACCTTTTGTGAACAACATTGAACCACTTTGAACCATTTAAAACAACATTGAACAACATTGAACCATATTGAACCCTTTTTAAACCCTTTAAATCCAAAAACATGAACGATAGGGAAATTGCCGTTTTACAGTCAATTGATAAAACCATAGATTTATGTACCCGCAAGGGCGATGATTTTAAGAACCTGCCAGGCTTTAATGCGGGGATACTTCAGCTCGATGGCCTGGTAAAAAATATGCGCAAGCAAAGCCAGGTACTCGATATCAATACGAGAGGTTTTACAAATGCGAAAAACACCGCAAAGGACAAGCTGATAGATGTTACGCTCCCCATTGTTGCGCGGATACAGGCATTTGCAATTATTGCCCATGACCAGGTGCTGCAAAATGCCGTAAAAATCAACAGTACATCCTTGATAAAGTTGCACGAAAGCATGTTGGGCAACTCTTGCCGTGCCGTTTGGGAAATTTGCACCGCGAAAGCCAGCGAACTTGCACCTTACGACCTTACATCCGAAATGACGAATGAGCTGAATGCAGCTATCATCGATTTTGAAGCAAAACTAATTGGCAGCCCACAATATAGGGGCGAGCAAAAAGCGGCCAAACAAAGTTTCGATTCCGATTATACTGATGCTACAAGCATACTGAAAAACACATTGGATGTGTTGGCCAGCATTATAAAAAGCACAAACCCCGCTTTGTATGCCGAATACAAAAACTCGCGCCAATTAGAACTTGCCGGCAGCCGCAGCATAGCCCTGAAATGCAAGGTAGTGGATGCCACCTCCTCGCAGCCCATAGCAGGAGTAATGGTTAGGCTTGTAAAAATAGAGGCCGGCAGCGCAACCAACACGGTAGGCAATCCCGATGCCACCACCCTTATAAAACGCACCACCCCCAAAGGCGGATTCCAACTCAAAACCCTGCCCGGCGGTACCTACACCCTTACCGCCACCAAACCCGGATACACTGCCGACCCTATGACCATATTTGTAAATGATGGGGAAATGAGCGATGTGGAGGTGAGGATGGGGAGAGGGTAGGGGGGAGGAGTTTTTTCCGAGGTTGTCAGTTTTATTTTGATCTAATATTTTAAATCAAACTTAATATTATGAAAATAAATTTTAAAAATTTCTCGAAAAGGAAGCTTATTAGTTCGGGCGAGAAAGAAGTTTCGTTCCTACAGCTATTTGGCTGTTTCCTGATTTTAATGGGGATTGTTTCCATAATAATTTCAGGGATAATTAAATTACCCTCTGGAATTTCCATCTCCTTTCTGATTACCATGCTCGGCTTTGCCTTTGTGTTCCCGTCGCTGCTCGAAGGCAATGAAGGATTGAGTACAATGCGCATAGTTGTGTTTATGATGACAAATGTAATTTGTATGCTGTTGCTCAAAATTGGTTGGGCAGAAAGCATAACATCCCTAAAGCAAATTGGTTTGAATCAATGGTGGATGGGCGTAATTGCATTTGTGTTTGGAGCAAAGGCAACGCAGAGTTATTTTGAGAGTAAAATGGCAGTGGCACAGGTAGTAAGGGATAAGTTAGATAATAGCAGAGAGATAAATGTCTATAGCAAAGATATTGTTGAAAAAGCAATCGAAGTTATAAATAGTAGAAAAGATGATAGGATACTCGGCATCGGATACCTGCCAAAGGAAGAATATGGAACAATAAAATATTATGTTCATTTAAATGTAACCAATGATGCTACGAAAACTGAATATGCAAACACATTTCAAATAAATATTGCAGGCAAAAATATTTCGCCTCCATTTATTATTGAAGTAACGGAATCGCCTACAACTCATTCAAATTCATTGCCTGGTGCAGGAATACACAACATTACTGGTGTCAATGGCAATGGAACTTTTGGATGTGTAGTATTAAATAATCAGAATAAAAAATGTATTTTATCTTGCCAACATGTATTGAAAGATGATACCAATTATGATACTGGTGTTGGCAAAAGAAGTGAAATTATACTGACAGATGGTTCAAGTGATACTTTTGCCAATCACATTTCGGGGAAAAGAAGCAATTTAGTGGATGGAGGACTTGCCATTTTGAATGATCAAAATATAAACAATAATAATCTTGGAATCACTAAGGGTGAAAGGGATACAACTGATTATGATGTAGTAACGAATAAAAAGATATCATTAAAAGGGTTTGATCCTGATAATAAAAGGACCATTAATATGAATGGTGTTATTATAAATAATGGATTTGAGGTGGCAATTGACTACAAGGATGGCAAAAATAGCTTTAAAATACAAAATACTATCGTTTTGAGCCAGGCTACAGATAATTTCAAAACAATTTCAAAAGGCGGATATTCCGGAGCCATAGTGTTAGATAACGATGGGTATGTTATAGGAATGGTAATAGGAGGTGATGAGAAATTTACTTACGCAGTACCAATAAATACTTTAAAAAAAGAACTTACTTTTAAATTTAAATCCTAATTGATATGAAAACAAATCTTACTTTTTTGATGCTTATTTTTATTTCGGCTTTGCAAGCCCAGATTGTTGCAACCCATTCTGATGCAGCACTTACATTAGAGTGTAAAGAATGTTATTCTGATTTTAAATCAGGTCGCATGATTGCCATAGAAGCCCCAAATGGTCTCCAAGGTTATAGTATAATAATCTCGGATGCTGATGAGGCAAGTGGCGAAAATATTTTGACATCAAACATAACCAATGATGCAACAAATTTTATTTACACCATTTTAGACGATCAATACGTTTCAGACTTTAATAAGAAAAAATCGAAAAAACAATTTTCTGGCACAAAGATGAAGATTATGTTTATGAAACAAAATGATGCATCTCATACTCGTAGTAAAATAATAAATTTTGAGTCAAAACAAAAGCCTCCTGCTGGAAATGACTCTGAAACCACTTCAATTTCCGATTATATTGATAAGAATTTTAGAAATAAGGAGAATTTGAATTTCTATACCCCTTATGATGACAAGAATAATAAAGTATTTCTATACTTTGACGAAAATGGTAAAATGCTAAATAATCAACCAGTTAATGTTGATCAAAGCGATAAATTTCATTTTATAATAGCTTGTTATGAAAAAGATAAAAACAAATATGATGTTGACGTAATTAAAGGAAGTTATTCGCCGTCTGATTTGGTAATTAAACCGGTTGAGAAAATAAATACAAACGGGCCAAAAACAGAGAGCGATAATGCTAAATTGAAGCTGTATGAACCCACACAAATAGAATTAATAAAGGGACCATTTACTACCGAAACTTTTGAATTTCAGATTTCCTATATTGATAGTGTAGAAAAGAAATATAAACATTCGAAACTCTATTCTTTTAACATAAACAAGCTTTATCATGTAGGAGTTGGTGTATCCTTCATTGGAACTAATCTGTCAAATCCAGAATACAGAACAGTTTTTAATGGAACTGATACTACAATTCAATCTTATAATGGTGGTAGCAGATCCATGTTGACTTTTAATGCCATCTGGTATTGGAGTGTATTGCAACAAAACAGCAGAGGAAGCATTATTACCAGTGGGAGGGACATTTTAAAAGATGAACCAACCTGGTCATTAAAAAGGGTATTTCCAACAGTTGGCGTATCACTAGATGGAAATTTTAATGAAAATTTCTTTGTGGGTGCTGTTTATGAATTTGCAAGAGGAGGCAGTATTATTGGTGGAATGCATTATGGGAAAGTAAAAAGATTAGCAATGCCGGATTTCCAAGAAGGGGTTACTAAATTTAGTGGTATCGATAGTGATATTAAAACCGAAAATGTTTACAAAACGGGGTGGTTTATTGGGGTAAATTTGGATACAAGAATTTTCAACACCTTGTTTAACAAGCAATAGATTATGAAAAAAGTTTTCGTTATTGCAGTGTTTTTGAGTTCTTTAATAAGTTGTAATGTGCCTGAAAATTGCAGAATAAGTAAAACTTTTTCTGGTGACAGAAATATTTCTTTAACAGGTCGCAGCACGCTTAAACTTGACTTTTTATTAAAATATAATTCTACGGAAGCAAAGAATAAGCCTTCATTAGAATTAGGATTCAAAAAGGATGAAGTTTGTATTTCATTCTTAATCCAGTCGCATACAAGAGTTAAAGCAAGCCGATTGAGGAAAATAACTAAAAATGCGTTTCTTCAATTGGAATTGTATAAACTGCCAATTGAGGATCAATTAAGGATTAAAAATGAGCTCCGTGATTTTAGAAAGAAAATATCTGATTCAAAAAGTAAAGCGAAAAAATTAATCAAGTCAAACAAGAAAATCAAAAGGCTGAATATAGAAAAAAAATACTAACCCCATGACAAATTTTCCAATTCTCGATCTGATAGCAGGCATGATATTCCTGTATTTTTTAATGAGCATTATAAGCAATGCTATTTTTGAGGGTATTTCGTCCCTAAGAAAAGTAAGGGCCAAAATGCTTGAGGAATGGATAAGGTCAACGTTGCCTGGTATAGCTGATAACATACTTGATCATACATTAACGAACGGGGTTTCAAAACCAGGCAAATCAAATTCATACCTCACTGGCAAGAATTTTTCGCTTGCACTTGTCGATATTATAGCGCAGAAGGTTAATGCAGTGCCTCAAAATCTTGCCGAGCTATCAACCATGATCGATACGGTCATTGCCCAAAATCCGGGCTTGATACCAGATGGTTTAAAGCGTTCGCTGCAACTTTTTATTGTAGAAGCTCAACAGGCAAGTAACAAGGTAGGCCAGTTGAAAACCGAGTTCGAACTATACCATGCACAGGTCGAAAACTGGTTCGATAGCATGATGGAACGCTTAACGGGTTTGTATAAACGTTTTGCATCGAAAATTACAATACTAATTGCTGTATTTGCAAGTTTTGCACTAAATATTGATAGCATTAACATTGCACAGTATTTATACTCAAACAAGGATGCCCGTGAA
>CAIRHD010000106.1 GCA_903878265.1 uncultured Bacteroidales bacterium | reverse complement strand
TGGGGCGCAATGTACTGGCAGTACTTCGAACAGCTTGATAAAATCACACCCGCCGAAACCCCACTTAAACTGTCTAAAAAACTTTTTCGCGAAGTCAACACTCCAACTGGTCCGGTTATTGAACCAATCACTGAAAACACAAATGTTAAAGTTGGCGATAAAATTGTGGTGCGTGTAGAACTCCGCTCCGACCGCGATATGGAATACATTCACTTGAAGGATATGCGCGCATCTGCTTTTGAGCCTGTAAATGTGCTTTCGGGATACAGGTATCAGGATGGTTTGGGCTATTACGAATCCACCCGTGACGCATCAACCAACTTCTTTATTTACTACCTGCCCAAAGGCACTTATGTATTTGAGTACAAGTTGACAGCCACGCAAAAAGGCGATTTCTCGAATGGAATTACATCGGTACAATGTATGTATGCACCCGAATTTTCGGCTCATTCGGAAGGTGTGAGGGTGAAGGTGGAATAGCTGGGAAGCGGCTGATGGGTTGATACTGAGCCAAATCGAAGTGTTGATGGGTTTAAGTGTTGATGGGCTGCTAAGTGGACACTGAGCGATGGTTTTTGAGCGATAGCACAAACTAGTCGAAGTGTTGATGGTATATTGTTTGTTAAAAAGGTTTAGTCCATTGAATGGGATTTATGGAAGATAATTGTGCATGCTGATTTTGTGAGACAGCTTTTAAAAAACTGCTTTGCATTTCAAATATTGTTAGTTTTACACTCTTGAAGTTTTGACTTTTATCTTGACTCCCTCGACTTGTTTCGGCTTTCGCTATACTACTATTTCTCATGCACTACCCATCCCCCAAAAAACCATCCACATTATGACCAAACCTGCCCCCAAAAAGAGAAACCCAATACCGGAAATATCCCTGTTTTTGGTTATCATGGTTTTAGGTATGCTGTTTATCCGTTATACCTGGAAAAGAATTGGGAATGAGCAGTCGAAAAATGTATTGCAAATTGCCCGATCCATAGAAGCCACTTTGTCAATATCTGAATTAAACGCACTTGAAGCAAAGACGACAGATATTGATAAGCCGCAGTACAGGCATATTAAAAACACATTGAAAGCAATTATCCGTGTAAATTCACAAGCAAGATTTGCGTACTTATACACCGAAAAAAACGGCAAATTGTATATTATTGCCGATTCTGAATCGGAGGACTCAAAAGATTATTCGCCGCCCGGACAGGAATACACCGAAGCAACACCACAATACAAACAGCCTTTCTGGGATGGAAAAGAGTTGATAACAACTGCTATTACCGACAGGTGGGGGACCTGGCGAAGTGTGTTTATCCCCATTAAAGATGCGGCAACTGGCAAAACAATAGCTGTATTTGCAATGGATTATAACTCGAAGTCGTGGAATAATTATTTCTTGTTGGAAGTGGCCCAATCGAGTGTACTTATGTTGTTGCTGCTGTTGGCATTTGTTTTTTCGGTGAAAATAAAAGCAAGAAACAAATCGCTCAACAATATAATTGGCGAACACAAACAGACAGAAGTTGCTTTGCTCGTAAGCGAGAACAAGAAAGCGGCCATCCTGAAAGCCATCCCTGATTTGTTGTTTGTGTTCAACCAAAATGGCGATTATTTAGAAATTTTCACCGAAGACGACTCGAAACTTTTTTTGACAAGGGAAGCCCTTATCGGTAAAAACATCAGCGATTTGTTTCCTCCCGATATTGCCGTTAATGCTAAAACTGCTTTCGCGCAATCGTTGCAGACAAAAAAGCTGGTACAATTTTTCTATACCACCTATGTCAACGCAAAAACAGAATATTTCGAAGCACGCATTGTACCGGCTTCCGGAAGCACCGTATTGACCATTGTAAGGGATATTACCGAGCGCAAGCTTGCTGAAGAAGCGGTTTTCCAAAGCCAGGAACGCGCCCGTGCTCAACGCAATGCCATTGCCAGGATTGCAGAGGATGAGGCAATTTCATCCGACGGCTTCACCGGTTCCTTCAAAAAACTCATGGAGGAAATAGCCCTTGCAATCCAGGTTGAACGTGCAAGCATCTGGTTGTTTTCTGAGGATAAAACCGTATTGCAGTGTATTGCCCTTTTCGAAAATGAGACAAAAAGACACAGTTCGGGCGCAACACTCCAATCTGTTGACTATCCACGTTATTTTGAAGCTATAAAACACGAAAGCAGGATATCCGCCAACGATGCCCAGAACGACCCACGCACCAACGAGTTTACCAAAGGCTATCTTGTCCCATTGGGAATATATTCGATGCTCGATGCCGGGATTTATGCCGAAGGTGAGCTGATAGGCGTTGTATGTTTCGAGCACACTGCCCAAAAACGCACCTGGCACTCCGATGAAGAATCTTTTGCCAGCACAATAGCCTCTATTGTGGCCCAAACACTTGCCAATTCCGAACGCAAACATGCCGAAAGGATACTGCATGCCATCATAAGCGAAAACCCAATTTCAATTCAAATTGTTGACAAAGAAGGGTTCACGCTTCAGGTAAATGCGGCGCATACCGCCCTTTTTGGCGCAGTGCCTCCTGCAAGCTATTCGGTTTTTGACGATGTTCAATTAGCACAACAAGGGTTGGGGAAATTGATTGAACGAGCTAAAAATGGCGAAGTAGTTCATTTTCCCGATTTTTATTATAATATCCATGATTTTGACACCGAATTATCGGATGTGCCGCTTTGGATACAAGCGGTTATTTTCCCCTTAAATGATAACAGCGGGAAACCTGAACGCTTTGTTTTGATGCACGAAAACATTACAGTTCGCAAGCAAGCGGAAGATGAGATAAAACAAGCCCTTGAAAAAGCCGAATCCGGCAACCGCCTTAAAGAAGCATTTGTACACAACATTTCCCATGAAATACGCACCCCCTTAAATGGCATACTTGGCTTCAGCAATTTAATCGCGCTTCCCGATATTACCGATGACGATAGGCAACAATTTTATTCGCATTTGAAAACAAGCAGCAACCGCTTGTTGGATACCATTACCAATTACATGGATATCTCGCTCATTGGTTCGGGTAATATGGTGGCACTGCCAACAGCCTTCGACCCACTCTATGTTTTCCATCAGCTCCTCGAAAAGTACAGCGCCATGTGTTCTGCCAAAAATATTGGCTTACGTCTTGAAATCCCAGAAGGAACAAAGAGCATCATGCTCCATACCGATGAAGGGCTTTTGCGCAAAGCCATGATGCATTTGCTCGACAATGCCGTTAAATTTACTGCCGAAGGGGAAATTGTTTTCGGTTATGTTTCGACAGGCTCAACAACCGAAACAGGCTCAATATCAAAACCGGGCAATGAGCTTGACGAACTGCGGCTTTTTGTAAAGGACACCGGCATCGGCATTAATCCTGAATCGTTTTCGCTGATTTTTGAGAGTTTCAAACAGGAAGATTTTTCACGCAGCAGGGGTTTCGAAGGCAGCGGCCTGGGGTTGTCCATTGCGCAAGGCTTTGTGCTGTTATTGGGCAGCCAAATACTTCTGGAGTCGGTAAAGGGCAGCGGTTCGGTATTTTTCTTCACCTTGCCCTACCAAGCAAGTGCGGCAGGGATAAGCCCGCAAGGGAAAGCCAATACCCTTAAGTTGGTGGATAAACCGGTAATACTGGTTGCCGAAGACAATGCTTCCAACCTGTTGTACCTCGAAATAACCTTGACGAATATGCTCATTTCGGTTATTTCGGCCAGAGATGGTAAAGAAGCTGTTGACCTTTGCCGCCATCATCCCGAAATTTCGCTGGTGCTGATGGATATAAAAATGCCGGTGATGGATGGGCTGCAGGCTACCCGAGAAATTAAATCGTTCCGCAAGGATCTGCCAATTATTGCCTGCTCCGCCTTCGCCCTGAGCGAAGATATAAAAATGGCATTCGAAGCAGGTTGCACCGATCACCTCGCCAAACCTGTAAACGATGACAATCTGCTGGAAAAATTGAAAAAATATGGTTTGATTGTGTAAACCCTAAAGTTGAATACTCATGGAACCACAAAACAAACACAGGATATGGCCAGAAAGATAATAGGAATAATTGCAGAATGTCCTGTATGCCGTATATGCCGTGCCTACGGCACTTATAATGTTTGGATGTCAATATCTCTACCAATATGCTGTCCCTACGGGACAATGCGGAATAAGCTCTCCATAATGCGGAATAGGCTCTCAACAATGCGGAATAGGCTTTCAACAATGCAGAATAAGCTCTCAACAATGCGGAATAAGCTCTCAACAATGTGGAATAAGCTCTCCATAATGCGGAATAAGCTCTCCATAATGCGGAATAGGCTCTCAACAATGCGGAATAGGCTCTCAACAATGCGGAATAGGCTTTCAACAATGCGGAATAGGCTCTCAACAATGCGGAATAGGCTTTCAACAATGCGGAATAGGCTCTCAACAATGCGGAATAGACATCCGGAGATACGGAATAGAGCTTCAACAATACCCTTTATGCCAACTGCCCGCGAATGCGCCTGCTGTTAAATCGGATTTTGAACAATAACGAACAATTGCCATGATAAACTACGAGGACAAAACCAAAGACGAACTCATAAAAGAGCTACTGAAACTGCAACAGGAAAACAATACCTTGAAACTGGCAGCCAAAAATAATCCCCCAAGCCTTTCGGAAGATGCTTTCGCCCCACGGAGCGGCGACGAATCCAATATGGCTGCCTTTCGCCAAAAGGCAGAAGCCTTGCTGAAAAAGCGTACAGACAAGGCACGCCTTGTCTCTTTTAATAAAGGCCAGACAAGCCTTGATTCTATAATAAGTACAGACAAGGCACGCATTGTCTCCGTATCTGAATCCGATGCGCTCAAACTCATGCACGATTTGCAAGTATATCAAATTGAGCTGGAATTGCAGAACGAAGAACTTACACTGTTGATAGAACAAGCTGGAGTGGCTGCCAGAAAATACACCGATTTGTATGATTTTGCACCTTCGGGGTATTATTTGCTTACCAATAATAGCGAAATTATCGAGGTGAACATAAACGGTG
>CAIRHD010000105.1 GCA_903878265.1 uncultured Bacteroidales bacterium | reverse complement strand
TTTAGTTAGATGAAAGTGAAGAGTGAAAAGTAAAGCAATATGGTAGAAATTGTTTCCTATCGGCTTTACGCCTTCCACAAATTGAGGTTATGAGGTCTATACTAATTTCCGTCTATTCATCGGTTGTCGTGCCTTTAAAGTTTCTATTTTTGTCGAAAACTCAGCTTTCGTTGATAGAAATAATTTATGGCAGATAAAACCACCCATATCCAAAATATTATTCGCGAGTTGCCCGACAGTCCGGGGGTTTATCAGTATTACGATAAGGAAGGGAAAATACTGTACGTTGGCAAGGCCAAAAACCTGAAGAAAAGGGTTTCGTCCTATTTCAGGCGCGATGAATCGTTGATTGGCAAGGTCAGGATTTTGGTGCAGAAAATTGCCGACATCCAAATTGTGGTTGTAGAAACGGAATTGGATGCTTTGCTGCTGGAAAACAACCTGATAAAAAAATACCAGCCGCGCTACAACGTGATGCTGAAGGACGATAAAACCTATCCCTGGATTTGCATCAAAAAAGAAGCTTTCCCACGTATTTTCCCGACAAGGAACCGCATAAACGATGGTTCTGATTATTTCGGGCCTTACGCTTCGGGCAAAATGATGCACACTTTGCTTGAGCTCATCAGGCAATTGTACCAAATACGAAGTTGTAGCCTCAACCTTAACGAAGCCAATATCAAAAGCGGCAAGTATAAAGTTTGCCTCGAATTTCATATCCATAACTGTCTTGGTGCTTGCGAGGGCCTACAAACGGAAGAGGATTACGCACTGTCGTTGCAGGAAATAAGGAATATTTTGCGCGGAAATATTTCGGCGGTAAGGCAGCATCTTTCGGGCATGATGAAGGAATACGCCGAATCGTACCAATTTGAAAAAGCGCATATTGTAAAGGAAAAAATCGAATTGTTGGACCGCTACCAGAGCAAATCTTCTATTGTAAGCCCATCCATTCACAACATCGATATTTTCTCTTATGTTGACGATCCAACCGCCGCATATATCAATTTTATGAAGGTAATCAGCGGTTGCATAATACAGGCACATACAGTCGAAATCAGGAAAAAGTTGGATGAATCGCCCGAGGAACTGCTCTTGTTGGCTATTACCGAATTGCGCGAACGCTTCGATTCCGATGCACCCGAAATGATAGTGCCGTTTAAACCTGATGTTGCATTTCCGGGCGTAACCTACACCAAACCCATACGGGGCGAAAAGAAAAAATTGTTGGAACTGTCCGAACGTAATGCCAAGTATTATCAACTCGAAAAGCACAAACAATTGGAACGTGTTGATCCCGAGCGCCACACCACACGGATTATGGAGCAAATGCAAGCCGACCTGCGTTTGAAAGAACATCCGGTACGCATCGATTGTTTCGACAATTCCAATATTCAAGGCGCATACCCTGTAGCTGCCATGGTGGTGTTCACCAACGGCAAACCCGACAAGAAAGAATACCGCCATTTTAACATTAAAACGGTTGAAGGCCCCAACGATTTTGCATCGATGGAAGAAGTAATTTATCGCCGTTACAAACGTGTTATGGATGAAAACCAGCCATTGCCTCAGCTTATCGTGGTGGATGGTGGCAAAGGACAGCTAAGTTCGGCAATGGAAAGTATTGATAAACTTGGGTTGCATGGCAAGGTTGCCGTTATCGGGATAGCCAAAAAGCTTGAGGAAATATACTATCCCGGCGATTCGCTGCCATTGTACATCGATAAAAAATCGGAAACCCTGCGCATTATCCAGCAGTTGCGCGACGAAGCCCACCGTTTTGGCATCACGCACCACCGTAAGCGCCGCGAAAAAGGCACAAT
>CAIRHD010000104.1 GCA_903878265.1 uncultured Bacteroidales bacterium | reverse complement strand
CGCCGAAACAAATGTAAGACTTAAACTGCTAATAATAAGCAATATAAGTTGTTTCAATTTAAAACTCATGAGTTGGGATTATTTTGATCCAAAAGTACTAATTTGTTGGAAACAAACCGAAACACTTTAGTTTACGTGGCAATTCTTCATTTTATGATTTCGGAGGGTGCTACTTTTGGTAAAATCAAATTTGAAAGACGCAACAAAATAAAGGCACCGCCCTTTGTGAAGTTTCGCTGCATTTTAAGATTCATGTATTAAATTGACTTACTTTTTATAAAAATCAGTGCTTTCAAATATTTTGTCGGCTGATTTTGCAATAAACCCTGAGTAAAGTTTACCATCGGAATCAGGATAGCGAATGGCGAATTCGTAATAGCAAGAAGGAATTTCAAATGTACCTTCAACAAATTCGATAGGCAAAAATCCAGCTTTTGTGCTTGATTGTTCGAGCAATTCCTCGGGGGTTCCTTTAATCTCACCACCCGAATTATTGAGCAAAAAACCTTTGTCTTTCAGGAATTGGTTCACTTTCTGAATTGTGTTCAGCTTCTTTAGCGAATTGATACTGACAGTAAAATGGTTGGTAACAAAACCATAAACATACAGCCAGGCAGCATATTCCGATTCGTCGCGCAACATTTCATACGTTTCGTAACTTGGTGGCCCCCAGACATTGCCGGCGAAAATCAGTTCATTGCCAAAAACAAGATTATCAGGTACACGTGAAGCACATTGTTTTACGACAGATTGTAGCTCAGGACTGAAATAATCCGTCATTAATTGGCTGATAAAAACCCTCGGAGCATTTGGCAAAGTCTTATGCTCGTAATGCTTGGCAGTAAGGTGTTTATCCTCAAATATATAATAGCCTTTTTGTATATAACCTGCTTCCAAAAACGGGCGAGCCATCACATCCACATTTATCCGTGTATCAAAAAGAGTGCGAAAAGCAATATGGTCATTTTCAACATGTTCGCCTTCTAAATTAAAACTGTCGTAAACTTTTTTTGCTTCAGGGTTCTGTGTGATGTAATCGGCCCACAGTTTGTTGAAAATCTCTTGTGTTTGCATAGTATTTTTATGATTGGTAATTATTTATCCTATTTCTTCTATTAAAAAAATGCCTGAGTAAAACTAACAATTTTTATCCCAGCAAGTTCAAGTTCCCGACTATTAATTTCTGCAAACTTTGCAATGTCTTCTTCTTTATGATTTATGCCGGCGAGGTTGGCAACAGCATCAACAATTTGCTTGGTTTCGGTTTCTGATGGGTATTTAACCTGACTGATTTTTCCGTTTTCGACTTTTACGGTAATGGGCAGAAAACCATCAAAAATCTGAATAGTAGCCTCGAAGGAATAGGCCGGAGAATATCCGAAATTCCATTCCCAGGTTTTATATTTTTCGACTACTAACCGATTGATCGCATTTTGATCGGACTGCTTAAGTTGATAAAACCCACTTGATGAATAATTGACATGGAGCCAGTTGACGAATTTATTTGTAAAACATTGTATATCTGAATCTTCTGAAAGAAAAGGACGAATATTGCAAACATTGCTCTTAACCGAAGGCATAGCTTTTCCTTCATATTTTTTATGCGGTTTCAAACTTTCCCCTAACATATCCAAATCAGAATCAAAAAGCAAGGTGCCATGATGCAGCACTTTATCGTGAAAAATATGCTCGGCATGACCCGAAATCTTATCATCTCCAATAAAAATACTGTTTCTTTTATTAACATTTACATCAATGCCAAGGCTATGCAAATATCCCACAATAATTGATGTAAATTGCCCGAAGTCAACAGGATTGTCCTTGTTGGTCTTTTTTATAAATGTAAAATTCAGGTTTCCCAAATCGTGATAAACAGCACCACCACCGCTGATCCTACGAATAATCGGAATATTTTGAGTGCGGACAAAAGGATAATTTATTTCAGCAAAAGCATTCTGATGTTTGCCAATAATAACAGATTTCCGGTTTAGCCAAACCATGCAAATATCCTCTGTAAAATGCTTCACGAAGTACTCTTCGGCAGCAATATTAAAGTATGGATCGGTAGATTTCCTAAAGAATATGAGCATAAATCACGAAAATGGTTGTCTGCAATAAAATAATTGAGCGGATTGCACGCTATGCAAATGTAGGAGAAATGAAATGATTTACCTTTACGATTCAGGAACAAATTAGTAACCCCCATACTTTATCACGCCCATGGAATTGAATATCAGCATAAAAGAAAAATTGCTTGCGCGATGCATCGAACTTAAGGAAGAATCAAAATCAAATACGCTTTCGGCGATGGAAGACACACAACAAAGTGCCAATGAATATGGAGCGCCAAAGGATCGTTATGATTCATTCAGGGCGCAACTTATGCGGAAGCGCGACATGCTTGCCCAGCAACTTGCAGCCGTTGAGGAAGAATTGCGCTATTTGAGGCAAATGAAAGCCAAAATTGTTTCATCTAAAGTTGAAGCAGGGGCATTGGTTACACTCGAATTGCAAACACTTTATATTTTGGCAGGATTAGGCAAAATGATTGTCGATGATAAAACGTATTATGTTGTATCGCCGGTTGTTCCATTGGTAACGGCCATGAAAGGTTTAAAAAAAGGTGATTCTTTCAACTTCCGGGGAACCAGTATGAAAATATTGGATATTTGTTAGAGGATGGTTTATTGGTTTATAGGTCGAATGGTTGATTGGTTAATTGTTTATTGGTTTAATCCATACTAATGTCGAAACCAGTATTCCTAATGTGGCCTACTGTGCCTATTGTGGTTTAAATTTTAATTTGGTGAAGTGGAATTTTATGATCAATCATATATTCTGCCAATAAGCGTTTATTCATAGGCTTCCATTGCTTATTTTTAGTATTTTCGTGCGGTATTTTTTTGAAACGAAATGTTAAGCGTAGATAGTGCATCTGTTAAAAAAATGATTTCCGATTTAGCCTTCGAAGGCTTTTCGTTTCACGATGATTTTGAGGAGATTGACGAATACCGATTCGGGAAACTATTCAAACGGCGCAGGCTTGATAACGTGGTGTTCGAAAAAGAAGGCATCCTTATAAAAATCCACCGCAATTTATTTTACAGGGCAACAGGTTTATCCCATTTGTTTGATGAAGCTTCACAAAAAAACGTTAGGGTTTCGGATTATGAATTTTTTGAAATGCAAAAGCATTTAATTAAATACCGATTTGAACAGAAATTGAAACTTCCTAAAGCTTCTGACCTTGAGACTTCTTCACCTGTTTTAGATCGAACAACCAAGCTTTCTACTCAATAGGGGTAATAACCTGAGCTTTCTTATAAGGCAATGTCAGGGTGATTTTAAGTCGCCCTGACACTTGCTATGCGCTATTACCAATTATTTATCTGTTCTTTTCCGCTCTATTTACCAATTCTATTTCCCTATTGGTTTTATTGCAAAGGATGTTTCGTTTATTCTCAAAATGATATAATTGTTCTCTTATTTAATTGGTCATTTGTTCTCTTGTTCAGTGTTCAAAGGTTCGCATGTTGAAATGTTCTATTGCTGTCATTTTCAAATTTTTAAATCCCCAATTTTTCAACAGTCGATTTCTATGAGGTTACGGTACTATTCCACAATTGCAAAGAACCAAATTCAGTTCAAATGTAGCTGAAAAATTTGATTCCAGATCAATTGTTGAATAGTTTTGGTTGTTTGTCAATAATGTTGAAGAAAGTATAGAGGATATTGGTGATCAGCCTTATATATAATTAAAACTGCTGCCACCCAAAAATTCCCTGAGTATGGATGTTGGTGGAATTTCGTTAGGTTTCAAAGGTTTAAAATAACTGAAGAAATCGAGCAGCCGGGTTGCTTCCGCATATTCCGGTTGGTTGGCTTGCACCTCAAGCAGTATGGGTTCGGCAAAAGGCTTTAAAACTGCCAACTCGTAAAGCAAAGCTGAGTTGAACATCGTATCAGCTTCTTCCTGAAAAGGGAAAATATGTTTTTCTTCGCCCTGGCGTACGCTCTGCCATCTCGAAATGGTATCCCTGGCCGAATATTTTCGGTAGCGGTAATCGCGCACAATCCTTCTAATCAGTCGGTTATCGGTAGTGCTTACGCGATTATGGTCATCAATATTCAAGGATGTAAGCGCCGAAACATAGATTTTGAATTTGGCTTCTGCTGGGACCAAACTTGTTAATTCCGGGTTCAATCCATGTATGCCTTCTATAATCAGCACATTTTCCGGGTGCATCTGCATAGTATCGCCATTGTAAAAACGTGTACCTGTTTCGAAAGAAAACCTTGGCAATTCAACTTTTTCGCCGTTCAATAGAGCAACAAGGTTGTGGTTGAAAGTTTCTAAATCCAACGCATCAACGGCTTCATAATCATGATTTCCATTCTCGTCGAATGGCGTTTTGTCGCGGTCCACAAAATAATTGTCTAGAGATAAGTTCAAGGGTTTCATTCCATTTACGACCAGGTGAATGGCCAACCTTTTGGCGAATGTGGTTTTGCCGCTCGACGAAGGGCCACTTATCAGGATAATCTTTACCAAGTCCTTACGCAAGCGGATGTTATCGGCAATTTGACCGATTTTTTTCTCGTGTAGCGCTTCCGAAACCTTTATCAGCAATTCGGATTTTCCGTTCGAACAGGAGTTGTTAAGGTCGCTGATATTAGGGACTTCAAGGATTTTGATCCATTGGGAAAACTCTTGAAAGATCTCGAACAGTTTATTCTGCACCACCAGGTTCTCGACAAATTTGGGGTTCTTTTTTTGCGGAAGCTGAAGCAACATGCCGTTGAAATACTTGTTCAGGTCAAAAACCTTTAAATAACCAGTCGAAGGGATCATGCATCCATAAAAAGAGCCAATATGTCCATCGAGGTTATAATAACTGGTGAAATTCTGCCCCTTATGTTTCAATAAGTTGATTTTGTCAGTCAATCCTTGAGCTTCGAATTTCCTGATCACTTCTTCGGTTTCCTCTTCCAAATGAATGAAAGGCAAGTCGGCATCAACGATTTCCATCATGCGCTGCTTGATACTTGCCACATTTTCGATAGTAAGTTCTTGATTGAAAGTGGTAATTCGGCAATAAATCCCTTTAGCAATGGAGTGGTTGATACGAAGGCGCGAATTGGCAAAAAGTTCGTGAACAGCTTTGCAAAGCACAAACGAGAGGCTGCGAAGGTACATCCTCATCCCATCAGGATGAGTAATGTCAATGAATTGCACGGAAACAGGATGGAATATCTCGAAAGCAAGATCTTCCAATACATTGTTGATCAAGGCACCAAGGATTGGGTTTTCTGATTTTACATCAAATTGTTTAATCACCTCATTTAGCGAAGTGCCTTTGCTCACTATCTTTGTTGTACCAGAGTTGATACAATTAATGGCAATAGTTTTATCCATTCAGTTTCTGTTTTTCAAATATTTCTCCCATTTGCCTTATTTTCAAATTATCGCATTTTCAAATTATCGCATTACCCCATTATCGCATTAACAAATCACCTCTTTCAAATACTCAGCAGTATAGCTTTCCTTATTTTTTACAAGTTCTTCTGGGGTTCCTTCGGCAATAATATAGCCACCGCGTCCGCCACCATCGGGACCGAGGTCAATAATATAGTCGGCAATTTTTATTACTTCCAGGTTATGTTCAATTACAAGCACCGAATTTCCCCGGTCAACAAGTTTGTTTAAAACGTGAAGCAGGATATTTACATCCTCAAAATGAAGGCCGGTAGTTGGCTCATCCAGAATATAAAGAGTATGGCCGGTATCGCGTTTGGAAAGTTCGGTTGCAAGTTTTACCCGCTGGGCTTCGCCACCCGAAAGAGTCGTCGATCGTTGCCCAAGGGTTATATAACCAAGGCCCACCTGATTTAAAGTGTTGATTTTTTGCAATATGGAAGGAATATTTCCGAAGAAATCAACGGCATGTTCAATAGTCATATTGAGCACATCGGTAATGGATTTACCTTTATACCGTACTTCCAGGGTTTCACGGTTGTAGCGTTTGCCGTCACAAATTTCGCAAGGAACATGTACATCGGGCAGGAAATTCATTTCAATAACCCTGATTCCGGCACCCTGACAAGTTTCGCAACGCCCACCTTTCACGTTGAATGAAAAACGTCCTGGTTTGTACCCTCTTATTTTCGATTCGGGCAAAGCCGAAAAAAGTTTGCGTATTTCGTCGAAAACCCCTGTATAGGTAGCCGGATTTGAGCGTGGTGTGCGGCCAATCGGCGATTGGTCAATTTCAATTACCTTATCAATATTATTAAGGCCTTCTATGCTACGATAGGGTAGGGGTTTTTGTTCAGAGCGGTAGAAATGTTTGCTAAGTATTGGGTAAAGGGTTTCGTAAATCAAACTCGATTTGCCGCTTCCTGAAACACCTGTGATACAAGTAAAAACACCTAACGGGAGTTTCAAATCCACATTTTTCAGGTTATTTCCCGTTGCACCATAAAGTGTCAGAAATCCATTTTCAAGTTTTCTGCGTTTCGATGGAATCGCAATGCTTTTCTTTCCCGAAAGGTATTGGCAAGTAATACTATTGCTATCGTATAACGACTCAGGTGTGCCTTCGGCAACAATGATTCCACCATGAGTTCCAGCTCCCGGCCCGATATCAATAACGTGATCGGCAGCCAATATCATATCCTGATCGTGTTCAACAACGATAACCGAATTCCCAGTGTCACGAAGGTTTTTAAGTGAAGCTATCAGCCTGTGGTTATCCCGTTGGTGCAGCCCGATGCTTGGCTCGTCTAAAATATAAAGTACGCCGACTAATTGTGAACCAATTTGGGTTGCCAATCGAATCCGCTGCGATTCGCCTCCCGAAAGGCTTCCAGATGTACGGTTAAGTGAAAGATAATCAAGGCCTACGTTCATCAGGAATGTGAGGCGGCTTTGTATTTCGCGGATAATTTCGTGAGCAATCAATTTTTGCCGTTCTTCCAAATGTTCTTCTAAGTTGCTGAACCAATCCGTTAGGTTTATCAAATCCATACTGGAAAGCTCGGCAATATTTTTTCCGTTTATTTTGTAAAAAAGCGATTCCTTTTTCAGCCTTGTTCCATTGCAATCAGGACATGCAACAGAATTCATAAACCCTTCGGCCCAACGTTTCAATCCTTCGGGGTTTCCAGCTTCGTTATGGTTTAGAATGTGTTGAACAATGCCTTCAAAGTTGAGCGAATAGGAAGATGTAACTCCCAAATACTCGTTTTTCACTTTTATAACTTCCTCTGAACCATATAAAATGGTCTCAATTGCTTCGTCGGGAACATCGGATAAGGGAGTATCGAGAGTAAAATGATATTTATGCGAAATTGCTTCGAGTTGTCTGAAAATCCATGTAGGCTTGTATTCACCAACAGGTGTAATCCCACCTTTTCTGATACTCTTGGTTGTGTCGGGAATAATTTTGGCAAGGTCAATTTCCGAAATGTATCCTAAGCCTTTGCAGCGCGGGCAATATCCGTAAGGCGAATTGTACGAAAAACTGTTAGGTTCTGGTTCATCGTAAGCAATACCGGTTTCTGGATCCATAAGCAGGCGGCTGTAAAACCTAGCTTCTTTTGATGTTGATTCCATGGCCATCAAAGCGCCTTTGCCTTGCCGAAGAGCTGTTTGGATGGAAGAAGTCAAACGTGT
>CAIRHD010000103.1 GCA_903878265.1 uncultured Bacteroidales bacterium | reverse complement strand
TACTAATTTTATTCGATTCGCATGGAAATGGCTTGTTGCCGGTTAACCTTTTTAGCGGCGAGGCATCAAAAAACGGCTTTATAGTTGCCGGATCCAATAATTCAAAAAATGGCTTGCCAATTGAACAAACCACTGCATTTTACCGCAATTTGCTTGCCGACCTTACGGCAAAGCTCAATATCGAAAAAAAGGCAATTTACTTAGGTGGCTTTTCGGGTGGATCACGGGTTGCGGCAGCGGCGGCGATAACCGAAGGTGGCGTTGCAGGAGTTGTTGGCTGCGGTGCTGGCTTCCCGAATCTGAATCAAAAACCACAAACCGCATTCAGTTATCTGGCGGTGGTAGGCAACCAGGATTTTAACCTAACCGAAATGCTGCAACTCGATGAAAATCTCGATAAAGCCGGATATCAGCATCATCTTTTACCATTTAATGGCATTCACCAATGGCCGCCAAAAGAACTGATACCCGATATTTTTACTTGGCTCAGGTTTGATGCCATGCGGCAAAAATCTTTTCCGGCCGACCGCTCGGAGATTAACCGTTTTATTGAGCAAAACGATAAATTGGCCAATGATTTGTCTGCTCAAAACAAGTTTCCGGAACAACAAGAAATCTATCTAAAAATGGTTCATTTCCTTAATGGATTAACAGATGTGGCTCCTCTGTTGGCTGAAATCAATAGATTGGAAAAGGAAAAAACGGTGGTGGCCTACCATCAGCAAAAGCAAAAATTGATGGAAATGGAACAAGGGCTTCAACAAAAATATTTGCCCGATATTGAGCAACAGGATATTACATGGTGGACGAAAGAATCGGCAAAACTGCACACGCTTTCCGAAAATGCGCAGGATCCGGCAATTTCGGCGGTTTACAAGCGTGTATTAGGTTCCTTGAGCCTGAGTTGTTATATGTATTCGAGTGGCGCGTTAGAACAAGGAAACCTCAGCGCGGCATTAAAATATATAGAAATTTACAGCCTTGTGGACCCAACCAATGCCGAACACCGCTATATGGCAGCCAAAGTAGCCGCCTTAAATGGAAACGGCGATGCTGTTTTTGTTGAATTGAAAAAGGCCATCGGCTTAGGTTTTGTTGATTTTGGGCGTATGAATGCTGATTTCAAATCCTTTCAAAACGATGAAAGGTTTAAAGGGCTTCGATCGGTCAAGAAGTAAGCGTTTGCAAATGTTACTCTTTTAAAGTTACCAATCTGGAAATTGAACATCAATACCATAGCAAGTGGTATTTCTGAAATTACCTATCTTCAGGTAAAAGCTTAAAATGCTTACTTCCAATGCTTCAACCATTCTTGTGCAATCAATTAAGGTTTTTGGTTTTCTGTATTTTGACATCAATTTCCGGATTGAGACTGTTTGATTCGCAAATAATGGAACTGATAAAACGGATACCTATAATGGTTCGTCAAACGGATAAGTTCAACCTTATAACAAATCCAATAAACAAAGCAATTACAACCTTTCAATAAATCAAGCTATGAAATCCATTAAAACGAGTTTGGTCATATTCCTTTTTCTGGGGATAGTGGCTGCAAAAGCGCAGAATGCCGATTTGCTCGATTATTCCAGACTGATGGATGAAAAATATCAGATAGAGCAAGTGAAAACCAACAAACTGGCCGATTCCCTCGGTATTATAAAACGTGTGGATAATGGAAAAACGTTGATTCAATTGAGCCATTTTGTTAATGGTTTTCCCCGTTTTCTTACAACCTGCAACATAAATGCCGCAGCCACTACATCCACTTCCGCAGTTTGGCCGGGCGGTGTGGCCGGTTTGGGTTTAACCGGTAGCGGCATTACTATGGGTATTTGGGATGGTGGACAAGCAATGGCCAACCACCAGGAATTTGGTAGCAGGGTAACCATAAATGATGGCGCAACAAGTACACATCCCCATTCAACCCATGTGGCCGGCACAATGATTGCTTCCGGAATAGTTGCCGCTGCAAAGGGAATGGCGTATCAGGCAAGCCTCAAATCGTATGATTGGAACAACGATGTAAGCGAAATGGCGGCAGCGGCAGCAGTGGGAATGCAAGTTTCTAACCATTCGTATGGCCTTATTACAGGCTGGTTTTATAATTATTTTAGTGATGGCAGATGGGTTTGGTTTGGGGATACAAACTTGAGCCAAACAACAGATTACGGATTTGGCGCGTACGAACAGAATTCTTATGATTGGGATAATCTTTCCTATTTAGCTCCTGAATATCTCATTGTAAAAGCATCAGGCAACGACCGCTATGGTGGACCGGCAAGCCAACCAGTAGAGCATTGGGTTTGGGGTGGGTCAGGATATGTGCTCTCATCCACTGTTAGAAACCTAAATGGTTCAACTGGATATGATTGTATAGCCTTGTATGGGGTTGCCAAAAATATACTTGCCATTGGTTCTATAAACGATATACTTGCTGGTTATAATTCACCTTCCGATGTGGTGCTTGCTGGTTCGAGCAGTACAGGCCCAACGGACGATGGCAGGATAAAGCCAGATTTGGTGGCCAATGGTGTCAGCTTATATTCAGCCTATAATACTTCAACCACTTCTTATGGTTCAATGTCGGGAACATCTATGGCTACACCCAACGTTAGCGGTTCCATTGGTTTACTTCTACAACATCAAACAAATCTATCAGCTAACATCCATATCAAGTCAGCAACTATAAAAGGAATACTTATACATACTGCCGATGAAGCAGGAACCAACGCTGGACCTGATTACAAGTATGGCTGGGGTTTGCTCAACACTAAAAATGCTGCTGCATTGATGGCTTTAAATTCAACGAACGGATCAAATTTCAACATCCGCGAATTGAGCATCAACCAAGGCGATACTATCCGCATTCCAATATACACCAATGGGTTGCAGCCTTTAACCGCCACTATGGTTTGGACGGACCGGCCTTCCAGTACTTATACTGCCTACCTTAACGACACCACACACATGTTGGTGAATAACCTGGATGTAAGATTGGTGTGCAACACTTCGCAGTTGTATTGCCCATGGAGGCTCAAAGTTACCGACCCTACTGCAGCGGCCACCAAAGGCGACAATAATGTGGACAATGTCGAAAAAGTAGAGGCTGGCACGCCAACAGCACAGCAAACGTGGTATGTGCAAATTACACATAAAGGAACCCTTATTGGTGGCAGCCAAGACTTTTCGTTGATATTGAGCGGGATTTCGAACCCGCCGGCTACGTCAAACTGGAATGGCACAATAAGCAAAGATTGGTACAACCCTTCCAACTGGAGCAATGGCGTGCCTGGATCTACCACAAATGTTGTTATACTTTCGGGAAAAACAAATTATCCGACAATTACAAGCAGGGCAAGCTGTAATAACATTACAATGGAAACCTGTGCCACTTTGCTCGACAATAGTTTGTTGACAGTGAATGGAACTGCTACGGTAAACTGTTTTATTTCTAAATATGCCAGCGGGACTGATAATATGTATCATTTTCTTTCCTCCCCCGTTTCCAGCCAGGCAATTTCGCCACAGTTCAGCAATCCGACAGCAAACACAACCGATGATTTTTATAAATTTGATGAAGGCACTTACACCTGGATAAATTCCCGCAGCACTGGAAATGTGTACAACCCAAGTTTTGAAAGCAATTTTGTGGTTGGGCATGGTTATTTGGCTGCCTATTTTGCCGATGCAACAAAATACTTCACAGGCGCTCTGAATACAGGCAATAAAACCTTATCCATCAACCGCACAACTACTGATGCAACAACAAGCGGGTGGAATTTGGTCGGCAACCCTTATCCTTCCAATATTGATTGGGATGCAGCATCGGGTTGGACAAAAACGAATGTAAGCAATGCAATTTATGTTGCCAAAGCGGGAGGCTGGGCAACTTATGTGGATGGGGTTGCTGTTAATGGCGGCTCACGATACATTGCTGTAGGGCAGGGATTTTTTGTGAACGTAACAAATGTTGGACCCGGCAGCCTGGCTCTCACAAATAACGTTAGGGTGCATAACGCAGCTACATTCCTTAAAAACACCAAAACAGCAAACCTGGTGAGGATTGAAGTGTCGGGCAATGGCTCCACAGACGAAGCAGTTGTGAGGTTTGTGCCCGAAACTACCACAGGTTTCGATAGCCGGTTTGATGCACTAAAACTTTTTAATTTCAACGAAAGTTCCACCCAAATCTATACAAACGGAAGCTTGCCGCTTGCAATAAATTCGTTGAACGTTGAAACAAACAAAGTAGATTTAGGAGTTCGTGCCAATGCTGGAGGAAAATACGCCTTAACCCTTACCGAAAGCAATGGCCTCGATTTTATAAGCCTTCACGACACCAAGACTGGGATTTATACCAACTTAAAGGCGAAACCTTATATTTATTTTTTTGAACCCGGTGAAAATGAAACACGATTCGAATTGCTGTTTAAACCAATTTCCGAAATTGTTACCGAAAATCCCGTGGCCGTGGTTTATAGCTATGGCAAAACTATTGGTATTGGCATAAGAGAGTCGGAAATTGGTGATATTTATGTTTATACTTTTGCCGGCCAACTTGTGGATGCCCGGTATAAAGTTTCAGGCACAACCGAATTAGGGATTGCTGTTGCTGGCATTTATTTGGTTAAGGTAATGACCGATAAGGATTCTGTAGTCACAAAAGTATGGGTATATTAGATTCGACATATATAAACTTCGACTTTTCTTGTTTCACCACCAAAGTGCAAAACACGGATCATCAACATAGTAAAACCGGATTCGGTCGATATTATATGTTTTTGATAATGAGTTGATTGGTAATCATTAATGGATTATTGTATAAAGCAATACAACATTATGCCAAAATTTTCTTTACACCAACAAACGCTTTAAGTCAATCCCACAATTTAAAAATCAATCTTTCCCCTGAAAGCCACTGTTTTGTGCAACATGTTTGTGCCCTCGAAGCAGAATTGTACCTCAGTATCGTTACTTCTGTTTATGCTAATGGAATCGCCTGGCAGTGTTTCCTTCATAAAATTTATTGAAATCCTTTTCGGGAAATGTTTCTTGTGAAATTCGATGGGAATAGTATCCATCATCCAGTCGATATATCGTGTAGATGTAACATGGCGGTTCAGGTCGAAATCAAAATATCCCGAATGTACGGTAAAAATTTCGCCTTTGGTTATAGGCGGAAGCTTTTCTGGAGCTTCGCTATAGGCACATTTCCCTTTGAGTTGTACAAACATTTCGGCCTGTATCCCTTCGATAGTTTTCGGCCTTTTTTTTTCGGTATCAATGGCCAGCCATCCCGAAGTTGCCCTTGCAATTATTTGTTTATGCTTGTCGCGGACAATAAAATCGCGGATATATAGCAAGCCTTCCACTGTTTTTGGCCAGGTTTCAACTTCCGCCACTTCATGCCACGAAAGTGGTTGGTATATTTCAACAGTCAATCGGCTAAGGACCCAGAAAAGCTGTTGCTCCTTCAATCCCTTGAACCCGAAACCCAG
>CAIRHD010000102.1 GCA_903878265.1 uncultured Bacteroidales bacterium | reverse complement strand
TCATGTATTTTACGTATTGCCAGTTCTGGATTTATGTGATGCTAAGGGCATTCTACCTCGAGAACATAAAGAAAGCCGAACACAAATGGGATAAAACTGTAAGGTTTGAAATTCAGCCAAGTGTCAAAATAACGGATGTATGATACCAGCAGGCTTTAAAATCGAGTAGGAAGTACGGATTATTTCGCTTACTGTCCTCTCACACCACAGTACATGCCGTGCGGCATACGGCACTTTGTTAAAATAATGGTTTCTGTGATTCTGTATTGAACCGCAGGGGCACTCTGTTTACTTTCGCATCCAATATTGCTTACACCACTCCGATTGTTTGCATTAAATGATTGATTAGGTGCAAGTTGTATGCACATAAGAATGCGTATTACTTTAATAAGTTTATTGTTGTACTAAACGGCATATAAAGTGTTTCTTAAGAATCCTGACACTGTTGTAGTTCAGGACGTAATACCACTTGGTAACATCTATCGATAAAAAGAAATCCTATCGATTTTATTGTACTTTTCTATTTTTACGCAAAAGTTGTTCATACAGTCGATTATATGTTCAATTCCTGATAGATAGTATTGACTTCGGCATCAATATAACAACGTGGGGTAATTCCAACAAAGAAAGCTACAGCACAATTAAAGTGCTGTAAAGTTGTATTAAAGAATTCATTTTTGAATCAAATAACACCTAAATAAATGTAACATGTATAAACTCATAATTGTAATCTTGTTTTTGTTTCCGGTGTTATTGAAAGCACAAGAAAAACTAAATCAGGACTCAGCTGACAGCATAACATATCAATGTTATCTTTCTGGTGATTGGGAACACCTGATTAAAACAGGGAAACAGGCATTGGCACAAAATATTGATTTTAAACGACTCAGGCAACGAATGGGGTTTGCGTATTTCAATAAAGCAGATTATTTCGCATCACAAAAACAATATGAAAAAGCCCTGGAGTTTGATACTTTTGATCCCGACACCCGTGAGTATCTTTATTACTGTGGATTAAATACAGGTAATATTACGTATGCACGTGTTCATGCAAAAAAGCTTTCAACAGAGGCTAAAAACAGACTTAATATTTCTGTTTTCGATCCACTTGCCTCCATTGACCTGGAATATAATTACAAAAGCAATAACAGCGACACCAGATCAAATCCATCCTATTTTCGAGCTGGGATATACACTCAAGCTGGTTACAAGCTTTCGATCTATCAATCTACATCAAATTATAAGCAAACAGTAGATACAATCCGGATAAAACAGCCCGACTATTTTGCATTAGTAAACTGGTCAGTTACTACCCACACATCGCTCTCTATAGCATATCATCACCTGAATACAAGCCTTGATGGGTATAAATACCCCGGTAACCTTGTTTTCAGTTCACTTTCGACCCACATAAACCGGTTTGTTTTTGGCGTAAACGGATCATTTTTCAGATATGATATCGGAGATTTTAAACAAATTGGTTTCCTTGCAGGAGTCACCCTGCCAGGGAAATCCAATTTTTATTTTAATACATACCTTAGTCGAATGCTTGAAAAAGGGAATAATCGGCTTATTTTTTCGCAAAATGCTGGAGCACATGTTCTTAAGTCATTATGGGTCGAAGGAACTGTGACCGTTGGAAACATTCAAAACTATAATGATCACAACGCACTTTATATCTATAATTCGATTGATCCAACATTGTTCAGGACTGGTTTATCCTTATACTTGAATCTCAACAAAAACTTTACATTATATTGTAATTACCTGTACGATACCAAACAGGTAGAACAAACCACCAACCAGTACATTCAGCAATCATTTTTAGGAGGACTGTTATGGAAACATTAAGGAGAATTTCGCTAATTGTAATTTGAACAATATCGTATGGTTAAATCATGGCGCATAATATCAATTTGCTGTTAATGCTTTACGAAATAAGAATTGGCAAAATTCTCACGCGGTATATTCTTATGAATGCCCTTATCCGCATTACAGGTTTGATTGTTGCTACCATAGGTGCACAGATGATATTTACTGGAATTTCAAATTTTATAGCAACCTTAGGAACATAAAAAACACCTGCCAAAAATGACAAGTGTTTTACAGCTAATTTCTGTTTTTATTAATTCGGACAACCTATCGGACCTGTTTCATGTGGGGTCGAAATAATTTGGTTAAAATATTCCAACGAAATATACTGTGGAGCATAAGTGCCACCTCTCGCCGTAAGCTACATGTTGAATGAACGTAAATGATTGCGGGATCCTTTTTCAAGATTATCAAAAACAAATAAAATGTCCTGGTTGTCAACATCAGCGGCAATATGATTGTGAAGGTCGTTTATGTCCAGGTCCTCAATAGTAGCACCAACCGAAAGTGCGGAATTCAATGAAGTACTCCCCTGAGCCATTAGATTTGTATACAGAGCCTGAAGTCCAGAATTTACAAATACCCCGGCAACATGGTTAGCGGCAAGATCGGCAATACCATATTTGAGCAATAAAGTTCCAATAGCCTCAGAATGCTGGGTTTCGGATTTGGAAATGTTGTTGAAAACAGGGATTTTGTATTGAGAGTATAGCTGTATATATACATCATGTGCAAGTAGTTCCTCTTCCCGCATCGTAATAAGTGCATCTGTTTCTGAGGTACTCAAAGGTTCGATTGCAAAGGAAGCTATACAATCAGATAAATAACCCGTAGCTGTGTTTTGGGTAGTTGTTGCATCAATTGAATTGCTTCCTGTTTGGATGTTCGCATTAAGCGATTTTGTGTCCGATGGAACTTGTACCCCATCAACTACAGATTCTTTCGTGCATTCCGAAAATGCAAATACCCCACCGGTCAGCAGAACGGCAAGAAGTAAATTTCTCTTTAGTGTTTTCATGTTATTGTTGTTTTAGGTTTATAATAACTTTTAGACAACTAAAGCTGTAAAAACCAGCGGAAAAAAAATAAGTATGAATGAAGGTGCATCTTCCAGTAAATATATTTTATATGATTGAATCAGTAATATATATGGATAAAATTGAAGAAGCAAATTCGCTGCTTATATATAAGCTGAAAAGGGGAGTGTATTTATCAGGATAAAAACATTTTAAAATTGCATTATTCACAGTTGCATAATGAACGTAGGTTCATTATCTTTGCCGCGAATTCAGATTTGATTTCAGGTATGCCCAGACCCATTAGAAACCGAAAAATTCTTAATCCGCCTAAAATGGCTGGCTTTAAGCCTTTTGGGATGCCTTTGTGCGAACTTGATGTTGTTAAGCTACAATTCGATGAATATGAAAGCATAAACCTGGTTAATTATCAGGAACTTCCACAGGAAATTGCGGCAGAAAAGATGGGAGTTTCGCGCCCTACATTTACACGAGTATATAACAGGGCTTTAAGGAAAATTGCAAAAGCTTTTGTTGAGTGCATGGCAATTGAAATTGAAGGTGGAAATGTTGAATTTGAAAGGCAATGGTATAAATGCAACAAATGTTTCAAATTGATTGATGGGCTCGAGAACCATATCAAGTGCGAAGGTTGTAAATCGTTTGGGAATAAAGAACTTGTCAGTATAAATGAATTAAGATGAACTGTACAACTTGTAGTGATAAAGTGTGTCGGAAGAGTCAAACCTCCTGCGAAAGGGAAGTTTTTGAGAAAACAGAAGTCATCGGCCAATATCAGGAACAGAATACCAGCGAAATAGTAAAGGCTGCTGCTGAACTGGTGGATGCCGGAAGGGCCGGAACGCTATCGCGTATTGAAGAATTTATTGAATATGCCAAGCTGATGAAGTATCAGAAAATTGGGATAGCTTATTGCTATGGCATGGAACCATATGCAAAAGCCATTGAAACTCTTTTAACTGACGAATGGTTTGACGTATCAGCAGTATCCTGCAGCGTTGGAGGTTTAAAACAAAGTGAAGTAAACGATTCGAGTTGTACTCATAAAGTTTCGTGCAATCCACTGGGGCAGGCAGAACAGCTTAATGCAGAGGAAATTGATTTAACTTTGGTTGTCGGCATTTGTCTTGGTCACGACATTTTATTAAACCGAAACCTAAAAATGGATTTTACCACTCTTGTTGTTAAAGATAGAAAAAATAACCATGCCCCGCTTCTTGGAATCACCAAGTAGCTGATAAAATAAAACAAACTAATCAATCACGAGTAATAATAAAAACAATAAAATGAAAATAGCAGTTCCCGTAACCAGTACCAACCAGGTTGACGGCCATTTCGGCCATTGTGAGTTTTACAGCATTTACAACATTTCCACTGATGGCAAAATCACTGAAATAAACACCATTCCTTCTGTTCAGGGTTGCGGATGTAAATCGAATATTGCCGGCGTACTGGCAGCTGATGGAGTTACAATTATGCTTGCCGGCGGTATCGGTGGCGGTGCCATCAATGTATTAAATAATGCGGGCATTGATGTGATTCGCGGCTGTGAAGGCGATGCGCAGGAAGTGGTAAAAAGCTATATTTCAGGCTCAATCAGCGACAGCGGCGAAAGTTGCCATCAACATGCCGGGCATCATGGCGAGGGAGGTAAACATCAATGCAGCCACTAAATTATTACCCGGCAAGCGGGGAATTCTGTCGAGGTACAGATTAATTAGTGAATAAATAACAAAACTGTCAGGTTGTCATTATTACTTTATTTAGAAAGGGCAATGCTAACTTACCTGGTAGTTTAAGCTAAAAACAGAACTGAAATTCGTTAAAAAAACATAGTATGGAAATGGAAATTACATTGGACGGCGGTAAAATAATCACTGCTCATCTTAAAGGACATGAAATTAGAACTGATCAGCCGGTTGCCGGCGGCGGAACAAACACGGCACCGGCTCCATTTGATCTTTTTCTGGCATCGATTGGGACCTGCGCCGGTATTTATGTTAAATCATTCTGCGATCAACGGGGAATTCCAACCGATAACATTAAAATCATTCAGTCCATTGATTATGATATGCAGAAAAGATTGCCGTCAAAAATCAAACTGGATATTCAGTTACCTGCTGATTTCCCCGAAAAATACAGGAATGCAGTAATAAGTGCTGCCGATCTGTGTGCCGTGAAACGCGCTATTGCTGATCCTCCGGTATTTGAAGTGGTTACTTCACTAGTTGATTGAAAAAAAAGTTGAATACAGACCAAATATAACTAGACTAAATAGACAAAGGAAGGCTTTTAATAGTGAAATTTGATCCATTATTAAGATTATGATTTTCAGAAAGATTTTCAACTTTTATTACGCAGGATTCCGTGGTATGACGGTGGGTAAAAATTTATGGGTGATCATTCTCATAAAGCTTTTCATCCTGTTTGCCATTCTGCGTTTGTTTTTCTTTCATGACTTCCTGGGGTCAAGATTTACTTCCGAAAAAGATAAAAGCAATTATGTTATTGAGCAATTAACTAAATAGAGCTATATGGAACACATTGATTTTTCGCTGGTTGACTGGTCGCGGGCACAATTCGCACTCACGGCCATGTATCACTGGCTGTTTGTACCGCTTACCCTTGGACTTTCATTTATTGTGGCTTTTATGGAAACCCTATACGTGCGTACAGGGAACCCCGAATGGAAACGGATCACAAAATTCTGGATGACGATTTTCGGTATAAACTTTGCCATTGGCGTGGCAACCGGAATTATTCTCGAATTTGAATTCGGAACAAACTGGTCGAACTATTCCTGGTTTGTAGGTGATATTTTCGGAGCGCCATTAGCAATTGAAGGTATTATGGCCTTTTTCCTCGAAAGTACGTTTATAGCTGTAATGTTCTTTGGCTGGAATAAAGTGAGTAAGAGATTTCATTTGCTTTCGACCTGGCTGGTTGCTATCGGGTCAAACCTTTCGGCCTTATGGATTTTGGTTGCCAATGCCTGGATGCAGAATCCTGTTGGAATGCGGTTTAATCCAGATACAGCCCGAAACGAGATGGTGAATTTCTGGGAAGTGCTATTTTCGCCGGTTGCCATCAATAAATTTCTGCACACCATTTCATCAGGCTATGTGCTTGCTTCAGTATTTGTGATGGGTGTAAGTGCCTGGTATTTACTCAAAAACCGCGAACATTTATTTGCAAAGCGAAGTATTATAGTGGCAGCGACATTCGGGCTGATAACAACCGCCTTCGTTGTTTTAACCGGCGATGGATCAGCAAGGAATATGGCAAAATACCAGCCAATGAAATTTGCATCGATGGAGAATTTGTATGTAGGAGTTCAGAATGCACCACTGGTTGCTATCGGTATCTTAAAAGAAGATGCAAAAGAAGCTTCGCACAAAAAACAGGATTTCAGGTTTCAGATCGAAATCCCCAATATGCTCTCGTACATGGCTTTCCTTGATCCAAATGCTTATGTTCCCGGAATAAAAGACCTGGTTCATGGAAACCTGGAAAGGCGGATTCTTTCCTATAAAGAAAAAAGCGAGCTGGGCAAAATTGCCATTACATCGCTGGCCGAATATAAGAATGCAAAAAAGGCCGGGAACGATAGTCTTGCGAATGCGGCTAAAATCAGATTTGAGGAAAATTATAAATATTTTGGGTATGGTTATTATGCCGGGCGCGATGTACACGAACTGATTCCAAGTGTGCCAACTACTTTTTATTCGTTCCGGGTTATGGTTGGACTGGGTGTTCATTTCGGGCTTCTGTTCCTGGTGGTACTAGTCCTTACACTGAAAGATAAAATTGCTAAGAAGCGTTTTATTCTTTATACCATGTTATGGTCAATACCACTGGCTTATATCGCTTCCGAATTAGGATGGGTGGTAGCTGAAGTTGGCCGTCAACCCTGGGTAATACAGGATATATTGCCAACTATTGCAGCCGTGTCGCAACTTAAACCGGCTTCGGTTCAAATTACCTTCTGGATGTTCTTTCTCATTTTCACAGCTTTACTGATTGCTGAAATTAAAATTATGATAAAGCAGATCAAAAAAGGACCTGACGAAGATAAATCCACAACAGAAACCGCATCAGCGAATAACTAATCCTTAAAACCAAAGAATCATGTTCGAAGCATTTTCATATATCACATTGCAGCATTACTGGTGGATAATCGTTTCGCTGCTGGGAGCCATACTTGTTTTCCTGATGTTTGTGCAGGGAGGTCAAACACTTATTTATACCATTGGGAAAACCAATGACGAACGCACCATCCTGATCAACCTGCTTGGCCGAAAATGGGAGTTCACATTTACAACGCTGGTAACTTTTGGCGGCGCATTCTTTGCTTCTTTCCCCTTATTTTACTCAACCAGCTTTGGCGGAGCTTACTGGGTGTGGATTGTGATACTGTTTGCGTTTGTCATCCAGGCTGTATCGTACGAATACCGCAGTAAAGCCGGGAATTTTCTGGGCAAAAGAACGTATGAAACATTTTTACTTCTCAATGGTATCCTGGCTCCACTATTGATTGGAACCGCTGTAGCTACCTTTTTTACCGGCTCACAGTTTTCGGTTAACTTTATGAATATTACGCGCCTTACCGGTGATAAAATGCCGGTAATTTCGGAATGGACTGGCCCTGCACATGGCCTCGAAGCTGCATTAAGCCTCCATAATCTATCATTAGGATTGGCAGTTCTCTTTCTATCGCGTGTTCTCGCTTTGCTTTATTTTATGAACCGGATCAAACATGCCGAAATGATGGAACGTGTTAAGAAACAACTTATTATTAACGCCATTCCTTTTGTGTTTTTCTTTCTCACTTTTGTGATCTGGACCTTATTGTCCAGCGGTTTTGCAGTAAATCCCGAAACAAAAGAAGTATTTGTGCAACCCTATAAATACCTGCATAACCTGCTTCAAATGCCGGTTGTAGCAGTAATGTTTGTTATGGGAGTGGCATTGGTTCTGATTGGAATCATTCGGCCGCTTACCTGTTTCGAGAAATGCAGTACCAAAGGAATATGGGGCGCAGGAATTGGCACCATACTTACAGTTTTAGCTTTGTTCCTGCTAGCTGGATTTAACAATACCGCTTACTATCCATCCACTTTCGATTTGCAGAGTTCGCTTACTATTCAGAACAGCTCTTCAAGTCAATATACCTTAACAATTATGAGCTATGTATCGTTGCTGGTTCCTTTTGTAATTGCATATATCTGGATAGCATGGCGTGCGATTGATACTAAGAAAATAGATATCGAAGAGCTTGAAAGTGAAACACATGTTTACTGATTTGACATGATGACACGATTGATGAGGGGCGACAAGGCGAAAGGCGACAAGGCGGACCTTAAAACATTAAGTACTTTTCATTTAAGACTAATAAATTCAATCATGATTACACAAATAATTTGGCTTTTAACCTGGCCTTTGCTAATCGCTGTTTCCTGGTTCGTTATCCGATGGATGCTAAAGAAATTTGATAGAAACACCTTGATAGTTAAATAGATGAATAGGATTGAGTTTATCAAATTATCGCTGAACAGATAATTTGGGAAAGCAATCTTATTTAAAATTGATTGGAGGATATTGGAATCATCTATGTAAATTTGTCCTACAACATTTACTATGAAATCCATACTAGTATCGAGTTTTCTGCTAATAGTACTGACCGCGTATTTAATAATTCCGGTACTTCCTGTTATTGATTATTTGATACACAAGGATTACATAGCAAAGAACCTTTGTGTAAACCGAAATAAACCGCATAGTTGCTGTAAAGGCAAATGCTACCTGGTGAAACAACTTAAAAAGACCAGTACCAATACGGAGGGTGAATCTAAAAACACTGAGAAAAGAATACAATTAAAAGACACGGATGAATTCCTGGCTTCTAAAGCCTGGCATTCTGTTCTGCAAAAAAAGAATATACGTTATTTGATTTTCAATTCTACCAATTTTCAATTATTGGCGGTTAATGCCGTTTTTGTGCCTCCGAAAACTTATACATACCCATTTGTCTAGGAATTTTTCAACGATTACAGTTTTCTAGGTAATGGGAATCTTTACAAATCAGGACATGTAATGCTGAATGCATATTTCCCTCAAGGAAAAGATGTTGCAATGTGGAATTTATCGCAGATAATTCTTCATTGGGCATTGGTAATTCTACATGGATAGGAGTGTGTCATTTATTTTTAAAGACAAAATACCCTCTCTGTCTCTCCATGCTCGCAGGGAGAGGACTTACTAAGTTAAAATTCTGCGCTGATCTGGATAGGGTTGGTGCGTATGCTTCTAATTCAATCATTAAGACGAATTTACTATCAAATGAAAAAGAAAATTTACCTGTTTATAAGCTGTTTTCTTCTGCTTGCGGTGGGAACCAGGGCACAACATCTGACCGACACAATTGTGCTCGGGGGCGTTGTTATCACAGATACCCTAATTAAAAAAACACCTTTTTTATCCACCCAGGTTTCGAAAGAAATTATGCAATCGGTTTCGACCCGTGATGTGGGGGATTACCTGCGCAGTATTCCTAATGTAGCTGGTATTCGAAAAGGGGGCGGAGCCATTGATCCTGTTGTTCGCGGTTTCAAATTCAGCCAGCTAAACGTGGTGATGGATGGCGGTATGAAAATTGAAAACGGCTGTCCGAATCGGATGGATCCGGTTTCGGCACATGTAGAAGTGGAAGAACTTTCGCAGATTAATGTGGTGAAAGGCCCTTTCCTGCTGAATTATGGACCTTCGCTGGGTGGAGTAATCGATCTGCAGACAAAAGATCCGCATCCGTATGCGAAATTTGAGATTCATGGTAATGCTATGTTCGGTTACGAAACCAACTGGGACGGGGCCAAGGAATATTTCTCGCTCTATGGCGGAAACAGTAAAGTGTATTTCAGGGCATCGGGAGGGTACCGTAAGTATGGTAATTACAGCAGCGGAAAGGCTGACGGTGAAACAACTACCTATAACACATCGTTCACAAAGTACAATTATGGGGCGAAAGCAGGATGGGCCATCACCGATAAACAGACTATTCTGGCTGCTTACAGCGAATCGCATGGCAGAGATGTGATGTTCCCGGCACTTACCATGGACGAAAAAAGCGATGATACCCGGATGATGTCCCTGGATTATTCGGCTAAGGATATTTCAGAGGTAATAAAAACACTGGATGTTAAGATTTACCGGACCAATGTTAACCACCTGATGGATAACAGTAACCGAGAGACCTGGCAAGCCAAGCAAATGGTTGCCGATGTAGACGCAATAAATACAGGTGGAAAGGCTATACTGGGTATGAAAATTAAGAACCAGAATTTGTCTGTGGGCATGGATTTTGAAAACATATACAAAGATGGAATTCGCACCATGACTATGCTGATGATGGGAACGACTTCAACAAAAAGGTTTAATCTTTGGAATAAGGCCGTTATTCAAAACGGAGGAGTGTTTGCCGGTTACAATACCAGTTTCAAAACATTCAAACTTGATGCAGCTATTCGGGTTGATTTTAACAATGCAGATTCGGAAGATACTCTGAAGCTGATTAAAAACGGCGTGGAATATTTTAATGAAACCGCTTCGCAATTTGTAAACCTGAGTGCAAACCTTGGAATAACACATAAAATTAGCGAAAAGCTTTCGGTGTCTTTAGCCATTGCCCGCGGCACGCGAAGCCCGAATATGCTCGAACGCTATATTAAACTGCTCAGTGTAGGGTACGATAATTACGACTACCTGGGCAATCCACAGCTTAAACCGGAGACAAATAACGAGGTTGATCTTACAGTTAAATACTCAGATTTGAAGCTTGGAAGCATGTATGTGAATGGTTTTTACTCTTATGTAAAGGATTACATTTCAGCAAAAATGCTTCCATCATCAGTTATTATGCCTGCAACACTTGGAGCACCGGGAGTGAAACAATATGTAAATGTTGATAATGCGACTTTTACGGGTTTCGAGTTTGGATATACTTCACCACAAGCCTATAAACTTGGAGTTAATGTGATAGCTGCCATCACGTATGGCATGATTCCTACGGTAACCAAGTATATTATTAAAGCAGGACAGGTAACAGGAGATACAGTTATAAAAAACGACGCATTGCCTGAAATTCCGCCGTTTGAAACAACTCTCAGCGTAAATTATCAGTTGTTGCATGGGAAACTTGTTCCAAAGGTCTCGTATCGTTTGGTGTCTGCCCAGAAACATGTTTCAGATGCTTTTTATGAGCCTGAAACACCGGGATTCTCAATTATGAATTTTTCGCTTGCTTACAAGGTGAGTAAGAATATCGATATCAATGCCGGTGTCAATAATATCTTTGATGTTTCGTATTACGAACATCTGAACCGTAAAATTATTGGTTCAACTGAGAAATTGTATGAACCGGGCAGAGTATTTTTTGTGAATCTTAATCTATCAATCTAAGCCTTTATAGTTAAATAATAAATCGTGAAAATGAAATATGCCTTGTTTGTTTTGATAATCCTGGGGGCTTTATTGTTCCTGGATATATCATGTAAGAATGATACGCATGATGCCGGAAAAACGACAGGGCATATTTCATTTAATTTTACGCACCTGGTGGATTGGTTGCCGTTAGAAAAGGATAATATGAAATATATAAATGCCGCCGGAAACCCTTATGAGATTAACCAAGTCATGTATTTTATATCAGATGTTACCCTTCATAAATCGGATGGAACATCTAAACTGATCAGCGAGTGGACCGATATTCATTATGTTGATATTGATATTCCTTCAACCCTTACCTGGGACGTATATGATGATATTGCCACCGGAGCGTATGATTCAGTTTCCTTTATTTTCGGAATCACAAAAGAGAAAAACCAATCGTTTCGGTTTGTTAATCCGCCCGAAGTGAATATGATGTGGCCGGATATTTTAGGCGGAGGTTATCATTATATGATGATTAACGGGAGCTGGAAGGATAGTGAAAATGTGATAAAGAGCTTCGCTTTTCACCTGGGGATCGGGCAGTTATACAAGAGTAATGTAATTGAAGTGGATTCAATTTATGCATTTGTACAGAATTATTTTAACGTAAAGTTGCCCAATTCATCTTTTACTTTGGAAGAAAACAAAACACGTACTATTGAAATCATTATGAATGCAGATAGCTGGTTTAAAACGCCGCATATCTATGATCATAACTACTGGGGCGGAGCAATAATGCAAAAACAGCCTGCGATGCAGATGGTTAAAGAGAATGGGTTTGATGTGTTTCGGGTTGGTGCGATTCAATAAGTTATTCCATACTTAGAAATCGTAGATTTGTTTAACTGAAAATAAAGCAGCAACTACTCTTCCTGACTGTTTTTAGAAGATTCTCCTTCTACATTTTTGATATTATTTTCAATTTCAGGACCCCAAAACTATTCAAGTGCCTGGATAACAGCAATTAAAAATATTTTTCAAAAAACTTGCATAACATATGTCTTATAGCTTACCTTTGTGAGCGAGCATTCACTTACTATTTATCATTAGTCACTTTATAACCTTACAAAATGATAATCACCAAATACCAGCATCAGTTAGTTAAAGATACTCCCCACAAAATTGACGTGAGGGAAATGTATAACAAGGAATCGGCGCAAGCAATGCTTATGGCATTAAAACCAGGCGAAAGCCTGAAACCGCATAAAACTCCGGTTGATGTGTTTTTCTTTATAGTCGAAGGCACTCCAACTATACATATCGGCGACGAAAGCGAAGTATGCGAAGCCGATACACTTGTTGAAAGTCCTGCCGATATTGTACATTACATCAGCAATAGTTCCGACAGTTTAGCCAGGATTTTGGTTGTAAAAGCACCAAGACCAACAAGTCAGACTAAAGTCCTTTAGACTACATTCGGTTAAAAATCAAACAGAAACACATTACAATATTAAAAACCATTCAAAATGGATATCACTCCCCGTCAATTAGAGATCATTGAAGCAGCCGGTAAAATATTAACAGCCTCAGGAGTAAGTGGGCTGACAATAAAAAACCTGGCAAAAGAAATGCAGTTTTCAGAAAGTGCCATTTACCGTCATTTTGAAAGTAAAGAGGAAATCATACTGTCGATGCTAAATTACCTGGCCTCCAATACCGAAAAAAGGCTGTCAAATATTCAACTGACAACCGATCCGGAAGAAAACCTAAAAGCTTTGTTC